>PXQN01000006.1:1890-6501 GCA_003021305.1 Halobacteriales archaeon QH_10_67_22 | reverse complement strand
GACGACGTCGTCGACAACGTGAAGGGCCGCGCCGAGCGCAAGGGTGCCGAACTCAAGGGCCCACACCCCCAGCCGCCGACTGACCACTCGGTCCCACAGTCGCGGCGACTGGCGGCCGACGGCGGCGAGTTCGACCCCTGGCACTACACCGTCTACACGCGGACAGTCGAGATCGTCGGCCACGACGACTTCGCGCGTGACGTCACCGGCGACGACTACCCCGACCGCATCCACGTCGAGGCCGAAGTCCAGCAACAGCGCCCGCTCGGAGGGGGCAACTGATACTGTCGGACACAAGCAAGTCGACACTCGACACTTCGTTTGGCGGTCTCCGAGACGTCTCGATGGTGAAACACCGACAAGCGTGTTCACGTACTTGTGTCCGACGGTATGACCCGGTTGCCGACGGACACGGACACAACGGTCAAGCCACAGCCGGTGTAAGGGCAGGTATGACAGTTCCGAACCGGCGTCCCCGACGACGCGGAGTTACGACGGTGGCGCGAACGAGCCCGCGAGGCCGGCACGCGCGAGGACGTGCTCGCAGCCACGGAGGGCGGCACCACCGGTGCGGTGGCCGTCCTCGACCGCGGCCCGGGGCCGACCGTGGCGTTGCGCGTCGACATCGACGGCCTCCCGCGCGTCGAGTCCGACGCCGACCACCACCACCCGGCCCGCGAGGGGTTCCGCTCGGAGACCGGCGAGTCGATGCACGCCTGTGGCCACGACGCACACGCCACGCTCGGGCTCGGCGTCCTGGAGACGCTGGCCGACGACGACGCGTTTACCGGTCGGCTCAAGGTCTTCTTCCAGCCGGCCGAGGAGACCATCGCCGGCGGCAAGGCGATGGCCGAGAGCGGTCACCTCGACGACGTCAACGCCCTCGTCGCGGTCCACGTCGGTCTCGACCACCCGACCGGCGAGGTCGTCGCCGGCGTCGAGGGGTTTCTGGCCGTCTCGCAGTTTCGCGCGGAGTTTACGGGCAAACCGGCCCACGCCGGTGGCCACCCCAGCAGGGGCCACAACGCCGTCGGCGCGATGGCGACCGCCGTCACCAACCTCTACGCCATCCCGCGCCACGAGGACGGCGCGACCAGGGTCAACGCCGGCCGCGTCGAGGGCGGCACGGCCACGAACATCGTCCCCGAGTCCGCGACCATCGAGGGCGAGGTCCGCGGCGAGACCACCGCCCTGAGAGAGTACATGAACGACCACGCCGACCGCGTTATGGCGGGGGCGGCACGGACCCACGACTGCGAGGTCTCGGTGACAAGGGTGGGCGAGGCACCGAGCGGGCACAGCGACGACGCCGTCGTCGACGTCGTCGAGGCGGTCGCCGGCCGGACCGACGGCGTCGACTCGGTGGTCCGCAGCGACGACCTGGGGGGCAGCGAGGACGCGACCTACCTGATGGGACGGGTCCAGGAGCGGGGAGGTAAAGCAGCCTACGTCGCGGTCGGCACCGACCATCCGGACGGCCACCACACCGCGACGTTCGACGTCGACGAGGACTCGCTCCCGGTCGGCGTGGCGGTGCTCTCGGAGACGCTACGGGAACTCGCAGACGAAGGCGACGGGTAGACCTGTCACCACACCAAATCAGGCTTGCGGTCCCCGCCAGCGCCAGAGCGTCCGGGCGTTCGAACCGCCCGCGTTCTGCCAGGTGACGGAGACGTGCGCTTCCGAGAGGTCGAGTTCCTCGGAACTCGCCCCCGAGTTACAGAGGACGGTCTCCTCGAGTTCCATGGTCGACCCGGCCGTAATTCGGCTGTCGCTGTTGGCCAGTTCGCCCGGACTGTACCGGCGGTTCGGGTCCTCCGGGTTGCTGCAGGTCGCCCCCGAGACGACCACTTCCAGATTGCTCGGGTCGATCTCGTCCCCGCCCCGGTGCTGGAGTGTGAGGACCTGACTCCCGTCGACGGTGTCGTACTTGTAGTCGAACCCTGCCGTCGGCGGTTCCGTGTTTGCGCTGTTGTTTCCGATCCCGATGAAAAATGCCGCCGCTGTCGATGCCAGTACCACCGTTATCGCCACCATCAGGACGACCCCGATGACGGGCGAGACACCCCGTTCCCCGTTGTAGTCCCGTTCGTGCATACTCGTTCCCCCTCACCCAGTCGATATGGCCCTCGAAACACTAGCCCGTTCCCTCTGGTCGTGAGGGTACCGTTATGTTGCCGGTTTTGTATATAAATTTTGTTACTGCGGCCAGGACCGGTCGCGCCGGAGAACGGCGTGTTCGGCCGCGAGGCGGTCAGTACTTCGCGTCGGCGCCGGTCGTGGCGTAGACGTCGTCCATCAGACTGTCGCGCTGGGTCTGCCAGCGGTCGAACGCCTCGCGGGTCTCGGGGTAGGTCTCGTAGTGGTCCAGGATGCGCTCGGCGGCCTGTTTGGTCTCGTAGAGGTCGTAGATGGTTCCGAGGTGGCCGATGGCCTTGACCGCGGTTTTGACCTTCAGCCAGAGGCCGATGTCGGTCTCGCCGCTGTACAGTCCCTCGGCGATCTTCTCCGCGGGCAGGGCCGCGATCATCCCCATCAGGTCGTCGAGGTCGTAGGCGGTCGAGAAGATGTTGTACACGTCCAGCGTCGCGAAGCGGGCGCCGAAGTCGTCCATGACGTGTTTGTTGTACGCCCACAGCTGCCGTTCGCTCACGTCGCCGGTCTCGATAGCCTCGACGGCCTGCTGGCCGGCGTACTGTCCCGAGTAGGCAGCGCCGCCGATGCCGCCGCCGGTCGTCGGGTTGACCAGGCCGGCGGCGTCACCCACCGCGAGAAAGCCCGGTGCGACCGCCGAATCGTAGGGCCGTCTCGTCGGCAGCGCGGCGCCGAGTTTGTCCTCGACGGTCGCACCCTCGAACTCCGGGCGGTTCCGGAGGTCGCGTTTCAGGTCGTCGACCAGTTGCATCGGTTCCTCTGTCATCTGGAATCCGAGACCGGCGTTGATCTCGGTGTCGGTCCGCGGGAAGTACCACAGGTAGCCCGCCGCCCGTTCGGTCGGTTTGAACACCAGCGCGTCCGACCATTCGACGGGTTCGTCGACGGTGACGACCTCGCGGTAAGCCGAAGAGAACTGCTGGTAGCTGACGTTCGTGTCGAACGTGGTGCCCCCGAAGTCGGCCTTGTCCTGGAGGATCGACAGCGCGCCGGCGGCGTCGACGACCATCGTCGCCTCGTAGGTGACCGCCTCGCCGTCCTCGACGGCACGGACGCCCGTGACGCGGCCGTCGTCGTCCTGAATCACGTCTTTGACGACCGTCTCGAAGCGGAGGTCGGCGCCGGCGTCGTCGGCCCCCTCGATGATCCGGCGGCCGTACTCCCAGCGGTCGATGACAGCGAGTTCGCCGGGGACCGGGATCTCCAGGACCGTGTTCTCCTGTGGGATCTCGAAGCGGCCGTGGTCGACCCCGGTGTTGGTCATCGCCGACTCGATCTGCGACCTGGGGATCGACTCCGGGAACGCCCCGGCACCCTTGAGCGCGTCGCCACAGGCGATGTGGCCGGCCTCGGACTCGGGTTTCCGTTCGAGAACTGCGACGTCGTACCCCGCGTTGGCGACGGTCGCCGCGGCGTAACAGCCTCCCGTCCCCGCCCCCGCGACGACGACGTCGCACTCGCGCGTGGTCATAGTCGACTCTCACAGGGGAGAGAGGAAAACCCTTTGTTCCCGCACTGGTCTCGCGTTCCCACGCTCCGGCGGGTTTTTGTCCCGGCCACGCGTCTCGAAGCACGTGACCGAACTCGACGACGGGAGCCTGGAAGCGTGGTTCTGGCGGCGCCACGCCAACCCGAGGAGTGGCTGGTCGCGAGTCCCGGTCGGCGCGGTCATTGTGTACGCGGTCTACCGGCGGGACGCCCGACTCCTCGCGGGGGCGCTCGTCTGGACGGTCTGCAACCCGTTCGTCTTCCCGCCGCCCGAGACCGACGAGGCCTGGATGACCCGCGCCGTCCTCGCCGAGCGCTGGTGGGTCCGGGCGGAAGGCAACGGGACGGTCGGTCTCGCCCGCCCGAACGTCTTCAACGGCGTCGCGGCGACCGGGTTCTGCGTCGCGCTATACGCCGCCTGGCGACGACGACCGCGACTGGCCGCCATCGGGACGGCGCTGTCGGTGTCGCTGAAACTGTGGTGGCTCCGGTTGCTGGTCCGGCGCTACGACGCCCGCGCCCGGGCCGAAGAGTGAGTGGCGCTCGGAAAGAGTTTAGGCACAGAGCCACGAACCGGCGAGCATGACCGACTATGCCGTCGAGTTCGTCGGGACCGACGAAGAGATCTCGGTGTCCGACAAAGAGACGGTCCTGAGCCAGTGTATCGAAGCTGGCATCGCCCAGGAGTACTCCTGCCGGGTGGGGATGTGTCTGGCCTGTTCGGCCGAGATACTCGAGGGTGAGGTGACCCAACCGGCCGCCCGGGGACTCACCGACGAAGAGGCCGAGGAGTACGCGCTGACCTGCATGGCGCGCCCGCAGTCGGACCTGAAACTCGACCGCGGGAAGTACCCGCCCAGCATTGAGGGCGACGCACACGTCGATAGTACCGATTCGACGGCCGCGGCCGACGACTGATAGTGATTATTGTCGGTCTGTTCCGGATCGACCGCACGCAATCGTGCGGTC
>PXQN01000006.1:0-1765 GCA_003021305.1 Halobacteriales archaeon QH_10_67_22 | reverse complement strand
CGTGGTCGGCGTCGGGCATCATCTCGCGGTTCATCGGTGTGTCGATGACGCTTGGCATCACTGCGTTGGCCCGCAGGTCGCCCTCGTTTTCCGCGGCGATGGTCTCGGTGAGGATGCGAACACCCGCTTTCGTCGAGCGGTAGATCCCGTCGCCCTCGCCGCCCTCCAGCGACGACCGGGCCGAGACGCTGACGATGGCGCCCCCGTCCCCCAGGTGTGGGATCGCGTGTTTCGAGGCCAGAAACATCGTCTTCAGGTTCACGTCGAAGAGGGAATCGAAGGTGTCGACCTCGGTCTGTTCGATGGGCGTCCCGCCGCGCCAGGTGCCGGCGACGTTGGCCAGGTAGTCCAGGCCGCCGTGCTCCTCGACGACTGCGGAGACGGTCTCCTCGACCGCGCTCTCGTCGGTGAAATCGCCCTGATAGAACTCCACCACGTCGGGGTCCAGCAGGAAGTCCTCGGTGTCGGGGGCGACGACGTCGGCGCCACAGACCGTGGCGCCCGCCCGGTCGAACGCTTCGCACACTGCGCTCCCGAGCGCGCCACCGGCACCGGTCACCAGCACCACGTCACCGCTGAAGTCGAAGTCGACTGTCACGTGTGTGACCAGGGGCCGGTCCGGCAAAGGACTTTCCCGCCGGCCGCCGGACTGTCGGCCGTGAACTGCATCGCACACCGCGCGTTCGCCGGGGTCGCCCCCGAGAACACCCTCCCGGCTGTCCAGGCGGCCGTCGCAGGGACTGCCGGCGCGGGAGACGGCGGGAGCGTGCCCGCCGACGAGGACACCACGGGCGTCTCCGATGCCGAGGACGCGGCGACCGTCGACGAACCTGCCGTCGACGGAATCGAGGTGGACGTCCGGCGCTGTGGATCGGGCGAACTGGTCGTCTGTCACGACGAAACCGTCGACTGCGTGACCGACGCCACCGGCACGGTCGGGGAGTTCTCGGCGGCGGAGCTCGCCGACCTGTCGGTCGCGGGCAGCGGCGCCGGGATCCCGACGTTCGCCGCAGTCCTCGACGCCGTCCCGCCCGCGGTGACCGTCCACGCCGAACTGAAAGAACGGGTCGGCGCGGACGTCGAAGCCCTGGCGGCCGAGGCGGACCCGCCGGTCGTCGTTTCGTCGTTCGACGCCGGTGCGCTCGCCGATATCGAGGAGTTCCCGACGGCGTGGCTGGTCACGGCGGCCGAGGGGGCCGTCCCCCGCGCCCGCGACCTCGGTGCGGCGGCGTTACACGCTCCGGTCGACGTCTGTGACGCCGCACTCGTCGACCGGGCGGCCGAAGCCGGCCTGACCGTCAACGTCTGGACGGTGACCGACCCCGACCAGACCCGGCGGCTCCGCGACCTCGGCGTCGACGGCGTGATAACGGACTACCCTGCCTGCTGTCCGTCACGGCGCTGAGAACCGGACTTGGGCCGACTACCGTGGTCGCGTTAATTTTGGCGTGCATTGTGGTAGACTGCGAAGGCTTCGAGCTACGATTGTGCTGTTTCGAGCGTGACATGGCTACAACTAGTTGCGAACGGTGCTGTTCGGCGTTCTATTTCACAGAAGACATGTTCGATGGCGTTCCGATTCCCATTCGAAATCACCCGGAATCGATACCCATCTTCGTCAAGAACAGAGCCGAGATAGCTCGCACCATCGACGAGAAACTCGGGATCACCGAGCCGACATCGTCGGTGTAACTCGGTGAGAAACCACCGCGTCGTCTGTTTCGTTGTGGCTGGAAACAGACGTAGATGGCTGATTTCGTTGGTT
>PXQN01000005.1 GCA_003021305.1 Halobacteriales archaeon QH_10_67_22 | reverse complement strand
GGGCGGGATTGGAAGGGCCGCGGTCTCGGCGACGGCGGGGGCTTCCCTGTGGGAGACCGCGGTCAAAACGCTCTTTCCGAGGACTTGTTCGCCTATCAGCACGGTCGCTAATACTGTCGGACACAAGCAAGTCGACACTCGATACTTCGGTTGGCGGTCTCCGAGACGTCTCGATGGTGAAACACCGACGAGCGTGTTCACCTACTTGTGTCCGACAGTATAAGCTAACACTGCCGGCAACCGGACCGAAACGCCTATTCCCGACCGACTGACACCCACGGGCGTGCAACGCCGCCGTCTCGTCGTCCTGTCGCTGCTGGTGGTGGCGCTCGCCGGGTCGTTCGTCCACTACGGTGCGGTGTCGGCGGCCCACCGGCCGTATCCGACGACCGAGGAGCTGATGACCAACCCGGACGGCTATGTCGGCCAGCAACTCCTGCTGACGGGGCCGGTCAGCGGCGTCGACACCGCCAACGGGACGCTCACGATGGCCCCGTCGCGGTCGTACCCCGACTTCGAGATGGTCGTCGAGGGCGTCGACCGGTCGGTCACGCCTGGCGGCACCGTCCAGGTGTTCGGCCGACTAACGCCCGACGGCACCGTCGCCGCCGACACCGTCCTCGTCGTCAACGCGAGTTTCGCCGCCGAACTCTACAAGTACGGCGTCTCCGTCGCCGGTGCGGCGCTCGTCCTCGTGGCGTTTTTCAGGCGCTGGCGACCCGACACCGGTACACTGTCCTTCGAGGTGCGCGAGGATGACTGACCTGTTGACTCACGTGCTGGTCGCGTACGTCCTGCTGACGGTCGCCGGGTGGCGCGTCGAGGCGGTCGACGCGCGCTGGCGGGCCGTCGGGATGGGCGGCGCGGCTATCCCGGACCTGGGCAAGGTCAGTTTGCTGGTCGACGGCCGGACCGTCGAGGGGCTCCTGGGTGTCCCGTTCTCCTACGGACCGTTGAGCACGCTGACTGGGGTCGTGCTGGTGTCGGGGGTCATCGCGGTCGCGTTCGGCCGCCGCTATCGCCGCCGGGCGTTCACCTTCCTGCTCGTCGGGGGGGTCGCGTCGCTGCTCGGCGACGCACTCCGACTCACGGTCAACGGTCGGGCGGGACCGCTGCTGTACCCGCTGTCGTGGTGGCGCCCGCCCGCTCCGGGGCTGTACGTCTCCTCGGACCCGCGGGTACTCGCGTTCGTGCTGGTCGCCGCAGTCGCCACCTACGCCGTCGACCGGCGTCTCGATCGAACGGGCGAGACGGAGCCGACAGCCTGACAGCCCGGAAGACCGGAACCACTTTTTTGCCCGCCGTAGTTGCGCCCGATAGATGGTTGACCGGCGCGAGGTCGCACAGCTGGTCGAGGACCGGCCCGAACTAGCGGAGGCGCTCGAAACCGTCCTTGCCGTCGACGAGGACCACGAGGGCTGGACGTTCGAGGACGTCCCCGTCGGGACCGGGCTGTTCGGAGAGATCGTCGGTCACGATATCGTCGAATCTGTCGACGACGGCTATCGGGTCACTGACCCGGACACTGTCAGGGCGGCACTCACAGACGACAAAGCCGACGACGCTCCGGAGACGAAAACGGGAGCGCCGGCCGTCACGTCACCCGACGCGCTCGGGCGGGTACAGTCGCTCTCGGTCGGAGCCACGGCGCGACGCGCTGGCGTTGGACTGGTGCTGGTCGCGCTGTTCGTCTGGGCGCGCTCTCTGGCACGTTCGAAGGTGTTACGCGACGACGCAGTCGTCCTCGCGGGCAACGACGCGTACCTCTACCGGTATCTCGTCGACGGGTTGCTCGCCCGGTCGTCGAGCCCGTTCGCGCTGGGGACGCTCACCGACCCCTCGATCACTGGCGACTTCGGCGAACCGCTGTTCGTCGCGACCCTCTGGTGGGTGTCGGCGCTACTCGGCGGGACACGGGAGGTCGCCGGTCTGGTGCTCGCGTGGTACCCGGTCGTCGCCGCCATCGGGGTCGGTGCGCTCGTCTACGTCCTGGGGGCGCGCGTGTTCGGTGACCGGCGCGTTGGCGTGCTCGCGGCGGGTATCCTCGCTGTTTTGCCCGCCCACGCCGCGCGGACGAGTCTGGGCTTCGCCGACCACCACGCGTTCGACTACCTCTGGCTGATGGCGACAGTCACGGTCCTGGCCTGGCTCGCGACGGTCGACGACCCGTTCGGGACTGCGGGACGCCGTGGGGCCGTGCTGCTGGGCGTCGCCGTCGCTGGACTAGTGCTCGCCTGGGAGGGGAGCCCGCTCATGTTGCTCCCGGTCGCGGTCTATCTGGCGCTGACCGTCCTCACAGACATCGTCGACGGACGCCGACCGATGCGTGTGAACGCTTCCGTCCTGGCTGGACTCGGTGGCGCAGCAGTCGTCACAGTCTTGTCAAACGTCGCACTCGGCTGGACGACGACGACCGTGGCGCTCACCCCCGGGCTCCTGGCGCTCGGTGGCGTCGCCGTCGCCGGCGGGAGCGAACTGCTGGCCGACCGCGGCGTCGGAGTCAGGACGATCGCAGCCGTCGAGTTCGCGGTCCCACTGGTCGCGCTCGTCGTTCTGTCGGTAGTGGCTGGCGACGTGCTCGCAGAACTCGTCGGCAGGTTCGAGTTCCTCTTTTCGGCGTCGGGCATCGGCGAGACGGCCTCGGCGTTCACACTCGACCAGCTGGTCGGCGTAAAGCTGTTCGGCGGCGCCCTCGTCCTCGCGGTGCCGGTCCTCGTCTGGGCGGGGCGGCGCGCGCTCCTCGGTGACCGTCGCTGGCTCGTCGTGGGCGTGTTCACCTGGTACTTCCTCGCGCTCTCGGTCGTCCAGTTGCGCTTCATCGGGCAACTGGCACCGCTGGCGTCGTTGCTGGCCGCAGTCGGACTCGTCTGGGGGCTGGCCCGCCTCGACCTGACCACGCCGCCGGTCCCGGTACGCGAGTCGACGGGGCCGGTCGAGGACCCGCCGACGGGTCCCCAGGACGACCCAGACGCGTGGCTGGAGACGGAGCGCCTCGACGCCCAGTCTACCGACGCCGACCACGAGACGGCACAGTGGATGGCCGAGTACGCCGACGAACGGGGGTGGACCTACCCCGACAACTACGTGTTCAGCCAGTGGGGCAAGAGCCGGGCGTTCAACTATCCGGTGAACGGGCAGTCGGCCGACTACGGGTTCGCCCTGGCGAACTATTCGGCGTTCGTCACCGACCCCGACCCGGACCCGAAGTACCACCAGTGGCGTGACCGCATCGGGTTCGTCGTCCTCGAACCGCTGCCACCCAGGGACAATACCGCCCAGCAACACCTCTACAACACCTACGGGAGCCGCTGGGTGGACGACGACGGCGTTCGTTACGACGCCGTCTCCCACTACCGGGCGGTGTACGTGACCGAGAACGGCGCCAACAGGGTGTTCGTCCTCGTGCCGGGCGCGAACGTGACGGGGACAGCTGCGCCAAACGAGACGGTCGAACTGCACACGTCGGTCTCCATCCCCAACGCCGGATTCACCTATCGCACGGTGGCGACCGCGGACGCGACCGGTCACTACCGCGCCACAGTCCCCTACCCTGGCGAATACGAGGTCACGGCGAACAACGAGACCACTACCGTGACCGTCCCAGAGAGCGCAGTCGCAAACGGCACCCGCGTCACGGTCGACGGGTGAGAAGCGGCACAACTGCGTAAACTACCTCGCCCTACTCGCTCCCTCGGGCCTTGCGGCCCTCGGTCACTTCTTGAGGGCGGGGCTTTCCCGAAACGACATTGTGCCCCGCGACCCCATGCATGGACGCGGCCCGGCTTCCTCTTGCCGTTCCACGGTGGAGGCGGCGGGTCGGAGCAGTGCTGCGACCCGCGC
>PXQN01000004.1 GCA_003021305.1 Halobacteriales archaeon QH_10_67_22 | reverse complement strand
CCTCGTCGATGTCCGTGGCCGCGTCGACCGCTTCCGGCCCGAGGAGTAAGGTTTGCATACACCGGATTTGGTCGTCTGGCTACTTATTCGTTCGAGTGGGGCGGCCACGCTGACGCGCGCGGGTGCTCCCCGGTGTGCTCGACCGTCGATCGACTGTCACTCGGGATTTTGGGTGTTCGACCCCACAGCGGGTGTATGATCGACGTCGGCGACGAGGCGCCCGAACGGAAAAAATGTCGTCTTACATCATGCCGCCCATGCCGCCGCCCATACCGCCCATGCCGCCACCCATGCCGCCGCCGGGTGCGCCGCCCTCTTCCTCGTCGCCGCCGGAGGTCGAGAGGTCGCCCGCGGCGATGATGTCGTCGATCTTGAGGACGAGGTTGGCGGCCTCGGAGGCCGACGCGATGGCCTGCTGTTTGGCGTGGGCGGGTTCGACGACGCTGGCCTCGAAGGTGTCGACGACGTCGCCCGAGTAGACGTTCAGGCCGGCGTGTTCGTCGCCGTCCTCGTGGGCCGCCCGCAGGTCGACCAGCGTGTCGATAGAGTCCAGCCCCGCGTTCTCCGCCAGCACCCGCGGGACGAGCTCCAGCGAGTCAGCGAACGCCTCGACGGCCAGCTGTTCACGGCCCTCGACGGAGTCGGCGTAGTCGCGCACCCGGTCGGCGAGTTCGACTTCGATGGCGCCCCCGCCAGGGAGCACGCGCCCGTCGGCGACGGTCGAGGAGACGACGTCCAGCGCGTCGTTGATGCCGCGTTCGAGTTCGTCGACGACGTGGTCGGTCGAGCCACGCAGCAAGAGCGTCGCGCCGTGGCCGTCCTCGCCTTCGACGTAGAACAGTTCGTCGGTCTCGTCGCGGGTGACGCGCCCGCTGGCGACGTCATCGGCCGAGATCGAGTCGAAGTCGGAGACGATCCGGGTCTCCAGGAGCTCGCTGAGGAACTCGATGTCGGACTTCTTGACGCGACGCACGGCGAGAATCCCCTCTTTTGCGAGGTAGTGCTGGGCCATGTCGTCGATGCCCTTCTGACAGAAGACGACGTTGGCCCCGGTGTCGGCGATGTCCTCGACCATGTCCTTGAGCTGCTGTTCTTCCTGCTCGATGAACTCCTGGAGCTGGTCGGGACTGTCGAGGTTGAGCTGGGCGTCGGCCTCGGCCTCCTCGACCTCGATGGCCGTGTCCAGCAGGAGGACCCCCGCGTCCTCGACGTCCGTGGGCATGTCGCTGTGGACGGGGTCCTTGTCGACGACGGCACCCTCGAGCAGTTCCGACTCGCTCACCGACCGACCGGTCTGGGTCTCGATGTCGAGGAACTCCAGGTCGGTGATGTAGGAACCGTCGTCGGCTTCGACGGTGACCGACTGGACCGCCCGGACGACCAGGTCGACGAGGACGTCCCTGTTGAGTTCGGCGCCCTTGCCGGTCATGGAGGTCTCGGCGACGCTTTTGAGGATCTCCTCGTCCTCGGGGTCGACCTCGACAGCGACGTTCCCGACTTCCTCGCGGGCACGCTCGCTCCCGAGGTGGAACCCGCGGATGATCGAGGTCGGGTGGATGTCCTGTTCGAGTAGGTCCTCGGCGTTCTTGAGGAGTTCCCCCGCGATGGCGACGGCCGTCGTCGTCCCGTCGCCGGCCTCGTCCTCCTGGGTCTCGGCCACTTCCACGATCATCTCGGCCGTCGGGTTGTCGATGTCCATCTCCGTGAGGATGGTGACGCCGTCGTTCGTTACTGTCACGTCACCGATCGAGGAGACGAGCATCTTGTCCATCCCCTTCGGCCCGAGTGTCGACTTGACCGACTCGGCGACCGCGCGGGCGGCCGAGATGTTGTGGGACTGCGCGTCCTTGTCTTTCATCCGCTGAGAATCCTCGCCCAGAATGATCATGGGCTGGCTCTGCATTCGCTGACTCATAGTCAACGGAAAGTATGAATGTGCTTCTATATAAATGTAGGTGGTACGCACCGCTCCCGACGCCGACAGTGCGCGCCACGTTCCGCGCTCGAACCGCCGTAAAGCGTCCCGTGTCGGGGTTATCCGTGTGAGGCGTTACCAACGTTAGTCGTTGCCACAGCGGGGGTATTTATATACTCGAAAACGAGGTGTCCTATGTTGGTCGCGGGCTCACTCGAACGTCACGCCGGTGTCGTGGAACCCCTCGTTGTGTCGGGCGACGTTGATGAGCAGCGGCGTCAGCGACTCGACCTCGGCGGCGTTGGCGAGCGGGCCGGCCCGGAGTGGTCGGACGCCGTCGATGTCGTCGGCCAGCGAGACCACGGTGTCGACGGCGTCGTCGTCGTCACCGACGACGAGCGTGTCCCAGTCCAGGTCGACGTCGAGGTCGACCAGCGGGCCGGCCGCGAGGTTGTGGAGCGCGCCGACGACGGACACCTCGGCCGGGGCGGCCCGGGCGGCCAGCGCGGCGACGCTGCCGGCACCGGGACGGTTGTAGTGGGCGCCGCTCTCGTCGTGTTTCATCCCGACGGCCGGCGAGACGAGCACGTCGCCCGCGTCCAGCGCGTCCGCGACGGATTCGACCGTGTCGGCGAGGTGGTAGGCGGGTACCGAACAGACGACGACCTCGGCCCGCTCGGCGGCCGTGACGTTGTCCGTGCCGGTGACCACCCCGTCGTAGCCGTGCTGGTCCAGTCGTCGTTCGTACCGCGTGGCGGCCTCGGCCCCGCGGTCGGCGTCACGCGACCCGACGACGACCGAGTGGTCCCCCCCGGCCGTCCAGCGCAGCGTCAGTCCACCGCGTGCGGTCGATCCGGAACAGACCGACAATAATCACTATCACTCTGCGCCCGCGAGCAGGTCGGGCAGGTCGGCGACGGAGTCGACGACAGCGGCCGCACCGGCGCGCTCGAACTTCCGGCGACCCGACTCGCCGGCCAGCCCGCCGGTCCCGACCCCGACGCCGTAGTACTCCCGACCGGGGTCGGCCGCGGCGGCGTTGGTCGCCGTCCGCACGTCGTCGAGGGTGTCGCCGACGAACGCGACCGCGCCGGCGTCGAACCGCTCGGCCAGCGTCACCAAGGCTCCCGGGTCGGGTTTGCCCGCTTCCCAGTCGTCCATCGTGAACCGGTGGTCGGGGGGGACGTCCAGGCCGACCCGTTCGAGCGCGACGTCGGCCTCGGCGGCCGGGCGGCCCGTGAGGACGCCGATGTCGTAGACGGCTGTCAGCGTCTCGCGCGTCTCGGCGTCCAGGAGCACCGGTTCGTCGTGGATGTACCCCTCGCCGGCGAGGTCGGAGTCGGGCTCGTCGCCCTCGAACTCGCGGTAGCGGTCGGGGCCGAGATACAGCTGCTGGAAGACCGTCCGGAGCCGGTCGGGGTCCCACGCGTCCATGACCCGTTCGCGTTCGGCCGGACCGAGTGCGTCGAACACGACCGTCTCGGCGGCAGACTTGCCGCCGCCGGTCGCCGCGATCCGGTCGGTGAACTCCCCGAGTCCGGGGTCGAACCCCTCCCGCTGGGCGAGGACGAACAGTGCCGCGGCGTCGGTCAACTCCCAGTCGTTGTTGAACCCGCCCGCGTCCTTGAACTGCTGTACGTCGGCTCTCGTGATGGTGTCGTCGTACACGTGCGCGACTGACTCGACGATGGCACGCCGGTAGGAGTCGGCCACGTCGACGAGCACGCCGTCGACGTCTAACACGACCGCGTCCACGTTCATTTACCCCGACTGACGCGCCCGAACGAAAAGTCCGTTGTGACTCGCCACGCCGACCGGCGAAGCGTGACCGAACGTTCGCGGACGAACAGTGCGTGACCGCACGCGCGCCGTGCGAGTAGCCGAACCCCTCCGGAACGGGCGGCCGTCAGCGCCCGCGTGTGAGGCCTTCACACGGCTCACGTCGGGGATTTTTTACGTCGGGCACGCATACAAACATTCTATGCACGTCGACATCGTGCCGGTGGGTGAGGTCCCCGCGCGGGTCAAGCGGGAGGCCTCGGCCAGTCTCCGGTCGGTCTACGAATCCGACGTGACGATGCACGACACGCAGTCGATACCCTCCGGCGCGTACGACCGCGGTCGCGACCAGTACAGCGCGGAAGCGTTCATCAAACTCGCCACCCGGGTCGGGTCGGGCGACAAGAACATCGCCATCACCGGCGAGGACCTGTTCTACCACCGCCGCAACTACGTCTTCGGACTCGCCTACCTCGACGGCAAGGGGTCGGTCATCTCGACCCACCGGCTCAAGACGTCCTCCGACGGCGGCGTCTCCCGGCGCTCCTCCGAGGACGTGTTCGCCGACCGCGTCCGCAAGGAGGTCATCCACGAGATCGGCCACACGCTCGGTCTCGAACACTGTGACAACAAACGCTGCGTGATGAGTTTCTCCCCGACCGTCCGCGAGGTCGACATCAAAGACGAAGCACTGTGTGGTTCCTGCCAGCGCGACGCCCTGTGAACCGACCGTTCAAGCGGCCGAAACGACGTATTTCCCCGATCGCCGTACCATGCCTACGTGGTTAGGCACTACTGATATTCATACGGGGCAACAAGTCTGATCCGCAATGAGCGAAAGTCAACAGGCAGACCGGACCAGCGAGTTGGGTGAACTGTTCGTCGACGTCACCGGCGACGACACTGTCACCGAGCACCAGGAGGAAGGGGCGTCGAAAGAGCCCGCGGACGAGGACGACACGTTCGAGGGGATAGACGACGGCCTCGACGGCGCAGTGGACGCGGACCTCGACGCCTCCGCCTGACCCGCCGGGGTCCGGTCGCCGCCCGACGGTCTCCCGTTTTTTACTCGGTTCGGCGTCAGTAGCCCGTTCCCACACAGTCCGCTCGCCGCGGTCGCCGACGCTCAGTCGATCGGAGAGACGACCTCGACGTCGAGGCCGGCGAGTTTCTCCCGGAGCAGCGGCACTCGTCCGCGGAGGCGCCCGGGCTCGTGTGCGTCCGACCCAACGGTGACCGGAACGTCGTACTGGGCGAGAACCGCCAGGAACGCGTCGTTGGGGTGGAACTGGCCGTACTCGCGGTCGACCCGGCCGGCGTTTATTTCGGGGACGGTTTCCGAGTCAGCGAGCGCCCCGGCCACGGCGTGGTAGTGGTCCTCGGTCGCGTACCCGCGGAGCGCGGGGTTGCGCTCGACGATGTCCGCGTGGGCGAGCACGTCGAACAGCCCCGACTCCACCAGCCCGACGACTCGCTCGAAGTACTCTTCGACCGCGTCCCGTCGCTCGCGCTCGGAGAGGGCCGCGAAGTAGTCCATGTGGACGTTCGTCTCCCGGAGTTCATGGACGCTCCCGATGACGTAGTCGAACCCAGCGTCGGCCAGAAACTCGCGGATCGCCGCCTCGTCGTCGGGATGGTAGTCCATCTCGACGCCGTCGAGCACCGCGAGGTCGTGTTCCGCGTCCAGTTCGGCGATGGCATCGCGCCGCCGTTCATAGGTCCGGTCGAGGTTGAACCCGAAGCGGCGTCTGTAGCGCCGGCAGTGCTCGCGGTCGGAGACGTTGCAGTGGTCGGCGACCCCGACGCCGTCGAGGGCGGTGTCGGCCGCCGCCGCGACCATCCGCTCCAGGAACGACCCGTCCGAGTAGTTCGAGTGGACGTGGTAGTCGTACACACCGACCACTGCGACCACGACTCTCAAGAGCGTTTGGTACGTTCTCGCGGCACCGTTAACTTAGCGAAAGAGATGGGAAGGTTCGGCTCTTAGTGGAGCTGATGCAACTGAACCTTCCCGAGTTAGCAGAGGTACTGGAGGAAATTGAGTTTTTCGAGCGTGAGCGGACGGATCGCCAGTCTGTCGAGCTGGCG
>PXQN01000003.1:40163-77866 GCA_003021305.1 Halobacteriales archaeon QH_10_67_22 | reverse complement strand
TCGGCCAGTCGCTCGTGCTCGGCCGCCGTGAAACCCCGGTGGTCCGAGAGCACGAAGGTCACGTCCCCCGGCACCGACGCCTCGACGACCGGGGTGCCCTCCTCGTGGAGCGTGACGACGGTGTTCTCGGCGACGGTCTCGAGCGTCGCGGCGAAATCCCGTCGGACGATGGAGACGCCGGGCGTGGTCTCGACGGCCTGGTGGCCGATGGCTTCTTCCCGCTGTTCCAGTGCCGTCCGTATCAGCGCCGCCGTGGACCGTTCGTCGGGGTTGAGGTGTCGCAGGTCGCGTCCCTCGAAGACCACGGTGTAGGCGTCCCCGAACACGAGGTGGACCCGGACGTCCTCGCGGATATCGTGTGAGAGGAAGAAGGCCGCCGAGACACATCGACAGAGCACGTCCAGGCGACCGGCACCGCCGGCGAGGTCGTCGAGGCGTCGGTGCCGGCGGACGTGACCTTCGTGCTCTCGGACCACCGCGACTTCACCGGCGAGGAACGGGAGCGACTGGCCGAGGTTGCCGACGAGCGCGTCTCGCTGGGACCGCACCCGTTGCACGCCAACCACGCCATCACCGTCGCGCACAACTACCTCGATACCGACGGCTTCCGGCGGTACTGAATCGTCGGCGAGTCGGTGCACAACTCCGGAAGGATTAAAACCGGCGGGTGTCTTCTCCCGTGTGCTACCAGCGGGCCGGTGGGGTAGCTTGGTATCCTTCGGCCTTCGGGTGGCCGTAACCGCGATTCGAATTCGCGCCGGCCCATCATTTCTCGCGGTGCTTGACGCCGAGCGATGCGTCGGTCACCCGTCCGAGGTCTGCGGTCTGGCTCCCCCGAACCGGCAGGTCCAAGCGGATCCTTCTGTACTACCTGCCAATGACGGGGAAACGCGTTACCGTAGTCACGCGATTCCCGCAGGACACGACCTCGCTACGAAATGTTCGGCAGGGGCTCGAAGGCGTGGACGAATCGTAGATGGTCAGGGTCCATCGCGTCACTCGCCCCGACCTCCCGGGAGAGAATAACCTGGTCCAGGGCATCAAGTACGGCTTCGTGACCATGTTGATACTCTGGATCAGGCTGAAAATCGCGGTCGTAACCGACGTTCTCGTGGTCCACAAACCACTTCCCACGGACCTCGTCGAAGTCCTGTTCGACGTTCCCTTTCCGGAGCGAACCCTGACGGGGTTCGACCCGGTCGTGTACGCGACCTTCGACGCCAACTACGTCCACATGCCGGGGAAATCCAGGACGTTGTTCGAACGCGCCGACCTGGTTTACGCGACTAGCAGGCGGATCTACGCGAGGGCGACCGAACACGCACCGTCCGAGCGGGTCGCGCTGATCCCGCCCAGCATCGACACCGACCGCTTCAGGCCCGACCCGCCCGTTGAGAGCCGGTTCGACGACGACGGGTTCGTGCTCGGCTGGGTCGGTAGCATCGAGGCCCACGACGCGAACATGCGACACCTCGCTGACACGCTCGGACCGGTGGCGATGGACGATGTCACACTCAGATTGGTGTACAACGGTGGCCGGTTCCCCGACGACTTGGCGCGGCGGTTCCGGGAGACGGGCGCGACGGTCTCGAGAGCCTCCGCTAGTTCGGGCCGGTCCTGGCCTACTGTGTGACCTTGCACCGGCCCATCTTTCCGCATCACTGTCACCGCGAGCAACGGCGACGAGACCGACTACTGGCACGGATCGGTTCCCCCGGGCGTTATGTAGGTCGCTCTCCTTGGCCGGGATACGAATCTCCGGCATGCCGACAGTCAGCGTCATTACGCCCACGTATAACCGAGCCGATGTCCTCCCGCGGGCGATTGAGTCGGTTCGTCGCCAGACGTTCCGGGACTACGAGCACATCGTGGTCAACGACGGGTCGACAGATGACACGCCGGCGGTCGTCGCCGAATACGACGACGACCGCATCGAGTACGTTGACCTGCCGAACAACTGCGGCGCGGCCGCGGCTCGGAATCGGGGTCTCGAGCGAGTACGGGGCGAGTACGTCACCTTCCTCGACTCCGACGACGCGTATCACCCCGATCGTCTTGCGATCACGACGACAGCACTCGATGCCCAACCGGACCACGTCGCTGGCGTGTTCCACCCCCTTGTGAAGGTATCTGGTGACAACGAATCGGTACGAAAGACGCCGACCGGGGAAATAACGCTGGACGAACTGGTGACGGCGAACGTCATCTGCGGACTGCCCAACTCGGCGTACCGCTCGCGAGCGTGTGACGCCGTCGGCGGATTCGACGAGAGCCTCGCCTACGCCGAGGACTACGACTTACAGCTCCGACTGCTTCGTGAGTTCACGATGGTCGGCATCGACGAGGCACTGGTTCGGTGTTACGGCGATGTCGAGGGCCTCTCGAACGATCCACTGAAAGTTCGACAGGGACTGACGAGCCTGCTGAACAAGCACCGTGAGATGCTGTCGGATAGGAATATAGCCGATAGACACCGACGGATCGGTGCCACGTATCTGCGAACCGGTGACGAGGAAACGGCGCGCGACCACTTCGAAAAAGCGGTCGATCTATGGCGAGACTCATACGACCGATCCGTCTACGAACTCATCGGTCGAACCTGTCTCGAGGTCGGCCATCGTCCCCTCGCGCGCCGATATCTGTGCGCGGCCCTCCGACGGAACCCGTTGGCCTACCGGTCGTATGTATTGCTCCTCGCGACGTTCGCCCCGGTTGAGGGACAGGGGGCAGTGACAACGCTCAAATCGACACGGGACGGTATCATATCAAATATAAAAATATAGACGTAAGAGACAAAGGGAGCACGGTCGCTCCTGTGATCTGTCCTTCCCGCCGAAACGGAAATGATTTATAAGCAAGCGTATCAGGTATCTTTGTTCGGCGGACACCGCTCAGGCACAGACAGTTCGAGATACCATGGAGAGACACAATGCTCCGACACTCGTAACCGATGCCAGCAGAACTTTGCTCCCGAATGACTGACGGAGAGTGCCGAGAGGCAGTAGTGTTTATTTCCCATACGCTCTCTGAACCAGTTCTTTCTCGATTTAGACAACTTGAACGCGAGACAGCCCCAGAGAAAGACGTGTTTTTTGCGTACGATACCACAGGCGTGAATGCAGCGAGCCGACAGACGACTCGTCAATTGGTCGGAGATGGACTGCGGACCTTCGAGGTTTCACAGATCGTAGACACCGCGTATCCCGATCCGTGGGCTGACTCAGGGGAGAAATCGATCGTGCCAGGTAATATCGATCTCCTGTTTATTTATTTCTCGAAAATCGAACCGTCTTACTCGCGATACTGGTTCATCGAATACGATGTCGCCTATACGGGTCCGTGGTCAGAAGTGTTCCAACGGTTTAAACAATCCACTGCTGACTTGCTTGGGACGACACTTACACCGTACGAGCACCTGCCAGACTGGTACTGGTGGCCTTCATTTGACCCGGCTTCTGAACTTGATCGATCGAAGTGGGTTCGTGGGTTTTTTCCGATTGTTCGTTTGTCCACGGACGCAATTGAACTCCTTGACGAAGGGTATCGGGCCGGATGGACTGGTCATCACGAGGCAGTGATGCCTACCTTGTTACACACAAAGGGGCTGGAAATAGAGGATATTGGAGGGACTGGATATTTCGTGAAGTCAAAAAATCGTAATCGGTTCTATACGAACACTCCAGACCATCCAACACTGGCTCCTGGGAGTTTCGTCTACCGTCCAGCCCGACCGGAGCCCGGACGACAATCTGGGACGCTGTGGCATCCGATAAAACCCAACGCTGGACGTCTTATCGGTAATATACGGCTTATGAAACATCGAATCCTGAAACGCCTCGGCTTTTGAATCGGGAGACGATAGGAGAGCCAACCTCATCGCAGATGTGCCCGAAACCGATCGACTACGGGACGGTAGAGGCGATGATGAATGAGCTTTCCGAGATCGTATCCCCGAACCCCGAACAGAAGCCAAACGTAATAATAGTAGTATGCCAGCCGCAAGGGGTATTTTCGTGTGAAACCACGGAAGAACGCACGAGCCTTCTCGGTCCGGCCGAGTCGTGCGTAGCCATGTGCCAGGCTGTACTGGAGATGTTCTTGATATTGATCTGAGAGTTTCTCACCGTGTTTTTCGAGGAGACGCGCACGCCCCTCCAACATCAGTCCCAGGTCGTTTGTCATCTGGTCGCCGTGGTAGTGACGCTTATAAAGAACCGTATCAATGGCGAACATGTAGAATTCGTCAAACAGGCGGAGCCAGAACTCCTCGTCTTCGCAGGCCGGAAACGACTCGTCGAACGGACCGATCACGTCGAAGATCTCGGCTTTGATGAGTGTACACGAGGGACCGCCTATACGTGCGTTCTCAAGACGGTCGACTTTTCCACCAGTGACCCGTTCGGTTGTGGAATCTCCCGATTCATCGACCCTACGATGGGCAGTGTAGACCCCGGCACAGTTCTCGGGTTGCTCGCGTATGGTCCTGACGAGGGTCTCGATCGCGGTATCGTAGAAAGCATCGTCATCGTCCAGGAAGACGATATACTCGCCGGACGCGAGTTCCAGACCGGCATTGCGGGCGCTGCTCAGGCCCTGCGGTTCGGTACGACGAATCACGCGCAGTCGGTCGTCGTCGAACGATTCCAGCATCGTTGGGGTGTCGTCCGTCGAACCACCATCGACGACGATGCATTCTAGGTTGGTATAGGTCTGATCGAGGACACTTTCGACTGCGTATCTCAGACGGTGTTCGCGATTGTATGTCGGAAGTACGACTGTTACCGCCACCATCCAACGTAAAATTTCGAGCGACCGTATAAATAAAATACCCGGTTGCTTTGCATCTCCAGTCAGATTTGTTTACACGTTGCTGGACGTAAGATGGGATATGGACTCCGACGTTGTCTATCACTCGGCCGTCTGTGTGTCTCTATCAATCGGCTTTGATTAAGCGCGATAGTACCATCTGGAGCAAAATTGTGCATGATGGTATTGTACGTGGAGAAATCAGGGCTTATATTCCAGCACTCTGTTATTTAAATAACACTCGCTCATCAAAAACGACGTTTCCTTCGTAGCAGCCGTGATCAGATCGGATTTAGGCGAGAAATGTAGGCAATTGGTCTTATTGTGAGTCTTAACTAAGAACGAATGGTCTATCGATTCGGGCGTTCAACCGCCCCAATCTTGGGACTGACCCGAGCCACCATCGTTTTACTCCGACCCTCCGTGAGACGGGACAACGGGACGGGTTCAAGCGTGACGAGGAGAGACACTGGCACACGCCCGGAGACTGGATACGACCCGCGACGCCGGTCGTACGCACTGTCGTGTCAGTACCGGCCAGGAACGAGATAACGATGCTCGAAGCGAGCGTCATCGTCCCGGTGTACAACGACCCCGACGGGATCCGGACGACGCTTGACTCGTTGGTCAACCAGACTGCGACCGACTACGAGGTAGTCGTCGTCGACAACGGTTCGACCGACGAGACACCGACTGTCGTCGAAGAATACGCGGACGACGAGCGGGTCCGGCTCGTCACCGAGCGAGCGATCCGGAGTTCCTACGCCGCTAGAAACAGCGGCATCGAGGCGGCCGACGGGGCGTACCTCTGTTTTCTCGACGCCGACACCTGGGTAAACTCGACCTACATCGAACGGGTCACGGCGGCAATGCGCGACGACGGACACGACTATGCGGGCTGTCGAGTCGAGGTCGTGAGCGCTGACGGTCCGGTCGGCGCGTTCGTTGCGGCGACTGCGTTTCCGGTCGAGCGGTTTCTCGCGACAGAAGCGTTCGTCCCGACGTGCTGTCTGACGGTCCACAGACGGGTCGTCGAGGCGGTCGGGGGCTTCGACGACCTGCTCGTCTCGGGCGGGGACGACGAGTTCGGCAAGCGCGTGGCCGGGGCGGGGTTCGACCAGGCGTACCTGGCGGACGTGGTCGTGTTCCACCCGGCGCGGGCGACTGTCGGGGCACTCGTCGCGAAGTACAGTCGGATCGGCCGGGGCCGCGAGCAACTGACCCGGCGCCACCCCGACCGGTTCGACGCCCGGCCGCTGTGGGACCCCCGCAACTACCTCCCTGGCCCTCCGCGAGCGCCCGCGAGGGGCGCGTCGAAACCACAAGGTTTCAGCGCACTCGGGACGTGGCTGGCCCTGACGTGGCTGACGAAACTCGCGGTCGCCCGGGGACGGCTACTGGAACGGGCGCGACTGTGAGCGTCGACGGGGCGGCCCGTTCCAGTCAGAGCGGCGGTGACCACTGATGACCGTCAGCGTCGTCGTTCCGACGTACAACCGGGCCGAGACGCTGCCACGTGCCATCGAGAGCGTCCTCGACGGAACCTATGACGACGTCGAACTCCACGTCGTCGACGACGGGTCGACCGACGACACCCCGTCGGTCCTCGACCGGTACGACGACGACCGACTGGTCGCCCACCGGTTCGAACAGAACAGGGGCGCGAACGCGGCCCGCAACCACGGGGTCGACGCCGCGACGGGCGAGTACGTCGCCTTTCTGGATTCCGACGACGCCTACACGGAGACGTATCTCGAACGGTGCGTCGCTATGCTTGTCGGGGCACCGGACTACTGTGTCGGCACCTACGCCTCCCGGGTCTGGTACCGCGACGGGCGGCGGTGGAACCTGACAGTCGCGGACGACGACGTGACCCACGAGGACCTCCGCCGGAAAAACGCGGTCGGCGGCTTCTCGAACGTCGTGTTCCGGCGCGGACTGTTCGAAACTGCCGGCATGCTCGACGAGACGCTCGAATCGTCACAGGACTACGACTTCTTCCTGCGTGCGCTCGAACCCGACGGACACAGGCTGGTCGCGGTCTCGGACGCCGTCGTTCGGTACTACCTCCACGACGAGGGCGCGACCAGGATCGGCGACGACCTCGGAGCGAAAACCGACGGCAGACGCCGGTTTCTCGACAAACACCGCGACAGACTCACCGCGGCCGGTGTCGCCAACCAGCACTACCAGCTCGGGATGGCCCACGCCAGGGCTGGCGACACCGCGACGGCCAGGCGCTGGTTCTGGCGCGGACTGCGAACCGATCCCTCGAACTGGCGCCACTGGTATCACTTCCTGGCGTCGCTGGGCGGGACTCCCGGCCTCCGCGGAGCAGTTGGTCTGAAAATCCGGGCGAAACGACGCGTCTACCGGAGACTGCACGAATCGGAACTGTCCCGGTAACGTATCCCCTGCGTTTCGGTGGACTCCAGGTGCTGCAGACGGCGAGACCCACAGTGGATCCGTCATCGACCCACTGTGTCGGGAGGTAACCGCTGACGGGACCGCGAGGAGGTCGGTGGGATCGACCGTCGAAACTGATATTCGGACAGAACGACCCGGTCAGGCTCCGGGTTCGGTCACTGGCTGTCGGTCCACTCTCGCCGTCTCGCCGTCGGAAACCACCGCTGTCTCCCCGCGAGCGACCGCCAGCGTCCGGTCGAGTTTCGTGGCGTGGCCGTCGGTGATCGTCTCGTTGTCGGTGGGCGAAAACAGCCGACGGACGGTCGCTTTCGCCCTGTCGGGGAGGTACATGTACGCGAACCAGCCGGGCGTCAACAGGAGGTTCCAGTAGCCCACGCCGAGCGTCCGTGCGGCCTGGACCCCGCGACGGACCAGCGCGGCTTTCTTCCGGCGTTCGTCGCGGCGACTCATCGACCCGTCGTCGACGCGGTAGACGTACAGCGGTTCGGCGAGGTTGGCTATCTCGTGGTCCGCCGCGAGTCGAACCAGCAGGTCGTACCCTTCGAGGTGAGACTCCTCGAACAGTCCCGTCTCGTCGAGTGCCGACCACCGGTACATCGCCGTCCCGAGGTTGACCATCGACTCGCGAGCCAGGTTCCGGCGCAGCGTCTCGTCGTCGGTCGGGCGGGTCCGGACCGTCCGCTCGCCCCGCAACGCGTTCAGATAGTAGTAGCCGCTCCCGACGACGCCCACGTCGGGATTGGCCTCCATGAACGCGACCTGTTTCCCGATGCGGTCGGGCGTCGAGACGTCGTCGGCGTCGTGGAAGACGAGATACTCGCCGTCTGCGACCATCGCACCCCTGTTGCGAGCGAACGACTGGCCGACGTTCGTGCGGTTTTCGAGGAGTCGGACGCGGTCGTGTCGCTCGGTGAACGCCCGGACGACGGTGCTGGACCCGTCGGTCGACCCGTCGTCGACGACGATGATCTCGACCGAGTCGTACGACTGGGCGAGCAGCGAGCGCAACGCCTCGGCGACGGTCCGTGCCTCGTCGTGCATCGGGACCACGACCGACACTAGCGGCCCACCCTCAGACATCCGTGTCGTTCGCGTAAGCTATCTCTCGAAGCATAAAAGCGTGGGATACCGTTCGCCGGGAAACGAGCGATCCAAACTGACATATCCGTCGCCGGTCCAGAGGGCGCATGGACTGCCGATCCCGGCGTGATGTCCTCCGGACCGTCGGCGGTCTCGCGGCCGTCGGGGCCGCCGGCTGTGGCTCGCTGCCGGCCACCGGCGGTGACGAGCGTATCGACGACGACGGCGTCCCGCCGTCGGAGACGGCGACGACGCAGTTCCGTGGCGGACTCCGGCGACGGGGCGTCTTCCCCGAGGCCCGAGTACCGGGATCGGTCGAGACGGCGTGGTCGCTGCCCGAGCTCAACACCGGCGACCACACGGCCGCAAAGGCCAGCCCGATGGCGCTCCCGTCGGGTGACGTGCTCGTGGCCGGTGACACGGGCGAGTTACACCGCCTGGGACCGGACGGGACGGTCGCGTGGACGGCGTCGGTCGCCGACACGACCCGGGGGATCCACGGGACGCCGGCCGTCGCCAACGGCGCGGCCTACATCGGCGCCTACGACGGCGCGCTGTCGGCGATCGACGTCGAGACCGGCGACCGGTTCTGGCGGATGGACCTCGGTGACGCCATCGGCTCCAGCCCCGCCTACCACGACGGCACCGTCTACGTCGCCGTCGAGTACAGCGCACCCAGCGGCGCGATGTTCGGCCTCGACGCCGTGACGGGCGACATCGTCTGGGAGGACGGCCGACCGACCGACCACCCACACTCGACGTGTGCCATCGACCGGACGGCCGGGCGTCTGGTCGTCGGTTCGAACGACGGGAACTGCTACGCGTGGTCCTACCCCGACCTGGAACGCGAGTGGGTCTTCGAGACCGACGGGGCGATCAAGGGGCCGGTGGCGACGGCCGACGGGAGCGCCTTCTTCGGGTCGTGGGACGACCACGTCTACCGGGTCGCCCTGGGCGACGGGCGCGAAGAGTGGGCCGTCGAGACGGGGAGTCTGGTGATGAGCGGCCCCGCAGTCGACGCCGAGGCGGGCGTCGTCTACGTCGGGAGCCACGACTCGCGGCTGTACGCGCTCGATATGGAGTCCGGCGAACCACAGTGGCGCTACGACACGGGCGGTCGGCTGATCGGCTGTCCGACCGTCACGGCCGAGCACGTCCTCGTCGGCTCTCACGACGGTCACTGCTACGCGGTCGAACGCGACTCGGGCCGCGGTGCCTGGCGCGTGGCGGCCGGGGGCAACGTCTCCAGCACGCCGCTGGTCGTCGACGGCGCGGTGTACGTCGCCGACCGCGCGACCGAGGCGTACCTCGACGGCGGCGACGGCGCGGCCGGCCGTCTCTACAAACTCGTGGCAGAGGGCGGGTAGACAGCAGCGACGGCCCACACGGACGGCCTTCGAGCCGGCGGATTACAGGCTCAGGGCCTCGAAGTACTCGTGGACGTAGGCGTGACAGTCCGCGTCGGGTTCGTCGACGAACCGGTAGTCGTCGTGCTGGTCGTCGAGGACGATATCGGCGCCAGGGTCGCGTCGGCGGGCGTGAAAGACCACGTTGACGGTGTGGCGGGAATCGGCGCCCGCGACCGACGACCGGTCCCAGAAGTGGCTGTACACCCCGAAGCGGTCGCCGAGTTCGACCGCGATAGCGAGTTCCTCGCGACCGACCCGGTGGGCAGCGTCGGCGAGGCGTTCGCCCTTGTACAGGCGGCCCCCGGGCCAGAAGTACGTTCCCTTCGCCGGTTCGTTCGTCCGGCGAGCGACCAGCATCCCGTCGTCGTCCGCGAGGAGGAGTTCGACACAGACCTGTGGCAGGACGTCGAGACAGGCGCCGAACGTCTCCTCGGGGACGAACTCGTCGTGAATCTCCATGTCACCGGCCAGCAGCGCGACCGGTTTGGGTCTGTCGGGACGCGGTCCCCGGCCACGCGAGCGCCGGCACCGCCACCCCGCTGACCGACCCCGGACCGGGGAGTCGACACCGCTAACCCGCTGGCAGACCCCGTGGCGAGTATGAGCGAGGACGCCGACGCGAGCGAACTGGCCTGGGAGACGCTGGGCGCACAGACGGTCTACACCTGCGAGGGGTTCGACGTGGTCAACGAGGACGTCAAGTTCCCGGGCGACACGGTCGCAGGCTACGACTACGTCTCCGAGGGTCCGAGCGTGGTCGTGCTTCCGTTCACCCCCGAGGGCGAGGTGGTCGTCATCGAGGAGTGGCGCCACCCGGTCCGGCGGGTCAACCGTGGACTGCCCGCCGGCGGCGTCGAAGCAGACGACGCGAGTCCGGAAGACGCCGTCGCGCGCGAACTCGAAGAGGAGACCGGCTACGAGGCCGGCCCGGCCGACCACCTCACCACCGTCGAACCCGCCAACGGCCTGCTCGACTCCGAGTTCCACTACTTCCTCGCCCGCGACTGTACGCCCACCGGGAGCCAGGACTTAGACTACAACGAGGACATCCGCGTCGACACGACGACGTTCGAGGAACTGCTCGAAGCGGCCCGCGAGGATGAACTCCGAGACGGTCGCTCGATGCTGGGCGTGCTCTACTACCAGCTGTTCGGGCGCGAGGAGTGACGACAGGAACGAGACTGGTCGGAACACAACCCTTAGGCCGGGTGCCCGGCTACGGCGGGTAATGCGCGACGTCTTCGAGGTGCGGGACTACGACGCGGCCGGCCGCCTGGGCGAACTCGAAATCCCGCGGGCCGGGGTCACCGTCGAGACGCCCGCTCTCCTGCCGGTGGTCAACCCCCACCTCCAGACGGTCACGCCCGCGACCCTGGAGTCGGAGTTCGGCGCCGAGGCGCTTATCACCAACAGCTACGTCTTCTACGGGAGCGACGACTTCCGCGACCCGGCGCTCGAACGGGGCGTCCACGACGTGCTCGATTTCTCGGGCGCAATCGTCACCGATTCGGGCTCGTTCCAGCTGGCCGAGTACGGCGAGATCGACGTGACGACGCCGGAGATCCTCGCGTTCCAGCGCGAGATCGGCTCGGACGTGGCGACGCCGGTCGACGTACCCACGCCGCCGGACGTCGACCGCGAGCGGGCCGAACGCGAACTGGCGACCACGCAGGACCGCATCGAGACGGCCGCCGGCGTCGAGACGGGCGAGATGCTCGTCACGGCCCCGGTCCAGGGGTCGACCTACCCGGACCTGCGCGAGTCGGCCGCCGACCACGCCGCCGGGTCTGGCCTGGACGTCTTCCCCGAGAGCGGGCCGGTCCACCTCTTCGGCGCCGGCCACCCCATGATGTTCGCCCTGGCGGTGGCGCTTGGCTGTGATCTCTTCGACTCGGCGGCGTATGCCATCTACGCCCGCGACGACCGCTACATGACCGTGCGGACGACCGAACACCTGGCAGATCTGGACTACTTCCCGTGTTCGTGTCCGGTCTGTGTCGAGCACACGCCCGGGAGACTGCGCGAACACGAGGACGACGAGCGCGAGCGCCTGCTGGCCGAGCACAACCTCCACGTCTCTTTCGGCGAGTTGCGCCGTGTCAAACAGGCGCTGCGCCGGGGGAACCTGCTGGAACTCGTCGAGGCCCGCGCCCGGGGTCACCCGGCGATGCTTGACGGCTACCGGACGCTGCTGGAGTACGCCGACCAGCTGGAGCGGACCGACCCCGTCTCGAAAGCGCCGTACTTCTACCTCTCGGCCGACAGCCCGCGCCGGCCCGAGGTCGCTCGCCACCACGACCGCCTGGCCCGACTCGAACCCGAGGGCGAGTCGGTGTTGCTCACCGAGGGGTCGGCCGCCGACGGCTTCGACGAGTGCTGGCGCGTCCGGCCGCCGTTCGGTCCCTACCCGCGCGCGCTGTCGGACGGCTACCCGCTGACCGCCGAACTGCCCGACCGGCTCGACCCGGCGGCCTACGAACGCGCCGCACAGGGCGTCCGCCGACTGGTTGAGGCCCACCCGGACGTCGCGTTCACGCTGGGCCACGAGGACTGGCCGGCGAGCGCGCTCGCGTCGGTGCCCGACCGGGTCGAACTGTGGACGCTCGGGGAGACGTAGCGGGAGCTTTCGAACATGATAATCAGGGAGAACGAATTTACGGTGTCGGCGTGTAGTGCCCTTGATGTCGGAAACCCGACAGCGTGACGTCACGGTCGAACTCTGCCTGCGGTCGTCGGCGCCAAGCGTGGCCCGCGGCCGCCAGGAGACGGTCCGCGAGCGCGTCGAGGCGCTCGACGAGGACGACGCAGTCGCGGACGCGACGGTCAACTACTGGAGCACGCGCGTGTGCATGCCCGACAACGGGTCGGGCCCGGCGGACCGCTGTCCGCGGGTCGTCGGCGAGATCCTGGAGGTCGCCCGTGAACGCGGTGTGTCGGTCGAACCGTACTTCCGGTCACGTGCGGCCAGCCACGACGACGACGAACGGGTGCTCTTCCTCCCGGTCATCTGTCTGCTGGTCCGCTGTGACGGCGACCTGTGCGGGCTCTACCCGGTGACGAAAGGCGACCAGCGCTACACCGTCGAAGACGGTATCGAGCGCCTCGAGGCCGGCGAGGACCCGACGAACATCTGATACGGTCGTGCGTAATTCTTTGTATTCCCACGAACCAGAAGACTGTCTCCGCGACGGGGGGTAGCGACGAATACTACCCGGTGAATGAGCAACGCACAGCCCGGATTCCGGGTCCCAACGGATACTCCGAGTATTCTCTGCCGGCGACGGCCCCGCGCGCCTGCGGGACCAATTAGCGACGGACCTCGCCTCGGTCACATCGAGTCGGGCGCTTCGACGCCGAGTAGCGAGAGCGCGTTGGCGACGGTGTGGCGGGCGGCCGCGACCAGCGCGAGACGCGCCCGGGCGGTCTCCGCGTCGGCGTTGAGCACCGGACACTCCCGGTAGAAGGCGTTGAACTGTTCGGCGAACTCGCGGGTGTATGTGGCGACGGTGTGAGGTTGCAGTTCGTCGGCAGCGTCCTCGACGACCGCGGGAAAGCGGGCGATGGTCCGCAGCAGCTCCCGTTCGGCGTCGGTCGCGAGCAGGGTCGGGTCGACGCTGTCGGCGGGTTCGAGGCCGGCGCCGGCGGCCTCGCCGAGGATGCCACAGGCGCGGGCGTGGACGTACTGGACGTAGGGGGCCGACTGGGCCTCGAAGTCAAGCGCACGGTCCCAGTCGAAGGTGATCGCCTTCGTGGGCTGTTTGGAGACGATGTCGTAGCGGACGGCGCCGATGCCGACCTGACGGGCGATGCGTTCGACGTCGTCCTCGTCGAGGTCGTCGCCGCGTATCCGGTCGTCGAGGCGGGTCTCGACCTCCTCGCGGGCGCGGTCGGTGGCCTCGTCGAGCAGGTCGTCCAGGTCGATGCCGGTCCCCTCGCGGGTGCTCATCGACTCCCCGCCCGGGAGGTTCACCCAGCCGTAGAACACCTGGTCGAGTTTGTCCGTGTCCTCGCCGAGGACCTCGAGCGTGGCCCGCAGCTGGTCTGCCTGGAGGCGGTGGTCCTCGCCGAGCACCGTCACCGCGCGGTCGAAGTTGTCGAACTTCCAGGCGTGGTGGGCCACGTCCCGGGTCGCGTACAGCGACGTCCCGTCCGAACGCAGGAAGACGAAGTTCTTGTCGATCCCCCAGTCGTCGAGTTCGAGCTGCCAGGCCCCCTCCTCGTAGACGGCGTGTTCGCTGTCCTGGAGGCGGTCGGCCACCTCGCGGGTCGAACCGTCCCGCAGAAAGCGGGTCTCCTTGACGAACTCGTCGAAGGTCGCGGGCAGCCGCGAGAGGCTCTCGCGCATCCCCGAGAGGACGCCGTCGACGACCTCGCTGACCCGCGCCAGCGTCTCCGCGTCGCCCGCCTCCAGCCCCTGCATGATCGACTGGATCGCCTCCTCGGCGGCCTCGACTTCCCCGTCTGGCCCCTCTTCGAGGAACTCGTTGCCCGCCCGGTAGTAGCGGACGAGTTCGTAGTCGGCCCGGTCGCGTTCGGGGGCGGGCAGATCGGTCTCGTCGAACGTCTCGTAGGCCCAGGTGAACACGGCCAGCTGGCGGCCGGCGTCGTTGACGTAGTAGTGTGTGTCGACGTCGTAGCCGGCGAAATCGAGGATGCGGGCGAGCGCGTCGCCGACGATCGGGTTGCGCGCGCGGCCGACGTGGACCGGCCCTGTCGGGTTGGCCGAGGTGTGTTCGACGACGACCGACGTCTCCCGGTCGGGGAGACGGCCGTAGTCGGCGTCGGCGGACTCGACGGTGTCGGCGAAGTAGGTGTCGTCGGGGTAGAAGTTGAGATACGGGCCCTCCGTGCGCACCGCAGCGATGTAGTCGTAGTCGTCGGGGTCGATCTCCTCGGCCACGTCGGTGGCGACTGCGGGCGGCGGGGTGCCGGCCTCGCCGGCCAGTCGGAAGGCGACGCTGGAGGCGACGACGGCGTCGACGTCGGCCGGCGGGCGCTCGATACCCAGGTCGTCGGTCGGGAACCCGAGGGTCGCGAGTGCGTCCGCGAGGGCGTCCTCGACCGCCGCGCGAAAGGAGCGAAACATACCACCGGGTTTTCGAGCGGCGGGTTTAGGGGTAACGAACCTGGGCGGGGGCCGATGCCGGCGCCGGACGCGGCTCAGATCCCCTGGAAAACGCTGTGGGCGAACCCGCCGTCGTCGTCATCGTCGTCATCGTCGCTCTCGTCGTCGGTGGTTCCATCGACATCGTCGAACCATTCGGACTCGACCACGGTCTCGACGTCCGCGAGCCGTTCGCCCTCGAAGAACACGCCGACGAGCTGGTCGGTCAACAGGCGGTACGCCTCGGCGGCGTGGCTGTCGGGGCTGTTGAACACCAGCGGTTCGTTCTCCGTGGCGGCGATGTCGTCGGGGATCACCGCGAGGAGCTTCGAGTCGAACTTCTCGGCGATGGTCTCCACGTCCGTCTCGCTCGTGGCCCGGTTTATCATCGCGCCGAGCACCTCGCCGCCGACGCGGTCCGCGAGTTCGGCGGTCTTGACCGCGTCGCCGACCGCGACCTCGTCGGGCGTCGTGATGAGGAGGATGCCGTCGGCCAGTCCCAGCGGGACGGTCGTCTCGTGGCTGAGACCCGCCCCCGTATCGATCAACACGACGTCGTAGGCGTTGCGCAACGTCTTGACTACCCGCTTGAGTTTCGCGGGGTCGGCGTCGGCGAACGCTTCGAGGCTCTGCTCGCCCGGGACGATGGTGATCCCGCCTTCGGCTTCTGTGAGGGCGTCGCTGACCGCACCGCCGCCGGCCAGGATCTCGTGGATACTGTCGTCGGGGTCGACGCCGAGCATCGCTGCGAGGTTCGCCATGCCCAGGTCCGCGTCGACCACCACGACGTCGTACCCTTCCCCTTCCAGGGCCGCGGCGACGTTGACAGCTGTCGTCGTCTTGCCCACGCCCCCTTTTCCGCCGGCAACGGTACAGACGTAACCAGCCATTGTGCGTATAACACGGCGGGAATTATTTAAACCCGCTGTTGACTTCGATCCCCCGAGCGGGGAGGTCAACAGGTACTTACGGAGTACGACCCCAACAGAGGGTAATGAGTGAGTCAGAACAGACGGACAAACAAAAGTACGAGTTTCGGAAAGTCATCGAGAAACTCACGGACTACCGGGGGTCCGGGACACAGCTGGTCTCGATCTACGTCCCCGAGGACCGGCAGGTGAGCTCCGTCGTCCAGCACGTCACACAGGAACACTCCGAGGCCTCGAACATCAAGTCCAAGGACACCCGGACGAGCGTCCAGGACGCGCTCAAGTCGATCAAAGACCGCCTGCGCTACTACGACACGTACCCGCCCGAGAACGGGATGGTCATCTTCTCGGGCGCGGTCGACACCGGCGGCGGCCGCAGCGACATGATCACCGAGGTTCTGGAGAGCCCGCCCCGACCCATCGAGTCGTTTCGCTACCACTGTGACTCGGAGTTTCTGACCGAGCCCCTAGCGGAGATGCTGGCCGACGAGGGTCTGTTCGGTCTGATAGTGCTCGACAGACGCGAGGCCAACGTCGGCTGGCTCCGCGGGAAGCGAGTCGAACCCGTCAAATCCGCCGAGTCGCTCGTCCCCGGGAAACAGCGCAAGGGGGGCCAGTCCGCACAGCGGTTCGCCCGCCTGCGCCTGGAGGCCATCGACAACTTCTACCAGGAGGTCGCCGGGATGGCCAACGACCTGTTCGTCCCCGAGCGCCACAACATAGACGGCATCCTGGTGGGTGGTCCCTCGCCGACCAAAGACGAGTTCCTCGACGGCGACTACCTCCACCACGAACTCGGCGACGAGGTGCTGGGGAAGTTCGACGTCTCCTACACCGACGAGTCCGGACTGCACGACCTCGTCGACGCCGCACAGGACGTGCTCGACGAGCACGAGATGATGCAGGACAAGAAGCTCATGGAGCGGTTCTTCGAGGAACTCCACGACGGGGACCTGGCGACATACGGCTTCGGCCCGACCCGCGAGAACCTCAACATGGGTGCCGTCGAGACGCTCCTCCTCTCGGAGGACTTGCGCAAGGACGTCGCCGTCCGCGAGTGTCCGAACGGCCACACCGAGTACGACTTCCTCGACCGCTCGGAGTCGCTCCCCGAGACGGACTGCCAGCGGTGTGGTGAACCCATGGAGACCGAACGCGAGGACGCGATCGACCACCTCATCGACATCGCCGAACAGCGGGGCACGGAACCGTACTTCGTCTCGACGGACTTCGAGAAGGGCGAACAACTGCTCTCGGCGTTCGGGGGCATCGCCGGCATTCTCAGGTACTCGACCGGCGTCTGAGGACGGTAGACTGCCGGGTCCGGTCGAAAACTCCCGCCGACCGGGTCGCGAGTCGGGGGGACTCGCTGACGCCGGGCGGGCGGAAAGTGAAAGGTGGAAATGGGGTGGGGGTGGGGGTGGGGAAACGACGACGGTCTTACACGTCGTCGCGGCACCTATCCGGATGCCGCATCTCGTAACAGGAGTTGGATGGATAAATCCCCTGTGCCTAACTGAGTAGGGTCTGGGTTACAGCAGCTGTTCGAGCTGGTGGCGGCGCCGGCGCAGGTCGGCGGCGGCGTCGACGCTGGGGTCGTCAGCCAGGCGGTCGAGGGCGAGCAACGGGTCGGCGCCCGCGCGCTCGACGCGTTCGAGCAACGCCGTTAGCTCCGAGCGATACTGTGCCAGCGAGTCGACCAGGCCGACCAGCAACGCGAAGGGGATCGCCGCCTCGCCGTCGGGGAAGACGTCGCTAACGTGCGCGAACTCCGGCGGGTCGGCGGGCGGGTCGGCGACCGGATGGAGTTCGAGACACGTCGTACACAGCGCCGCGCCCGGGTCGTCGCCGGGCAGATACTCGCGCAGGTCGGCGGGCACCGCGAACGCGATGGTCGGCCCACTACAGGCGGGACAGTCCATACCGGTCGTGGGCGGCGGTGGGAGAAAACGATGACGCCCCAGCACGCGCCGGCGGCGATAGATACCGGAGACGGCCAGGGATCGCGCTCAGTCGTCGGCGGGGACCGGCTCCTCTTCCTCTTCTTTTTCGGCCTCGCGTTCTTCGCGTTCCTGCTCTTCTTTCTTGTCTTTGACCTTCTTCATGCGGAAGATCTCTTCGCGTTCCTGCTCTTCGAGTTTCTGCTCGATGTACTCCTGGTTCTCGCGGAGTTCGGGGAGGAGCTTGAACTCGAGGGCGTTGACCCGGCGGTTGGTGGTCTCGATCTCTTCGATCATCTTTTTCATCGCCGTCTCGACCTCGGCGGCGAGGATGATCTGTTCGAGCAGTTCCTCGTAGGCCTCGGCGGCCTCGTCGATGCGCGCGCTCGTCCCCAGGACGCCGTACCCGCGCTCGTCGAGGTTCTTGCGGACCTTCGTGGAGTCTATCTGTGGGATGAACACGCCCATGACGCTCTTGGACTCGGTCGTGATCTCGGGGTGTTCCTTGAGCGCCGCGGCGGCTCCGCGGACGGCGACGTCGCCGTCGAGTGCCCGCGCGACGTTGATGGCGCGCTGGGCGTCGTCGTAGGTGGCTTCCAGTTCCGACCGGACGTCCTTGGCCTCGTCCAGGATGTCCATGAACTCCATGATGAGGCCGTCGCGCTTCTGTTCGAGCGTGTCGTGACCCCGCTCGGAGAGTTCGATGCGCTCCTCGATCTGCATCAACTCCTTGCGCGTGGGTTTGACGTCTTTGGCCATTGACGGGGACTTTCGGGGCGAGCCAGTTAATCGTTTTCAGTCCAGTTCCGAACGAGCACAGGTTTTTATCCCGAACCGACGAACAGTCTCGTATGGCAGACATCGTCTCGACGCCCGACGTTCTCGGTGGCGAACCACGCATCAAGGGCCGGCGCATCGGCGTGCTTCACGTGGTCAACCGGGTACTCGACGGTGACGAAGCTCCTGCGTCGGTCGCGGCGGATTTCGACCTCGATATCGCCGACGTGTATCGGGCCGTGGCGTACTACTACGACCACCCGGACGAGATGCGAGAGTGGCGCCGCCGGAAGCGGGCAACAGCAGAGACGGCACGCGATGAGCAGCCCGACCCCGAAGAGTTCACGCGCCGGGCATGAGGATCCTCTGTGACGAGCACGTTCCTCCACCAGTCGTCAACGCACTCCGTGGCGAGGGGATCGAAGTTGCGACTGTCACCGACGAACTGGAGCCAGGTACTGCCGACACCGACGTTCTCTCGCACGCGACCGACCGTGGCTACCTCCTCCTGACGAACGACAGCGATTTCGTCGACCGCCCGGAAGGCGGTGTCCTCTACTACGACGACCAGTCGACCACACGTCGTGACCTCGTCAACGCGGTCCGTACTGTCGAGGACCTGTTAGCTGACACCGATCTGACCGAACAGACTATCTACCTGCCCGACGGTTGGGTCTGATACGGTCGTGCGTAACTAATTTCTGCAGTGTCGGTTCGGATCGACGTTTCGGACCACGAGGGCGGTCGTCTATTTCGTGGCCACAAAAAGAATTACGCACGACCGTATGAATCTACCAGTACCCGTCGACCCTGTCGAGCCACGTCACCACGACGACGTGGGGCAGTGTCATGACGGCGATGGCGACCAGGTAGAGCGCCACTACGCCTGCCAGCGTCGTCGGCGGCGCGGGCGCACTCGTCCACAGCACCCCGAGGACGACGAGTCCGCCGGCGGTCGGTAACGCCGCTTCCTTCGCGAACCGGGCGAGTGCGGGCCGGAGCTGTCCGCGCGAGAGCGACGCTGTCGCCCGGTCGTCCAGCGTGAGCACGCGCGCGACGTGGCGGGCGGCGTGCCAGAAACAGAAGTACACGCCGATGGCGAACACCGGCGGGACGACGAGGAAGTACGCCCACAGCAGGCCGGTCTCGCCGGCGTCGACCGCCCACGCCCGCCGCTCGTCGGCCGCCCGGTAGCCCGCCGCGAGCGAGAAGACGGTCAGCGCGCCGAAGGCGACGCCCAGCGCCAGTCGAACGCCCGGCGTGACCGGCCACGTCGCGACCCGCCCGCCGAACGGGGCCGCGAAGGCCGCGACGACCGCCCGATACCGGTCGGGAAAGGCGAGCAACGGGACGAGCATCGGGAGTCCGCCACGGACGACGACGAACAGCGCCCGCCGCGGGGTCGCGTCCAGGTGGTCGGCGCCCACCACTTCAACGAGCGGGTGGACCTCGCCCTGGCCCCAGTGGAACCACGTGACCGCAACGAAGGCGACGGCCGCGGTGACGGGTGCGAGAAACCAGCCCGCGGCGTAGGCGCCGCCGACGACGAGGTAGATGAGCCCGACGGCGCCGACCCAGCGGGCGTCGAGGCGACCGGCGACCGCCCGCGGGAGCGCCGCCCAGTCGACGGCACCGTGAGGGAGTCCGAGGACGACGACGCTCGCCACCAGCGGGAGGTATCGCCACCGCTCGGGGACCGACAGGCCCGCACCGAACGCCAGGGTACAGGTCGCGACCGGCAGCCACGGCAGCCACACGACGGGGACCCGCAGCGTCTCGCGGACGCCCGCTGACAGCCCGCGGTCGGTCGCTACCGCCATCGGCTCACCACCCACCGGAACAGGACCAGCCCCTGGACGACGAACAGGTTCGTCACGAGGAAAAAGGCCATCTCCTCGACCGGGAGGCCGGCGACGGCCAGCCCCGTCGTGTGGGTTCCGGAGATGACCCAGACGCCGTCGGCGATGGCGTACCAGTCGGCGACCCACAGGTAGACCGTCGGGACGCCGACGGCCAGGACGACGCGGCGACGTACCCGGAGGAGGTATCGCCAGCCGACCGCCCACTGGAGCGCCAGGATCGGTCCGGCCCACGCGAGGATGGCGCCGAGATACATGGTCGACGTCCCGGTGAGCGCCGCGAACCCGGCGAGATTCACCGCCAGTCCGGCGGCCGCGCCGACGAGTCGGTCACGCCGGGAGTGGCTGACGCCCTCGACGACCGGGCCGGCGACCTGGAGCGTCCACAGCGACGTGAGCAGCGGCTGCAGGACGAAAAACAGGAACTCCCCGACCGGGACGCCGAACACCCAGCCCGTGACGCGGCCGTCGCCGTACCACCAGACGCCCCGCTCGATGAGGGTGGCGTCCCAGGGCGTCGTGTAGACGACGGCGAGGGCGAGGAGCACGCCGACGCCGACGCCGTGGACGCGGACGTCGACGGACTCGGGCCGCCGACAGCGCGCCACCGCCGCCAGCGCGATGAGCGCCGGGACGACGAACCGCGCGTGAAACGCCAGGTACGTCAGCGTCGACATTGGGTGGTTGTCGTCGTGGGGCGGTGTTCGGTCGCGTCTCGGTGCGCGGCGCCGGGAGACCACCACCGACGGTGGGGTGTGCTCCCGACGCGGCGAAAACGACGGAGGTCACGTCGACCCGCGCCGGCGAGGGGCTCTCACCGGTCAAGGGGGGTCGAAGTGCGACGACCCGGCTGTGCGAGTCGTCAGTCTGCCGTGGTCGTCGCGCCCGCCGACGCCTCGGAGACGTCGTCGAGCACCTGCCGGCTCGACAGCAACAGGAACCCGAAGCCGATCTTCGCGGTCAGGTCGAGCACCATGAATCCGGCCGTCTCGATAGAGAGACTGACCAGCTGGAGCCCTTCGGTCCCAAGCAGCCACCAGGCCGGGTACACCAGCCAGACGACCACGATCAGGTTGCGCAGCTGTGCGAACTTGGAGCCGACCTCGCTGGACAGCGCCTGTGCCTGCTGGCTCAGCGTGCCGAACAGGAAGTACAGCAGGACGAGCAGGAAGCCCGTGCTGACGCCCCACCAGATGAGGCGGCGTGCGCCGTCACCGAGGCCGAACACGGCGAAGCCGCCGCCGGCCAGCGTCGCGACTGCGCCGGTACCGATCATCAGCGCGTCCAGGCCGACCAGCGCGGAGAGCTGGTTGCGGTTCGCGCCCGCCAGCAGCCCGAGGTCGATCAGCAACAGCGGCGTCGTGAAGAACCAGTCGGTGTACCTGGCCCAGTAGATGGGGAGCTCTTCACCCCCCACCGACACCGTTGTGAGCCCGAACCCGAGCGCCATCGCGAGGTAATTCGAGAACGCGATGGCGGCGATGAATATGGTGACGATGAAAAACTCCTGGCGTTTCTCGTCGTCCTCGCCCCAGCCTGTCGCGATGAAGTACAACATGCCGAGGAACATTCCTGCGGTGCCTATCCATAGCCAAATGCTTTCGCTTCCTGGTTGTGGCATGACTACATTTCTACATTGGTGCTTTGATAATAAAAGATTAGTACCGAACTAGTTGGAATCGGACCGGAATCTGGCGGTCTAGAGCCACAGAATCTCTCTAACGGCTGTTCTGTGCCGAGAGCGGCGGCGCAAAAGTTGTCGCGACCGAAATCAGCCGTACAGTTCCTCGAACACTTTGCGCTGGGCGGCACGGAGGTGCTGGTGGAACGTCGAGCGGCCGATGTCCATGGTGGTGGCGAGTTCCTCGCCGGTCGAATCGCGGGGCCACTCGAAGAAGCCGCCGACGATGGCGGTCTGGAGCGCGGTCTCCTGGCGGTCGGTGAGGCGCTCGTCGATGCGGGTCCGGACGTCCTGGCGCGTCTCGGCCGGTCGTTCGTGTTCGCGGTACGCGGTCAGGTCCGCGCCCGGGATCGCCTCCTCGATGGTCTCGACGACTTCACGCGGCTGGGCTTCGGGCGGGAGTTCGAGCGTCAACTGCCCGGCGCCGCCCGCCGCGTGCATGTCGGTGACGCGCCCGCCGCGGTCGCTCAGCAGGTCAAAGAGTGGCGAGGACTCGACGACGAACTCCAGTATCGAGCGGTCGTCGACGGTCGTCACGGCCGTGACGGTCGTCCCGTCGCCGCGGTCCTCAAGTGTAGCCGTGACCGCGTCCGGGTCGGCGTCGCTCTCGAAAAACAGCGTCGTCGGGCCGTCGTCGCGGGCGACCGTCCCGACGTGGCCGAACGACGCGCCCAGTACCCCCGACAGGCCGACGAAGAAGGGCTCGGAGCCGTTCAGGGCGAACTCGAGCTCGATCACGTCGTCGGAGGCGAGCAGTCGCTGGCTCGTCAGGTCGTGGAGCGCCATCGCCGTCGACGTGCCGACCGCCGAGAGGACACGCCGCTCGGGCTGGCTCAGTCGCGCGCCGGCCCGCAACGCGACCACGAGGACGCCGTACCCCACATCGCCGTACTGCAGGGGTAGTGCTGCGACCGCCGCGACCTCCTCGCCGACGACGTCGGCGTACTCGGCCAGTACGCCCCTCCTCGCCTCGTCGGCCGCCACCGTGCCGCCGTCGGCCGAGCGGTCGACGGCAGCGCCGGTCTCGCGTTCGTGCTCACGCTCGGACTCGCCGTCGCCGTCGGCAGCGACGACCTGTAACTCACCGGTTTCGACGGCCCGGGCGACGGGACCGCCGTCGTCCAGGTCGACCGCGAACCCCTCGGGGTCGTCACCGCCGGCCCAGGTGCTCGGCGTTATGGTGTCGGTCGCGGGGTCGCTGTCGCCGATCCAGGCGACGGCGTGCTCCTCGGTCTCGACCAGGCGATCACAGACGGCTGCCTCGACCGCCGACCGCGTGCCCGCACCCAGCAGGCCGCTGGTCACGTCGGTGACCAGCCCGTCCAGGCGGGCCAGCAGTGCCTCGACGGTCTCGCGCTCGGCGCGGGCTTTCTCGGCCTGGCGTCTGGCCTCGCGTTCGGCCTCGACGCGTTCGGTCACGTCCAGCTGGAAGCCGACGTAGTGTGTCAGTTCGCCGTCCTCGTGGACGGGTGCGATGTCGACCCGGTTCCAGAACGGCTCACCGGATTTGGTGTAGTTTTTGATCTCGACGGAGACGGGGTCGCCGGCGCCCAGCGCCCGCGACATCTCCGCGACAGCAGCGCGGTCGCTGTCGTCGCCCTGCAGGAACGAGCAGTTGCGCGCCAGCGAGTCGGCCTCCGTGTACTCGGTCAGCTCCTCGAAGGCGTCGTTGACGTAGATGAGCGGCATGTCCCGGCGCGAGGCGTCGGCGATGGTGATCCCGACCGGCGCCTCGTCCATGGCCCGGTCTTTGAGCTGTTCGCTCACCGCGGGGAACTCGGGGCTCCCGAAGACGACGCGCTCGACGGCGTCGACCAGTGCCAGCCGCTGTTTCGGGACCGGCTCGCGGGGGACGTAGTCGCTGACGCCCACCGAGATGGCCTCGCTGGCCAGGCGTTCGTCGCCCTCGTCGGGAAAGAGGACGAACGGGAACTCGTCGTCGGCCTCGCGGACCGTCCCGAGCAGGTCCAGCCCCGTCCCGTCGGGTAGATCCTGTGTGCTGACGACGCAGTCGAACCCGTCGTTCAGCCGCTCGCGGGCCGTCGCTGCGTCCCGAACGTGCTCGACGGCGAAGGCTGCCTGCCCGAGCACGTCCAGCACTGGCCCGGCCGCATCGTCGTCCGGGTCGACGTAGAGAACACGTCCGGACCGTCCGCTGCTCGATACCGTCATGCCCGATCCTTGTCCCGGACGACTCATGAGCGTTTCCACACACCCGGGAGTAGTGATCGGATACTGTGCTCCCGTGGCGGCCCGGGCGGAACCGTGACGTTCCGACGACAGATTGCGGTAAGCCGGGTGTACCGCGGGGCGGCTCATCGACACGGGGGTCGCACGACCGAAGAGAGCAGGTCGGACCGACGAAAAGCGAGTCGGCCCGGTAGAAGACGGCTCGCGTCAGTCGGCGGTGACTTCGGCTTCGACGTCTTCGACGTAGTACTGCTCGATGTAGTCCTCGTCGACGCGGTTGAGTTCGGCCTTCGGGAGCATCGAGAGGAGGTCCCAGCCGATCTCGAGGGTGTCCTCGATGTCGCGGTTGGTGTCGTACCCCTGTTCGACGAACGTCTCCTCGAACGCCTCGGCGAAGTCGAGGTACTTGTTGTCCCGTTCGGAGAGGGCCTCGCGGCCGACGATGTTCACGAGGTCCCGCAGGTCCTCGCCCTCGGCGTAGGCGGCGTACAGCTGGTCGGAGACGCCGCCGTGGTCGCCACGGGTCAGCCCCTCGCCGATCCCGTCGTCCATCAGCCGCGAGAGGCTCGGCAGGACGTTGACCGGCGGCTGAACCCCCTGGCTGTTGAGGTCCCGGTCGACGAGGATCTGTCCCTCCGTGATGTACCCCGTCAGGTCCGGGATCGGGTGGGTGATGTCGTCGCTGGGCATCGTCAGGATGGGGATCTGGGTGATAGACCCGTCCTGGCCACGGATGCGACCCGCGCGCTCGTACAGCTGTGCGAGGTCGGTGTACATGTAGCCCGGATAGCCGCGTCGGCCGGGCACCTCCTCGCGTGCGGCGCCGATCTCGCGCAGCGCCTCACAGTAGTTGGTCATGTCTGTCAGGATGACCAGCACGTGATACCCCTCGTCGAACGCGAGGTACTCGGCGGTCGTCAGCGCCAGCCGCGGCGTGATCGTCCGCTCGACTGCGGGGTCGTTCGCGAGGTTCATGAAGACGACCGACCGCTCCAGCGCACCGGTGCGCTCGAAGTCGTCCATGAACTCGTTTGCCTCCTCGGCGGTGATCCCCATCGCGCCGAAGATCACTGCAAACTCCGAGCCCTCGCCGCCTTCCTCCTCCTCGGGGACTGCGGCCTGGCGTGCGATCTGTAACGCCAGGTCGTTGTGGGGGAGTCCCGACCCCGAGAAGATGGGCAGTTTCTGCCCCCGGACCAGCGTGTTCATGCCGTCGATGGCAGAGACGCCGGTCTGGATGAAGTCCTCGGGGTACTCCCGGGAGACGGGGTTGATGGCCTCGCCGACGATGTCCCGGCGGTCGTCGGGGACGATGTCGGGCCCGTCGTCGATGGGGTTGCCCGACCCGTCCAGGACTCTGCCGAGCAGGTCCTCGGTGACGGGCATCTTCATCGTCTCGCCGAGGAACGTGACCGAGGAGTCGCGGTCGATACCCTCGGTGCCCTCGAACACCTGGATTGCGACGTGGTCGGCGGCGCTGTCGAGCACCTGCCCGCGGCGCTTCTGGCCGTCGGCGGTCTCGATCTCGACGATCTCGTCGTAGCCGATGGGTTCGTCGGTCTCGACGAACACCAGCGGCCCGCTTATCTCCGTGATTGTCTGGTACTCTTTCATTGTTAGTACAGTGAGCGCAGTTGCTCTGCGATCTCGCTTTCGAGGTCATCGACGAACTCCTCGACCTCGTCGTCGGGCGTCGTCCCGATGCGGTTGAGCCGGGGCGCGGCGTCGATGTCGGTGATCTCCTCGATCGGAACGCCCGCGTCCAGCGCGTCGAAGGCCTCGTCGTTCAGCGTCTTGATCGCGCCCAGGATGCGGTAGGTCTTCTCGGGCGGACAGTAGCGGTCGACGTCGTGGAGGGCGTTCTGCTGGAGCCACGCCTCCTTGAGGTAGCGGGCGATCTCCAGGGTGAGCTGCTGGTCTTCGGGCAGGGCGTCCTTGCCGACCAGCTGGACGACCTCCTGGAGTTCGCCGTCCTCGTCCAAGACGTCGATGGCCCACTGGCGCTGCTCGGACCAGTCGTCGGCGACGTTGTCCTCGAACCACGGGTCCAGCTGGTCCCGGTACAGCGAGTACGACTCGTTCCAGTTGATCGCCGGGAAGTGACGCCGCTCGGCGAGATCCGAGTCCAGCGCCCAGAACGTCTTGACGATACGCAGCGTGTTCTGGGTCACCGGCTCCGAGAAGTCACCGCCGGGGGGGCTGACCGCGCCGATCACCGAAATCGACCCTTCGGTCCCGTTGATGTTCTCGAAGTAGCCGGCCCGCTCGTAGAAGGCCGACAGGCGCGCGGCCAGGTACGCGGGGTAGCCCTCCTCGCCGGGCATCTCCTCGAGTCGGCTCGAAATTTCCCGCATCGCCTCGGCCCACCGCGACGTCGAGTCGGCCATCAGCGCCACGTCGTAGCCCATGTCGCGGTAGTACTCCGCGATGGTGATCCCCGTGTACACGCAGGACTCGCGGGCGGCGACGGGCATGTTCGACGTGTTGGCGATGAGGCAGGTCCGGGCCATCAGCGCGTTGCCGGTCTGTGGGTCGGGCAGTTCGGGGAAGTCCTCGATCACCTCGGTCATCTCGTTGCCACGCTCGCCACAGCCGATGTAGACGACGATGTCGGCGTCGGCGAACTTGGCCAGCGACTGCTGGGTGACGGTCTTGCCCGACCCGAAGGGGCCGGGGATGGCGGCCGTCCCGCCCTTCGCGAGGGGGAACAGCCCGTCGAGGATGCGCTGGCCCGACGTGAGCGGTTCGGTCGGCGTCTGCTTGTCGACGGTGGGCCGTTCCTGGCGGACCGGCCACTCCTGGCGCATCTGTATCTCCTCGCCCGAGTCGAGTTCGACCACCGCCTCCTCGACGGTGAGTTCGCCCGACTCGACCGCGGTGACCTCCCCGCCCTCGGAGCCGGGCGGGACCATCACCTTGTGGTCGATACTCGGCGTCTCCGGGACGCTACCGACGACGTCGCCGGGTTCGACCGCGTCGCCCTCGGAAACCTCGGGTTCGAACTCCCAGGTCTTCTCCAGGTCGATCCCCGGCGCGTCGACGCCCCGGTCCAGGAACGCCGACCCCATCTTCTCTTCTAAGACGTCCAGCGGGCGCTGGACGCCGTCGTAGATGGAGTCGAGCATGCCCGGACCCAGGTCCACCGAGAGGGGCGCGCCCGTGCTCTCGACGGGTTCGCCCGGGGAGACCCCCGAGGTCTCCTCGTACACCTGGATCGTCGTGATGTTGCCTTCGATCTCGATGACCTCGCCCATCAGACCTTCCTCGCCGACGTAGACGACGTCGTTCATCTTCGCGTCCAGGTCCCTGGCCGTGACGACCGGCCCCGAGACGCTGTCGATGACGCCGTCCTCGCGCACAGTTGTATCAGTTGCTTGACTCATGTTAGTCCTCTTCCATCAGGTCGATGCCGATGGCGCGTTTGATCTGCTCGCGGAGCCCGCTGGACCCGCCCTCGCCGCCGAGGGTGACGACCACCGGCTCCACGCTCGTTTCGACGTCGGACCGCACGTCCCGGGAGAGATGCGACAGGTCCTCGTCGTGCATCACGACGATGCCGACGCCGTCGTCGGCAAGCGTCTCCCGGACGGCCTCGTCGAGCTGTTCGTCCTTGTCGTCGTCGGCGACGTTCTCGAACCGGCGGACGCCCGCCAGGCGAAAGCCGGTCGTGAACTCCGGACTGCCGACGACGGCGATCTCCTGGCTCATCGTACCACCAGTTCCTCCTGTATCTCCTCGGGCGAGAGGTCGGCCTCGCGTCCCCGCGCGATGGCGCGGACGTTCTCGACCTCGCGTTCTTTCGCGAGGACGTACGACAGCACCGGCGTGACCGACAGCGGATACCGGTTCGACAGCGTCCCGGCGTACTCCAGCAGTGCGACCTCGAGGGCGTGCTCGAACCCGATGAGCGTCTCGGCGTCCTCGAGGACGCGCAGCGCGTCCGCCAGGTCGTCGCCGTACGTGCTCTCGCGGATATGTTCGACGAGCTGGGCCTCGTCGGCGACGAGCCCGCGGAGCTCGTCCCGGTCGAACAGGCGGCCACCCTCGATGAAGTACTCGGCCGGGTCCATGTCGGTCGCGGTGCGGGCCAGCCGCAACGCGTTCCGTACGTTCCGGAAATCGATCTCGGCCCGCAGGAACTGGACGTACAGCTCGGTCGGCCTGTCGGGGTTTGCGGGCAACCCCTCGATGAGCGTCTCGTAGAACGTCCGGTCGACCGCGTTCTCCAGCGGGACGAGCAGGCCGGTGTCCTCGTAATCGTCCATCGCCGCCCGGAGCGGGTCGCCGAAGATCGTCTCCTCGAGGGCCTCGACCACCTCCTCGACGCTGTCGGCCTCGACCAACTCGTCGAGCGACGCACCCGAGAACTCGCCGGCGCGGATGAAGTCGTCCTCGACGTCGGACGTGCTGGCGTCAGTGTAGACCCCACGGAGTGCGGTCTTGACGTTCCAGGCGTCGAACTTCCGCAGGTACCGCGCGACGTAGTCGTACAGCCGCCCCTCCGACCAGCGCAACAGGTCCTCGAAGTGTTTCGCCAGGTTCTGGTTCAGTGCGTACTCGATGAGGTCGACCCCGGAGTAGCGCGAGGCCAGCCGGTTCATCTCGGCCTCGTACTCGGTCTCCTCCATGTAACGGGCGATCTCGCCCGTCCCCATCCGAACCAGTTTCCGGTAGTCGTCGTCGTCGAACAGCGACGCACGCCGGGACCGCACCCGGGCGTTGACGTACTCGTAGTTGCTGGTTTCGTAGGCGGGCGCACTCATTCTTGGAACAGGCGGTCGCTTATCTCCCTGAGGTTGTCCTCCCAGACGTCCTCGAGCAGCGAGTCGAACGTGTTGTTCACCCTGACGCGGGACTGTTCGCTCTCGACGACGACACCACCCAGACAGTCGCGCTCGCCCGCGTGCTCGAAGCCGTGCTCGCCGGCCAGTTTCGTGAGCAACTCCTCGTCGTCTGCGCGGCCGTACACACTGACGGTCTCGTCGTCGTCGAACTCCGCGCTCGCAGCGTCGAGCAACGCCCGGGTCAGCTCCTCGCGCCTGTCCCCGTCCAGACTGCCGAGTTCGTCCTCGACGGCCCCGCGGACGTCCTCGAGGGCGTCGCGGCGTGCCTCCAGGCGTGCCTGCTTGGCCTCGAGTTTCGCGCTCGAGAGCTTCTGCTCGCGCTCCTGGTCGATGGTGGCCTCGACCTCCCGCTCGCGTTCCTCGTGGATGGTCTCGGCGTCGGCCTCGGCCGCCGCGAGGATCTCCTCGGCCTCCTGTTCGGCCTCGTTCTCGATCTCCCCTGCACGCGCGCGGGCCTCGTCCCGGATGTCCTCTACGACAGTATCGAGGCTCATGGATAGTGGGACGGGGCTTTAGCTCCCGGCGATGAAGATGGTGACGAACGCGATAATGATGAGCGTCTCCGGCAGGGCAGTGAAGATCAGCGCCGGGACGAACATGTCGTCGTCTTCGGCGACGGCGCCGACGGCCGCCGACCCGATGCCCCGCTGTGCGTACCCGGTCGCGATGGCGCCCAGACCGACCGCGATCGCCGCGGCACCCTGTGCGTCGAGGGCTGGCCCTCCCTGCTGCAGTGCGACTTCCGCCAACTGTGGAACGGTTTCGTACATTGTTATGAGCTCGCGAATTTGGTTTCCGTACAGGGCACGTTTGCTCTATCCCGGTCATAAAGGTTCTCAAATACGTCGGCAGATGGGCCGACATTGTCTCTCTCCCACGTGTTCGACGGGCCTGAAGGCCCCGGCGAACGTCGGGCAGGTCCGACCAGTAAACGGTCTCCGTCGCCTGGAAAGAACAGATTACTCGCCACCGCGGCGCCGGAAAACGGGACCAACGGGCGTTACTGGTCGCGGGTGAACACCCGGTCGGTGCCGAACGGCGAGTAGGCGTCGCCGTTGCCGTCGTAGAACTTCTCGAAGAACTCGAAGAATTCGAGACGGATCGACTGGATGCCCGAGGAGGTGACCCCGAGGATGAGCACGACGACGTGTCCCAGGACCAACACGAGCACACCCAGCACCAGCATGAGCGTGCTGCCGTGGAACATCCCGCCGAAGATGATCGCCGACTGGCCGTACTCGTTTGCGACCCACTCGGGGCCGTGGTCGAGCATGAAGTGGAACTCGCCGTGGTGCTCGTAGGCACCGAAAAAGAGGAGGTTGACCGCGAAGGCCATCCCCGCCTTGGCGAGCAACACGGCGGCGATCCGCAGGTACGACAGCGCGTGGGCCAGCACGACGTGGATCTCGATGAGTTCGTGGACCGGGCCGACGGCCAGCAGCCCCATCCCGGCCAGCACCATCCCGCCGCCGACCATCCCGACCTCGGCCGGCAGACCGGTGAACCCGAGCGCGAACGCCGCGCCCTCGCCCCCGTCGAACACCTCGAAGAGGAAGTTCGGTTTCGCACCGTCGAACAGGCGACTGAAGACGAACAGCCAGAGGCCGTTCAGCGCCAGGATCCACGACCCGCTCTCGATGACGGCCTCCTTGGCGCCGTGCAGCGAGTACCCCTCGAGGAACTCGAGGACGTACGCGATGTTCAGGTGGACGATGCCGAACAGGACGGTGACGACGAACCACGCCCGCGCCCAGTAGCCGGTGGCGGGCGACAGTCCCTTCTCGATGGGGGCGTGTTCCAGGCCGACGACGGCCACCCAGAACTCGTCGGCGATGAGGTGGAGTCCGAATACCTCGCCGTACAGGATACCGAACAGCGTCGTCATCGCACCCGCCGCCATCGTGATGATTCCGAGGTTCCGGAACGCGTCGCTGTCGAACTTCGCGTAGATGTAGTAGCCGATGCCCGTGTAGATCAGCCCGTAGCCGAAGTCACCGATGATGAACCCGAACATCAGCGGGAAGGTCAGAAAGAGCAGGAAGGTCGGGTCGAACTCCGAGTAGTTGGGTCGCCCGACCGCCTTCGTGAGCAGTTCGAACGGCTCGATCACGTCGGGGTTGTCCTGGACGACCGGCGGGTCGTCTGTCTCGCCCATGGTCACGGTTCCGCCGTCGGAGCGAACCTCGGCGGACCCCCCGTCGGAACGACCGTCCGACGAGGACCGACTCGCGTCGCTCGTCGAACCGCCGTCCGCCCGTGCCTCCTGTGGGGCGGACTCGTCGGCTGCCACGCCGTCGGGGCTCTCGTCGGTCCCCGGTTCGGGCGCGACGTCCTCGATGGCCCCCTCGTGGCCGACCTCTTCGGCGTGGCCGTGGCCGTGACGGTCGTACTCCGCGACCTCCAGTTCCTCGATGTGGACGTGGCCGTCGACGGCGTCCGAAACCGTCCGCTCGAACTCCTCGACCCGTTCGGTCGGGAGCCACCCCTCCGCGACGAAGGCGTTGTCGGTCGTCGCAAACGAGAGGGGTGCCTCGGCCTTCCGGGCCTCGATGGACAGTTTCTCCTCGGCGGCCAGGAGAAAGCCCGCGGCGTCGTAGCGCAGGTCCTCGAGTTCGTGCTCGACGGTCTCCAGGTTGGATTCGAGTTCGCTCTCGCGGTGTTCGAGGTCGGCCAGGACCGCCTGGGGGTCGCCCTCCTCGTGGGGCACCTCGACGGCGCCGAAGTCGGCCTCGACGAGGGCGTCCTGGAGCGTCCCCTCGTCGGTGTGGGCGAACGCGGCGACGACGCCGTCCTCGGCGAACACCTCGGTCGGGGCGTCCAGGTCCGAGAGTGCGTCCGCGACGGAGTCGGGGTCACCCTCGCCGACCCGGACCGAAAGCGAGTCGTACCCCCACAGCAGGTCCAGGTCGATACCCAGCGTCGCGAACGGCTCCATCGCGGTCTCGCGGTCCTCGACCTCGCGGAGTTCGCCCTCCAGTTCGTTGCGGCGGTCGTCGAGTTCGTTGGCCTCGACCCGGATCTCCTCGAGTTCCGCCTCGAGTCCCTCGTCGGTGACGATCCGGCTGGGACCGGCGTCCTCGTCGGTGACCCCGAGGATGCTCTTGAGCGAGCGGACGGTGACGAGCTTCTCCGAGGCCTCGTCGCCGCCCGCCAGTGGCGTGCCGTTCTCGAACCCGTCCCAGCGACCCTCGTACTCCGAGAGGTGGACCACGTGGAGGTCGTGGACCGTCTCGATGACGTCGTCCATGACGGCCGACGCGCCCGTCACGGACACTTTGCTCATGCGCTTAGGTCTGAGCATGCACCGCCTCCTCGAACTGGGTGACGACGAACTCGACGACCTCGTCCGTGCGGTCGTCGGCCGCCGCCACGAGTTCCTCGCGCTCGTCTTCACCCTCCGCGAGGATGCGCTCGCGTTCGGCCTCGATCTCCTCGCGGGCCTCCGCGAGGCGCTCCTGGGCGTCGGCCTCGGCGTCCTCACGGGCCTGCTCGCGGGTCTCGTCGGCCTCCGCGCGTGCCTCGGCGATCCGCTCGTCGGCCGCCTCCTCGGCCTCGGCGACGATCTCGTCTGCCTCCTGCTCGACCGACTTGATACGGTCGAGAACCTCTGGCCTTGGCATTGCCTGATCGTTGGGGGATCAGTTCAGCGCCTATTTGGTAGTTGCGAAGTGTGGCGACTGCACGCCAGCCCGCCTGTCGGGCAACATCGACGGTCGAAACAGGGGAATTATGCCGGACAGGTCCCAAGACCCGCCAATGGGAGTCCTCGAAGACAAGTCGCGCGCGCGCCTGTTCTACAAGTACCTCTCGAAGGTCTACGACGAGGTCAACAGTTTCATCTGGACCGAGAACATGCGCAGGGAAGCGCTGGGGCTGCTGTCGATAGACCGCGACGACCGGGTGTTAGATGTGGGCTGTGGCACGGGTTTTGCCACCGAGGGATTGCTCGAACACGTCGACACCGTCCACGGGTTAGACCAGAGCGCCCACCAGATGGAACAGGCGTTCGGCAAGTTCGGCAAACACGGCCGGGTGCGCTTTTTCCGGGGCGACGCCGAACGGCTCCCCTTTCGCGACGACACGTTCGACGTCGTGTGGTCGTCGGGGTCGATCGAGTACTGGCCCAACCCGGTCGACGGGCTCGCGGAACTGCGCCGGGTCGGGAAACCCGGCGGACAGGCGCTCGTCGTCGGCCCGAACTACCCCTCGCGGGAACTCTTCCAGCGGCTTGCCGACGCGATGATGCTGTTCTACAACGAGGCTGAAGCCGACCGGATGTTCGAGGCGGCCGGGTTCGAGGACTTTCGCCATTTCACGCACGGGCCCAGTTACAGCCCCGACATCGCGATCACGACCGTCGCCGACGTCCCCGAGTGACGGTCACTGACGGGACGGAGTGACAAAACTCCGCGAAGTGTCCCGCTCGTCAGTTCGCGAAAAACGACACGCGGACGGTGTCGTCGCCGGACGTGACTTCGATGCGGACCGACCGGTGGGGCGCGGTCGTCCAGAGCCGGCCGTCGGGGCCGGTCGACCCGACGCGGTACTGGTTTATCGTGACGTTCGCGTCGACGGGCCGGCCGGTCGCCGGGTCGGTGACACGCACCTCCATCGGGCCGGTTCCGTAGGTTCTGTTGACGCGGACGGCGAGTTGCGCGGTCTCGTTGGCGGTCGTCGTGTCGGTCGGGACGCGGCCCAGGCGGAACCGCTGTCGCTCGCGGAACACCGACTGCGTGGCCCCGTCGAGGTACGTTTCGAGTTCGCCGTGGCTGTGGTCTAGCCCGACGAAGTACACCGACGTGCGGCCGAGTCGCTGGATGCTGGGGCCGGCGTCGGCGTACGCCCAGGGGTAGAGTTCGCTCGCGCGGGTGCTGGCGGCCGTGATACCCGAATCGTCGCTCTCGGTGACGAACTGGTCGGGGCCGTTCGGCGCCCGGTCGTCCGGGAGGTGTGCTTCGCGGTGGGCGCGGGCCCGGTCGGTCGTCGAGAGCACGAGACCGTTCGTCGACGTGAGGACGTACACGTCCGTCGCCGGCCGCTGACCGGCCATCGCCGCCCCCGCACGCGCTCTGACAGGTCCACGGAGCGTCACGAGGTCGGCCTCGAGGGCGTCCAACCGCTCGTCCAGGCGCTCGGTCAGCCCGACGCCCGCGCTCTGTCGGAGTCGCTGGGATTGGGATTCGACGCCCGACGCTGTGACGTCGATCAGTGCCAGTTCCGCCAGGAACGCTCCCGTGGTGATCTCGTCGGCGTTGTATCGTTCGATGGCGCGTTGCTGGCGCTGTTCGAGCGCGTCCATCCGCGTCTCGAGGCGGGTGACTGCGACGTCGAGTCGCTCGCGGCGGGGACGGTCCTCGTCCAGGCCGCCGAGTGCCTGGTCGACGGTGCGGCTTCTGTGCTCGGTGTGCAACCGGGTCGCGTCCATCGCGACGGCCGCGCCGACGTCGAGCGACGCACCGCCGTGTTCACCACGCTCGACGTTCTCTTGCTCGATGTCGAGGTAGTTCGACGTGTTGGGAACAGTTCTGACGACCTGTGAGTCGGACGCTGTCTCGTCCGGCGAGGGGGCGTCGACAGCCGAACTCGCCGGCATCCCGGCGACGGCGGCCGACAACAGCGCCACGAAGGCGAACCCGAGGAGGACAGGGCGGAGGTAACGCATCTGTGTTCCTTTCCACACCCGGTCACTAAAAGTCAACTGTTGGCGCCGTTGGCCCGACGAGAGCGGTCAAAACGTTTTATCGCCCGCGGAGACGTTTTAATGGAAAGCGTTTTCCCGGCGGCATGGAATGTAGGCCGTATGTCCCTGCGGTCGCGGGGTGCCCTCCTCGTGGTGGTCGCGTTCCTGCTCGTGGGCGGCGTCGCCGGAGCAGGCGGCGGGTCAACAGCGGCGTCGACAGACCAGGGCTCGCCCGAGGAGCCGCGGCCAGTGACGATGCGGGTCTCTCTCGAGGCCGACGGCGACGCGCGCTGGACCGTGACCACGACGTTCCCGGTCCGCACCGACAACGAGTCCGCGGCGTTCGACGACCTCGCGTCGGATTTCGAGAACGGCGAACTGTCGCTGGGCTACGACACGTTCCAGTTGGCGGCCGTCGAGGCGACCGAGGCGACCGGTCGCGAGATGGAACTGCGCAGCGTCAACCGCAGCAGTTCGCGGACAGGCACCCGTGGAACGGTAACCCTCGCTTTCACCTGGTCGAACTTCGCCAGGACCGACGGTGACCGCCTCTCCGTCGGGGACGCGTTCAACACCTCGGACGGAACGTGGCTCCCGCGACTGAACGACCGACAGACGCTGGTGGTCGAACCACCGTCGGGGTACGGCGTCGTCAGCGCGCCACAGGTCGGTATCTTCAACGGCGCCGCACGGTGGGAGGGTCCCTACCGGTTCGACGGTCGCGAACCCTGGATCGTCTACTCCGGCGCGGCCGCGACGACGGCCCCGCCGACGACGGGTTCACCGACGACCACCCCACCGCCGGGTGGGTTCTCCTCGGCCCTGCCCGTCGCGATACTGGTCCTCGTCGCCGGTGTGAGCGCGGCGGCCCTCGTCGTGTACATGCGCCGTGACGGGTCCCCCGACGAGGACGGGGTCGCGACGGGCGCGGGCGGGTCCGGCGGCGACGACGGTACGGCCGCCGCGGACGCGGCCGCCGGAGACAGTCGTGACATGTCCACCGTCTCGGACGCCACTGGCGCAATCGAGGACACGGACGACGGCGCCGAGACCGCGGGCCCGACCGCTGGAGCGAGCGCGAGCGGGGAGGCCGCGACCGAGGACGAACCGGACGAGGCGATAGACGAGACCCTGCTCAGCGACGAGGAGCGCGTCGAGCGCCTGCTCGAACGGAACGGCGGCCGGATGAAACAGGCGAACATCGTCAAAGAGACCGGCTGGTCCAACGCCAAAGTGTCACAGCTGCTCTCGGCGATGGCCGAGAACGACCGGGTCGACAAACTCCGCATCGGTCGCGAGAACCTCATCTCGTTCCCCGAGGAAGACGTCACCGATATCGGCTCCGACGACGAGCGGTGAGCGCGCTCGGCCCCACGTCGGTTCTCACCGACCGGTGGCCCGGAAACGCTTAACCGGCGAGCGGCCCCAGGTAGCGGTATGAAGGTCCTCGTACCGGTGACGGACGCGGCGACGGTCGACGACGAGTTCGCGGTCGACGGACTCGAGATCGACGAGCGGTACCTGACCTACGAGATCAATGAGTGGGACGACTACGCCGTCGAGGAGGCCGTCCAGGTCGCCGAGAGTGGCGACGACATCGAGGTGGTCGTCGTGACGGTCGGGCCCGAGCGCGTCGAGGAGACGGTCAGAGAGGCGCTCGCGAAAGGCGCCGACCGCGCCGTCCGCGTCTGGGACGACGCCCTGGCCGACCGGGACCTGCTCGATGCCCGCACGAAAGCCACGCTCGTCGAGGCGGTCGCCCGCGAGGAATCCCCCGACCTCGTGTTGACGGGCGTCCAGTCGGGCGACGCCGGGTTCGCCGCCACTGGCGTGACGCTGGCCGAACGACTCGACTACGAGTGGGCCGCCGTCGTCAACGACATGGACCTGGACCGGGACGCCGGCCTCGCGACCGTCCACCGCGAACTCGAGGGTGGCGTCGAGGAGGTAACCGAGGTCGAACTCCCCGCCGTGCTGACGATCCAGACCGGGATCAACGACCCGCGATACGCGAGTCTCCGCGGGATCCGCCAGGCACAGAACAAACCCCTCGACGTGACGACGACCGACGAGCTGGGTATCGACGAGACAGCACTCGACTCGCCGCTCACGTGGACGGCCACCCGGGTTCCCGAGTCCGAGGGCGAGCCCACCCTCTTCGAGGGTGACCCCGAGACGGCCGCGGGCGAACTCGCGGGCGTCCTCCGCGAACGGGGGGTCGGCCAATGACGGTGCTGGCGGTCGCCGAACACCGCCGTGGCGAGTTGCGCGACGTGAGTTACGAACTCCTGACAGTCGGGCGCGAACTCGCCGCGGCGTTCGACGCCGAGTTCCACGTCGCGGTCGTGAGCGGCGACGTCGACCGCTACGCCGAGGACCTCAACTGCGAGGGCGTCGACGTCGTCCACACGGTCGACTACGGCGAGGAGTTCAACCACGACGTCACCGTCCAGGCGCTCGCCCAGCTCGCACAGCGGGTCGACCCCCGGGTCATCGTAGCCCCACACACGGTCAACGGGCTCGACTACGCGCCGGCGCTGGCCGAACGGCTGGACTACCCGCTGGTCACCGACGCCGTCGACCTCGCCGTCGAAGAGGAGCTGGTCGTCACCCGCGAGATGTACGGGTCGAAAGTCGAGACCACCATCGAGGTCACGGGCGAGCGGGCGCTGGTGACGGTCAGACCGGCCGAGTGGGGCCCCGCCCAGGGCGTCGGTGACGCGACGACCGAGTCGGCGGACGTGTCCATCGACGAGTCGGCGGTCCGCTCGCGGGTCACCAGGTTCGAGGAGGTCGCCGACGGCGACGTCGACATCACCGACGCCGACGTGCTCGTCTCGGTCGGGCGCGGCATCGGCGAGGCGGAGAACCTGGACATCGTTCACGACCTCGCCGACGCGCTGGGCGCGACGGTCTCGGCCTCGCGGCCCGTCGTCGACAACGGCTGGCTCCCGAAGAACCGTCAGGTCGGTCAGAG
>PXQN01000003.1:0-39980 GCA_003021305.1 Halobacteriales archaeon QH_10_67_22 | reverse complement strand
CCTGTCCGTACCGGCTCTCGCCCGCGCCGTCGACGCGACGGCGTCGAGCCAGTCCTCGCGGCCGAAGACGACGCCCTCCGAACTCGACACCGCCCGCTCGACGAAATCGACCATCCCGTGGGAGACGACGAAAGTCTCCCCCTCGACGGTGACTGAAGCGACCGGCGGGAGGTCGATGTCGCCCGGGTCGGCGTTCCCGTAGACCGCAGTCAGGTCCGCCGAACGTTCCCGTACGTCGGCCAGCGCCGCGTGCGAACCGAAATCGCCGGCGTGGATAACGTGGTCCGCCTGGGCCATGAGGTCCCGGAACTGCTCGGGGATCGCGTCTGCCTGCCCGGGGACGTGCGTGTCGGAGAGAATTGCGATCTGCACGACCGGATATTTCGAGCCAGGAGTGTAAAATCAACGATATTTCTGGAGTTAGGCTGATAGTGATTATTGTAGCGATTTACCGGTACGACCGCACGCAGTCGTGCGGTCGATCCGGAACAGACCGACAATAATCACTATGAGTATCCGCGCCGAGCGACGCAAGGCGCGGTTCACCGCCGGAGCGGGTCGAAGACCCGCGGAGGCGGTCTTTTTCGCCTACGGTTTTGCGAGAGGGGGTCGCTCGCGACCCCGAGCGGAAAACGGTGGGACGCCAGGACTGGGATTTGAACCCAGAATCCCATACGGGAACACGCTTTCCAGGCGTGCGCCTTACCAGATTCGGCCATCCTGGCCCGCGTTCGTGGATCCACGATGGCTCCGTTAATCCCTTTCGTTCTCGACCGGGACGCGGCCGCGAGCGAGATGGGTCGAGACGCCCGCGACGACGGCCACGACCGCGGCGACCACGAACTTGGCGGCGATCGACACGCCAGCGTCGGCCAGCAGTTCGTACCCCTGGACCAGGACCAGAAAGGAGAGCCCGCCGACCACACCCCACAGCGCGCTCGACGCGACCCGCGGCGGGAGGGCCAACACCGGGTCGCCCGACCGCTCGTCGTCCGGGCCGCCGTCCGTGCGGTCGCCCGGGGCGGCGTCCGTCGCCCCTTCGCCCCCGCTCGTCGCGGCGTCGTCGGTCATTTGGTGGCGACGGCCTCGACCTCGACGCCGACACCCTTGGGGAGGGCGTCGACGCCGACCGCGCTCCGGGCCGGGGGGTCGTCGTCGAAGAACGTCTCGTAGGCGTCGTTCATCGCGTCGAAGTCCTCGATGTCGTCGAGGTACACCGTCACCTTCAGGGCGTCGTCCATGTCGGCGTCGGCGGCCGCGAGGACGGCGGCGACGTTCTCCAGGGCCTGCTGGGTCTGGACGTCGATAGCGGCGTCGTCGAGCAGGTCACCCTCGGGAGTCAGGGGGATCTGCCCGGCCGTGAACACGAGGTCGTCGGTCTCGGTGGCCTGGCTGTACGCCCCGACGGCGGCCGGTGCTGCGTCGGTACTGACTGTTCGTTTCACGTCGATGAGCGCGTCTCCCACGGTCTTAAAAACGTGGGCGGTCATCGTGAGTATTGTCGATCCCTTCCGGATCGACCGCACGCAGTCGTGCGGCCGTCCCGGTACATCGCGACAATACTTACTATCATACGGTCGTGCGTACCCAATTTCGGCAGTGTCGGTGAGGATCGGCGTTTCGGACCACGGAGACAGTCTTCTGTTTCGTGGGAATACAAAGAATTACGCACGACCGTATCAGTCCGACACGGCGACGACGGCGAAGACGAGCACGAAGGCGAGTGATACTGTCGGACACAAGTACGTGAACACACTCGTCGGTGTTTCACCATCGAGACGTCTCGGAGACCGCCAAACGAAGTATCAAGTGTCGACTTGCTTGTGTCCGACAGTATGAGGCGCTTGCGCCGGCCAGCAGCGCCCCCGAGTCCCCCGCCGAGAGACGCGAGTCGCGGTGCCCTCCCCCCGACCAGCGTCCCGTCTCTCACCCAGAGTGTCCGAGAACCGGCCATACGTGCCAGTTCGTGTCACACCGTCGAAAGTTTTTCGTTCGCGGGAGTCCCGATACGGACCGGACCGAGAGATGACCGACGAACTGGACGCTATTCTCGCGGACCTGCACGAACTGGGCTACGACTCTATCGGCCGAACCGAGGGCTACCGGGAGGCAAGCGGGCGGGTTCCGGTCCCCGAGGAGTACCGCCGTGAGCAACCGACGGGCTGGCGGCGCTTCGTCCCGCGGGTGGTCTGCGGTGGTGCCGACCCGGACCTGGTGCCCGAGGACCTCCGGGCGGTCGTCGAAACGCAGGGCTGGACCGTCCAGCCGATGGGCCGCGATCGCGAGACGGTGCTCGTCATCGTCTCCGAGAACGGGGTGTGAACGAACTGCGGCCGGTGGCCGCCTGTTCGTCGAGGAGGTCGGCCTGCGGTCGGCTCACTCGCCCCAGACGGCGTCGTCGAGGGCGGCAATACCGACGAACGCGGCGACCAGCAAGAGCGCGGTCAGCAGCATCGTGACGCCGGCGCGGCCGCCGTAGGACAGCCGGAGTCTCGCGGCGGCCGTCGCGGCCAGGCCCGCGGCGACGGGGATGGCGGCGACGACCAGCACCTTCGCGAGGGTCGGCCGGTTGAACGAATCGATGTCGCGGAGCTTCTCCGTGAGGGCCACGCTGTAGTGGTCAGTTCTCGTCGACGTACTCGGCCAGGTCGAGCATCCGGTTCGAGAAGCCGTACTCGTTGTCGTACCAGGTCAGCACCTTCGTCAGGCCGCCGACGACGTTGGTCGACTCGAGGTCGACGTAGGTGGAGTAGGGGACGCCGAGGATGTCCGAGGAGACGAGTTCGTCGTCGGTGACGCCGAGCACGCCCTCCAGGTCGCCCTGGGCGGCCTCGCGGAACGCGCCGTTGACGTCGCTCTCGGTGACCTCCGCCTCGAGGCTGGTGACGAACTCGGTGATCGAGCCGTTGGGGACGGGGACGCGCATCGCCATCCCGTCGAGTCGCCCCTCGAGTTCGGGCAACACGTCCGTCGCCGCCTGTGCGGCGCCCGTGCTCGTCGGGACGATGTTCTCGGCGGCGGCCCGGCCGCGGCGGGTCTTGCCCTTGGGGCCGTCGATGAGGTTCTGCGAACCGGTGTAGGCGTGGACGGTCGTCAGCTGGCCGGCCTCGATGCCGAACTCCTCGTGGAGGACCTTCGCGACCGGCGTGATGGAATTGGTCGTACAGGAAGCGTTCGAGACGACGTCCTCGCCGCCGTACTCGTGGTGGTTGACGCCGTAGACGAGCTGGGGAACCGGCTTCTCGCCTTTCGGCGGCGCGGAGATGAGCGTCGTGTCCGCGCCCGCCGCCAGGTGCTGGCTTGCGTCGTCGTACGTCCGAAAGATGCCCGTACACTCGAAGGCGACGTCGACGTCCAGTTCCTCCCAGGGCAGCTGCGTCGGGTCGGTCTCGTTGTACAGCGGGACCTCGAAGTCGGACTCGTCGACGGTCAGCGACCCCTCCTCGAGGTCGACGCCCTCCAGGTGTCCCATGATGGTGTCGTACTCGGCGAGATAGGCCATGTCGGCGTCGTCCATCACGTCGTTGATCCCGACGATCTCCACCCGCGGGTCACCCAGCGACGCACGGAACACGTTGCGACCGATGCGGCCGAACCCGTTGATCCCGATGCGAACAGCGTTCTCTCCTTGGCTCATGCCCTAGGCGTCGAAGGATGCGAGTATAGGGTTTTCGAATACGCGGTCCGTCCGCGTCCGGCCGGTCAGCGCCGGTGTTCGTCGCGCTATCGGCCCGGATAGTCGGACGTTCGGCCCTGGCCCGCCGGCGACGACGACCGTCCCCCGACTGATAGTGATTATTGTAGGTCTGTTCCGGATCGACCGCACACAGTCGTGCGGTCGTACCGGTAAATCGCTCCAATAATCACTATGAGTCCGCCACCGAGCGCGAAGGCGTTGGGCTGGCCCAGGTCGCCCACGAGACAGCACCCTCATATAGGTCGGGGAGCAACCCGCGTCTATGCTGGAGGACGGCGACCGGATACTCAACATCGTCGGGGTGGTACTGGTAGTAGCGCTTCTGTTCGCCGTCGTCGTCCTCGCACTCAACTTCGACCCGCCCGACAGCGCGGACGCCCCGGAGACGGAGTGGGCGGTCGAACGGGTCAACGACAGTCACGTCCAGGTCACACACGCCAGTGGCGACCCGGTCCGGACCGAGAACCTCCGCGTGACCGTCGACAGCCTCGAACGGATCACCGACTTCTCCGACCCCGTCACGCCGGGCGAGAACACGACGGTCCCCGCCAGCGAGGGGTCGCTGGTCCGGATCGTCTGGAACGGCGGCCGCGGCGACCGGGTCATCATGAAAAACGAGCGACTCTGAGTTACGGCCGACGGCGCCCCGACAGGGCCAGTCCTGCGAGTGCGACCACGACCGCGAGTGCCGTGGCGGCGACGCCGAACCCGGGACCAGTCGCGTCGGTGGGGTCGGTGCCGTCGGCCGCTGTCCCCCCGGTCGCGTCGGTTCCGGCAGTCACGTTCTCGGCGCTCGCTGGCGTGGGCGTCGGGGTGAGTATCGAGGGGCCGTCGTCCGTCGCGGCCGGGTCGCGTTCCCGGTCGACGACGACGTCGGTCCCGACGACGGCGTCGCCGACGCGGACCGGACTGTCGTCGGCGTCGAACTCGCCGTCGCCATCGTCGCGGTAGGCGACCAGTCGCACGCGGAACCGCGAGTCGCTCGCGTCGAGAAACGACTCGTCGAGGGTGAGTCGGACGCCGTCGTGGCGACCCGCCGAGAGGGACTGTCTTCCGACGACGCGGTCGCCGTCTATCGGATGGGCGACGAGATAGCCGTCGCGGGCGAGCGAGACGCGCCGGACCGTGAGCGCGCCGTCGTCTGTGGCCAGCGGGTCGGATTCGCGTGCGAGGACGTGGACCGGACGGTCGCCGTCCCCGAGTGCGAACGACTGTCTCGCGGCGGGGTTCCGGTCGGCCCCCGACGGGTCGGCCGCCGGGTCGAACTCGCCGTCGCCGTCGTCGAAGTGGACCACCGCCCACAGCCTGCGGTGGTCCGTTCCGGCCGCAGCGTCGAGTGCGACGGAGACGTCCGTCCTGAAGCCGACGCCGTCCAGGTACGTGTGCCCGACCGGTTCGCCCGGACGGCCGCCGTCGTCGGCCTTGAGGACGAGAAAGCCGGACGCGAGGGTCGCGACCGTCTCGGCGACGACGGTCCCGTCGGCGGACACCTGCGGGTCGACGGCCACGTGGTTCCCGTGGACGTTGCCAGTGTCCGCCGGGCCGGACGCCAGCACCGAGTCGCTGCCGGTCTCCACAGCCGACGCAGCGTCGGGCAGCGCGGCCGAGCCGGTGCCGGCGACCGGCGTGACGACCCCGGTGACGAACACGACCGCGAGCAGTGCGACTGCGAAGAGCGACCCGGCCCGCATCGTCAGTCGGTGCCCGGCGGCGTGCTGTCGTGTGCCTGTCCGTCGCCGCGGCGACCGGGTGGACGCGGCCGGAAGGGACCGGACCGAGCCTGGAGGGCGGGGCGCGTCTGCATCGGGGAAACCTTGGGCCAACCGACCGTTAACCGTTTCGTCCTCGAAGGTCAAACGCGGGTTTGAGTTTCAGCCGGGTTTTTGTCGGCGCCGTCCCTCGGTTCGGGTGCGGACGGCGCGCTCTACCCGGCGCCTGCCGCCCGCACGCCCCGAACACTCGACACGGATCCCCTGGCCGACTGGACCGTTGCCGTATCCGTACCTGCCCGCTCTCGCGGTCGGCAACGCTCCGCCACCCGGTCGGCCAGACCTGCCGCTGCAGTCCCGGTGCTCCCGCCCACCGTTTTTTCTGACCCGATATCCACTCGGACACGAATAGGTCAACACGCTTTTCTCTGATCCGGGAGCGAAACGGTCTCTGCGTGCCGGACGGGCGACGAGACTGTTATACTGTCGGACACAAGTACGTGAACACGCTCGTCGGTGTTTCACCATCGAGACGTCTCGGAGACCGCCAACCGAAGTATCGAGTGTCGACTTGCTCGTGTCCGACAGTATGAGCGGTTGTTGGTACCCGCTGGTCGAGACGCCCCCTCTTTGACCCAACGGCTTTTGATGTCGCGCGCCTATCGGGAATATGAACGATACAGACGACGGAGCGGCGACCAGGGTGGTCGTCTCCTATCCCGCCGACCTGAGTCGGTGGGGGCGGGAGACGGTCGAGGACGACCCTTTCCGTGCGTACCTGGGCAAGACCCTCGGGACTGTCGAGGCGGGCCGGACCGTCGAGGAGTTCGTCGGCGTCGGCTGCTGTGGCGACACCCTAGACGTGCCGTTGCGTATCGAGCGTGTCGAGGGTGGTGACACCGTCACGGAAGCGACGACCGTCGAGTACGAGGTCCGCGATGCCTGTGGCGTCGACGGCGGCTGGGCAGTCCAGAGCGCGGGCACGCCGCGGGACTGACAGGGTCCGGCCCGTTCCCGGGCGACGGCTCCGACGGGCGGCGTCCGTGATACGGTCGTGCGTAATTCTTTTTGTGCCCACGTAACAGACGACTGTCCCCGTGGTCCGAAACGTCGATCCGAACCGACACTGCAGAAATTAGTTACGCACGACCGTATGACGCGCTCGCTCAGTCGCCGAGGAGTCCTCGCAGCTCGTCGACCGGGATGGCGTGGGCTGTGGTCGTTGTGCCGACCACCGTCTCCGCCCGGAGCACGGAGTTGACCACGGCTTCCTCGACGGCCTCGACCGTCGCCTCGAACAGGGGGTCCAGCGACTCCTCCGGGAGAGCGGGTCCGCCGGTGTGGGTCGTGAACGCGACGGCGAAGTCGCCGCTTCCGTGCTGGCCTGCGCTGCCGGTGCGTGCCAGGCCGAACGTCGTCCGCCTCGCGACCCGTTCGAGCTGTCTGTGGTCCAGCGGCGCGTCGGTCCCGACGAGCATCATGATCGAGCCCTCGGCCGGTTCGGGACTCGACGGTGGGGTGAGGCTGGCCCCGACGTGGTGGCCCTCGACGCGGAGGTGCCTGCTCTGACCGGTGTTGACGAGCACCAGCGCGCCCAGGGTATGACCCGAGACGCGGCGTGAACGTCGTCCGAGGCTGACGCGAGCGCCGAGTGGACGTGCTCGGGCCCGACGTGTCTCGACTGGATGTTATTGAGCCGACCGTCGTTGCACTCCCCGACGACCGGGTTGATCGAGAGCGCGTCCGGGTTGCTGTCGAGGACGTGGTCGACGAGCGCGTCGGCGACGCGCCAGACGTTGAGCGTGTTGGTGAGCAACAGCGGCGTCTCGATGCGGCCGAGTTCGTTCACCTGCGCGAATCCGGTCGACTTCCCGTAGCCGTTTATGACGTGGGTCGCCCCGACCAGTGGTTCCCGGTAGAGGTTCCTGTCGGGGACGTCGACAGCGGTGACGCCGGTCCGGACACACGGCGGGTCCTCCGGGTCACCCTCCACGAGCGTCTCGTGGCCGACGGCCACCGAAGGGACGTCTGTGACCGCGTTCCCGGGTCCGGGCTCGAAGGTTCCCGGTTCGACGCCGAAGTCACGGAGTCGCGGTCGGTCGTTGTCAGTCATCGGTTCCCGTGTCGACCGTGGTCGTCATAAGTCCCTCGCAATCACGCGAAAGGACCCTCGGCTGCCCCGACTAATACTGTCGGATACAAGCAAGTCGACACTCGATACTTCGGTTGGCGGTCTCCGAGACGCCTCGATGGTGAAACACCGACGAGTGTGTTCACGTACTTGTGTCCGACAGTATACCGGTCGGGAGTTCAGGGCAGGTAGCGGACGCTGACGACGCCGGGTTCGGCGCGCACTTCGACGCGTTCGACGCCCAGGCGGGCCGCGCGTTCGACGGTCGCCTCGTCGGCGAGGACGTCGGCGACGGCCGCGTCGGTGCCCTCCTCCGGAACGGTCAGGACGTGGACCTCGCCGGTGCCGGCGCGTTCGTGGCGGGTGAGTTCGCCGACGGGCTGGCCGGCGGCCGTCTCGCGGGCGCGCTGTGTCGGCGGTTCCTCGCTCTCGCCAACCTCGACGGTGAACGTCCGCTCCAGGTCCATGACCCGCCAGGCGACCTCCAGGGGCGGTTCGGGTTCGAGCGTCGCATCGGCGACCGTCCCCGCCTCGAGGTCGGGGTTCTCGGCGAGCGTGTGGACCTGGCTGTCGCTCACGTCGCGCAGGACGGCGGTTTCGGCGTCGGCCTTGACGACCAGGAAGGTCCCCTCTTTCATGGACGGTCGTAGTCGACCGGGGGTCTTGCCCGTTTCGACGACTACCGCACCAGTCGGTGGACGGCGTACACGCCGGCAGCGGCGACGAGCGGCGGGACGGCCCCGGCGGTCCGCGGGAGCGCGTACAGCCACGTCACGACCGCCCCCAGCGGGCCGCCGCCGGGGTCGTCGGTCAGACTATCGGGCGCCGAGATGACGAGCCCGAGGTACAGCGCGAACACGAACAGACAGCCGGCGCCGGCGAGCGCCCGGTCGTATTCCGCGGTCGACCCCGACCGCCGGTGGCGGCGCGCGACCAGCAACACCGGGGCGACCAGCGGCACGACCACGAGCACCATCACCACGACGAAAAACGCCCGCGAGAAGGTGAACGTCCCGCCGGTCGCGCCGGCGGTCCGTCCGAGAAGCGTGACCAGTGCGAGCGCGAAGAGAACGACGATGAGGCCGGCGAGGAGGCCGCCACCGACGGCGTAGACCCGGAACAGCCGCGACTCGCTGGCCCGGACGGCGTACGGGAAGGCCCCGACGAGACCTCCGTAGGTGTCGTCGGCGGCGGGTTCCGTGTCCGCGTCGCCACTCCCCGCGTCGCCGGTCGCAGCCTCGCCGGCGCTCGCCCCGTCCCCGCCGCGCCGGGTCGCGTCGGTCATCGACTCCAGATCGGGTGCGGGACCGGATAAGCCACCTGATCGGACTCCCCGGAAAGGCTTAGTGAACGCCCGTCCAACCGGGGGTATGCGCGAGGCGAGCCGGACGACCCGCCAGCGTATCGCCGACAGGTTGCGCGGCGAACCGCTGGCTGCGGGCGCGCTCGCCCGGGAGTTCGAGGTGTCGACCGACGATGCCCTCCAGCACGTCGACCACATCGCCCGGTCGCTGGAACCGACCGACGAGACGCTGCTGGTCGCTCCGCCGGAATGTGAGGACTGTGGCTTCGACGGGTTCGACGACCTCGTCAACCGCCCGGCGCGCTGTCCCGAGTGCAAAAGCGAGTCCGTCACCGAACCGGCGTTCACGATAGAGTAGTCGGACACAAGCAAGTCGACACTCGATACTTCGGTTGGCGGTCTCCGAGACGTCTCGATGGTGAAACACCGACGAGCGTGTTCACGTACTTGTGTCCGACAGTATGAGGACCGGCCAGGGCCCTGGCGTCGGCGGGACGTAGCCCTTAACCCTGCGCCTCGCGTACTCGAGGGTATGACTGACGACAGGGACGACTACGAGTTCTCCTCGGGGCAGGGCTTTGGCGACCCATACGAGGGGTTCGACATCGACCCGCCGGAGTTCAACGTCGACCCGGACACCGTGGACCCGGTCGACTCGCGTGTGCTGACGGACCTGCTCGACGAGCGCAACCTCGCCAGCGACGACGTCGACGCCGAGCAACTGCTCGACGTCGGGATCAGCTACATCGGGATCAACCGCTACGAGCAGGCCACCGACGCCCTGGAGCGGGCCGCCCGTTTCGCCGAGGACGACCGCATCGAACAGGAAGCCCGGACTAACAAGGGCGCCGCACACGCCGAACTGGAGGAGTACGACGCCGCTATCGGCGCCTACCGGGAGGCGCTGTCGATCGACGACGACTCCGAACACGCCGCGACCGCTCACACCAACCTCGCTTTCGCCCTCTGGGAGTCGGGCCGGACCGAACAGGCCCTCGAACACGCCGAACGCGCCGTCGAGGTCGACCCCAGGTTCGCGCAGGGCTGGTACAACCGGGGTTTCTTCCTGCTCGAACGCGGCCTCGCGGAGGACGCCCGCAACGCCTTCGACAACGCCATCCGTCTCGGGTTCAGGAACGCCGAGATCATAGAGGAGAAAGCCCGCGCCCTCGAAGAACTGGGCGAGTACGACCGCGCCGAGGAGCTGGCCGAGGAGGCAGACGAACTCCGCCAGGAGGCCGAGGCGGACCTCCTCGAATAGATGCTGCTCAACGAGCGCGACACCGACGAGGGTCTGCTCGTCTCGGTCTGTGACCCCGACGTGCTCGGCGAGACGTTCGAGAACGGGGCGGTCTCCCTGACCGTCGACCCGGACTTCTACGACGGTCCCGAGGCCACCGAGACGGAGGTGCTGGACAGCCTCGCGCGCTGTTCGACCGCCAACATCGTCGGCACCGAAGCCGTTGCGCTGGCCGTCGAACACGGCTTCGTCGACGAGGACAACGTCCTCGAACTCGACGGGACGCGCCACGCACAGCTGCTCTGGCTGTGACTCGCCGGTCTGCCCCTGGTGGATCGCCCCCTAAAGCGGACCCGCGACCGCCATCGCTTTCCGAAGCACAAACCAGAGTTCGCACGAACCGAAGGAAAGTTAGCCCTGCGGGGCCTTCGATCGGGTAATGGGACTCTCAGAAACGGACGCGCTCGACGTCGAGGGGATACGGGCGGACTTCCCGATCCTCCAGCGGGAGTTCGACGGCGAGCAGCTGGTCTATCTCGACAACGCGGCGACGAGCCAGACGCCCGAGCCGGTGGTCGACGCCATCGTCGACTACTACCACACCACGAACGCCAACGTCCACCGGGGGCTCCACCAGTTGAGCCAGGAGGCCTCGATCGCATACGAGGACGCCCACGACCGGGTCGCGGAGTTCATCGGCGCCGACGGCCGCGAGGAGGTCGTGTTCACCAAGAACACGACGGAGTCGATGAACACCGTCGCCTACGCGTGGGGGCTGGCGGAACTGGGGCCGGGCGACGAGGTCGTCATGACCGAGATGGAACACCACGCCGCGCTCGTGACGTGGCAACAGATAGCCAAGAGGACCGGCGCCGAGGTGAAGTACATCCGCGTCGACGACGAGGGCTACCTCGACATGGACCACGCCCGCGAACTGGTCACCGACGACACGGAGATGGTCAGCGTCGTCCACGTCTCGAACACGCTCGGTACTGTCAATCCGGTTTCGGAACTCGTGGACCTAGCCCACGACCACGACGCGCTGGCCTTTGTCGACGGCGCCCAGTCAGTGCCCCACATGCCCGTCGACGTCGGGGAGATGGGAGCCGACTTCTTCGCCTTCTCGGGCCACAAGATGTGTGGGCCGACCGGGATCGGCGTGCTGTACGGCAAGGAACACATCCTGGAAGAGATGCAGCCGTACCTCTACGGCGGGATGATGATCTCGAAGGTCACCTTCGAGGACTCGACGTGGCACGAACTCCCCTGGAAATTCGAGGCCGGGACGCCGGTCATCGCCCAGGGCATCGCGCTGGCCGAGGCGTGTGACTACCTCGACGACATCGGGATGGACAACGTCAAGCGCCACGGCGAACAGCTCGCCGAGTACGCCTACGACCGGCTCACCGAGACCGGCGACGTCGAGGTGTACGGCCCGCCCGGCGACGACCGCGCGGCGCTGGTCTCGTTCAATCTCGGCGACGTCCACGCCCACGACACCTCCGAGATACTCAACGAGTTCGCCGTCGCCATCCGTGCCGGCGACCACTGCACCCAGCCCCTCCACGACAAACTCGGCGCCGCGGCCTCCGCCCGCGCCAGCTTCTACCTCTACAACACGCGCGAGGAAGTGGACAAACTCGTCGAAGCCGTCGACGCGACGCGAGAACTGTTCGCGTAAACTACCCCGCCCTACTCGCTCGCTTCGCTCGCTCCGTGAGGCCGGGGGCTCCGCGCTACCGCTTGCTGAACGTCCGCCGAGCGAGGCGAGGCGGTTCGCCGGACGCGACTGCAAGGAGCGTCCGGTTTTTTCGCCCACGTTTTTCGAGGAGCCCTCTCCGCAGCGAGCGAAGCGAGCGAGGAAGGGCTCCTCGAAAAACGTGGGTTTATAGACGCCTTTTCATTAGACGCATGCGTGGAATCGCCCTACGAGGTGCTGGGAGTGGAGCCGGGGGTCGACGAGGACACGCTCAACGACGCCTACCGGGAGCGTGTCAAGGAGGCCCACCCGGACCAGGGCGGCACCGTCGAGGAGTTTCAACGGGTTCAGGTCGCCTACGAGGAGATAATAGAGGGTCACGAGCCGCGGCTCGACGACGGTACGGACGCGACAGGAACCGGGAGCAGCGCGACGAACAGGCCCACGGGCAGAGCCAGGTCGGAGACGACGGATGGGTCGGACGCGAGCCAGTGGGAGACTGGAACGCCCCGGACAGGTACCCACGTCGAGTATCTCAACTACGCGGTGCTGGACGACCACGGCTGGGAGCTGGACGATCCCGACCTGTTCGCGAAGGCGGCCGGCGCCGACCTGGGCGAGGTCGACTACGGCGAGTTCCGGGTCGAACCCCGGGAGTCGCTGCTCGAAGCGGCCGAACGTCGCGGGTTCGCCTGGCCCTTCGCCTGCCGGGGCGGGGCCTGTGCGAACTGCGCGGTGTATCTCACCGAGGGGTCGCTCGCGCCCCGCGTCGACACCATCCTCCCCGACGACCTGGCCGCCCGCGGGTTCCAGCTGTCCTGTAACGGCATCCCGACGACGCCCGAGTTGAAAGTCGTCTACAACGTCAAGGACGTACCGGAACTGGAGGACCTGCTGCTCCCGCCCCGGCCGTTCGAACAGGCCTACGCCGACGACTGATAGTGATTATTGTCGGTCTGTTCCGGATCGACCGCACGCAATCGTGCGGTCGTACCGGCAAATCGCTACAATAATCACTATGATACTGTCGGACACGAGCAAGCCGACACTCGATGCTTCGTTTGGTGGTCTCCGAGACGTCTCGATGGTGACACACCGACAAGCGTGTTCACGTACTTGTGTCCGACAGTATGACACTGGCTTTTCGACGGCCGGCCGAGCCCGGTCATCCGCGTGCGGCGGCCTGCCTCGGAACGTTTTTCCGGGATTGGAGCCTATCTGTATCCACTATGGGAATCGGCGGATCGGACATGTACCGACAGCAGATCCTCGACCACTACAAGAACCCGCGCAACTACGGGGAGATCGAGGACCCGACCTACTCCCACACCGGCGAGAACCCGATGTGTGGCGACACGATACGGATGGACGTCGTCCTCGACGACGACGACGAGACCATCGAGGCCGTGGCCTTCCAGGGCGACGGCTGTGCGATCTCCCAGGCGTCGGCGTCAATGCTCTCGGAACAGCTCCACGGGATGGCCGTCGCGGACCTCCAAGAGATGGACCGCGACGACGTGATAGACATGCTCGGGGTCGACATCTCCCCGATGCGGGTCAAGTGTGCCGTCCTCGCCGAGAAGGTCGCACAGGACGGCGCGGGGATCTACTTCGGGGACGTCGACCTCGAGAAAACGACGACCGAAGACGACGAGTGATACGGTCGTGCGTACGTAATTTCCGCAGTGTCGGTGCGGAGTGGCGTTTCTGACCACGGGGACGGTCGTCTATTACGTGGGCATGAAAAGAATTACGCACGACCGTATCACTCGTCGGCGGGGCCGTCGACGACGGTCGTCTCCTCGGCGTCGGCGTGGTCGATAGCGACGCTGTGGCGTGTGTGTCTCGCGTGGGTTTCGGCCCACCGTCGCGCCCCGCGTTCGGCGAGGTGTTCCGACCCTTCGGGGCAGTTGCGACACGCCGCTCGCCAGGTTGCCACTCCGTCCGGGAAGTGGCCGGTGTGGCGTTTGTGGTCCAGCGCGAACTGTTCGACAGCCTGGTTGCCGACCCCGAGGTCGTCGAGTTCATACGCCAGGTTCCACTCGCGGTCACAGCGCGTACACGTGACCGTCGGCGTGTCGTCGACGGCGTCGACGGGCGGGACGTCAGCCGGCCCGGTGTCGCCTCCATTGTCGTGGTCTGGCACGGTCAGTGGTACGACGCCCAGCGGCTTGGCGTTGTTGGCTGGCGCCGCGGACAGTGACCGGACTCCTTTAGCCGGACGGTCACGATATCTCGGGCGGATGCAGTCGCTCACAGCACGTCGACGCCGACGGAGGCGACAGCGGTGACGCTCGCTCGCGCGAGACTCGCCCGCCTGGATGCGCTGGCGGTCACCGCTGCTATCTGGTTTTTCGGGAAGTTCCTCCGGTACGCGTTCCCGCCGCTGTTCGAGACGCTGGGCGCGAGCTACGGGGTCTCCCGGACCGTCCTCGGGACGGCGTTCACCGGATTCATGCTGATGTACGCGCTGTTGCAGTTCCCGTCGGGGCTGCTCGCCGACCGCGTCGGCCCGGTCGCCGTCGTCGCCGCCGGCGGACTCGTGACGACGGTCGGCGCGCTCGCGCTCGTCGTCGACGCGCCGTTCGGCGTGCTCGTCGGCGCGATGGTCCTCATGGGTGCCGGCACCGGCGTGTACAAGACCGCCTCGGTCGAGTTGCTCTCGCGGGTCTATCACACCCGGACCGGCCGCGCGCTGGGCGTGTTCGACACGACCGGGAGTCTGGCCGGCGCCGCCGCCCCCGCCGCGGTCGTGGTCGCCGCCGGCTTGCCGCCGGTCGCCGGTGCGCCCTGGCGGACGCTGTTTCTGGTCGGCGGCCTCGCCGGCCTCGCTCTGGTCGGGGCGTTGCTGGTGCGGGTCCCGCGGCGACTCGCCGACGACCGGACCATCGCCGCACAGGGGGCGGCCAGCGACGGCGGCGCGCAGACGAGCGCCGGTTCCGTTCGCGCGTATCTGGGCCTGTTCGGCCGGTTGCGGTTCGCTGCGTTCGTCGCCGTCACCGTCCTGTTCGGCTTCGCGTACAACGGCGTCGTGGCCTTCCTGCCGCTGTATCTCGTCACGGAGGCCGGACTGCCGTCGGCGAGTGCCAACCTCCTGTTCGGAGCACTGTTCGCCGTCAGTCTCGTCCAGCTGGGCACCGGCGAGGCCAGCGACCGGGTCGGCCGTCTCCCGGTGCTCGTGGCGACACTCGGCGTCGCCACCGCGGGGCTGGCGGCGACGCTCGCGCTCTCGTCCGGTGGGGGCGTCCTCGAACTGGGGGCAGCTGTCGTCGCGCTCGGACTGGGCGCCCACGGGTTCCGGCCGGTCCGTGGCGCCTACCTGATGCAGATTCTCCCCGACGGCGTCGCCGGTGGCGGCCTCGGCGCCGTCCGCACGCTGTTGATGGGGGCCGGTGCGGTCGGCCCGGCCGTGGTGGGCTACCTCTCCGAGACAGTCGGCTTCCGGGCCGCCTTCGGCCTGCTCGCGGTCGCACTCGCCGGCGCGACCGGGCTGACCGCGCTGCTGTGGACGCTCGAATGACCGTCGCAGTGTCCCGTGCTCCGCTCGGGATCCACTCTCTACGCCGTCGCTCTCATAGTGATTATTGTCGGTCTGTTCCGGATCGACCGCACGCGTTCGTACGGTCATACCGGTAAATCGCTACAATAATCACTATCAGGCGAGAAACACGTGGCGTGGCTGGTCGGCCAGCACTTCCCGCCCCCACTCGACGGTGTCGCGGAACTCCTCGGAGCGGAAAAACCCCATCGCGTCCTCCCTGGCGTCCCAGCGGCTGGCGATGAACATGTCGGTGTCGTCCTCGTGGTTGACGAGCAGCGCCGTCTCGCGGTGGCCGTCCATCCCGGCCAGTCGCTCGCCCACCGTCCCGAAGGTGTCGACGAACTCCTCGCGGTAGTCCGGTTTGACCGTGTAGAACATCCCCATCGTGCCGAAGCCCTCGCGGTCCTCCGAGCGGCCCACCACCTCCGGGAGGTCGGTCAGGAAGTCCGCGGCGGTGTCGGCGGCGTCTCCGGTCTCCCAGACGCTGGCGATGGCCGTCACGTCGGCGGCGTCGCCGGTCGTGACCCCCTCGTCGGAGGTGTAAATGGCCGTCTTGACGTGCGTGTCGTAGCGGTCGAAGCCGTCGCGCAGGTCCCCGACTGCCGGGGCCAGCGTCCCCACGTCGGCCGCCGAGTAGACCACCAGCGCGTACACGTCCTCGCCGTGGGGCTGGCCGGCGTAGACGCCGCTGTCGGCCAGCTGTTCGCGAATCGCCGTCGCGTCCGCGCCGTCTCGACTGGCGTCGGGTACCTCGTCGTGTCCGCCGTCGGTGCCCTCGGGTTCGCCCAGCGTCCCGCGGACGGTCCGCGAGACGCTGCCGATGTCGGTCAGAAAGCCGGCGGCGGTCGAGGCCGCGCTCTCGGTCGCCCAGAGGCTGACGACGGCGGCCTGGCCGCCCTCGGCCCGGACGCTGGTCAGCCGGTGGGTGTCGTAGTGGTCAAAGTTGTCCCGCAGTCCGCTCACCTCGTCGACGACGTCCTCGGCGTCGCCCTCCAGGTAACAGACCAGCGCGTGGTCGCCGTCGTCGTACTCGCCGGGCATGAGGCCGAACTCGACCAGCCGACGAGCGATGTCCTCGACCGTCGTCACGTCGTCGGCCGCTCCCGGCGTGGGCGGACGACCGCCCCCGTTCTCGTTCGCCGCGGCGGCCGGTTTTTCCTCGTCGCCGTCGGCGTCGGCCCCACTCTCGTCGGCCTCGCTCGGGGTGGCCCCGCTGGATTCGTTTACCTCCGCCGGCGTGACCCAGTCGACCCCACCGCCGTCGTCCGCGTCGCCACCGTCACTGCTCACCGTGCCCGCGTTGTGGCTGGGTTCGTCCGTCGGTTCGTCCGCCGGAACGTGCTCGCCGGCGAGGTACGCTTCGAGGTCGGCCGGCGGGAACCGCCGTCCCACGTAGAAGGGGCCGAAGTCGGCGAACTTCGACGACGAGGGGTCGAAACGCATCTCGTAGAGGAGGTCTTTGACGTCGGTGAGGTCGTCGGCCCACAGCGTGACGCCCCACTCCCAGTCGTCCATGCCGACTGCCCCGGTGATCATCTGCGTTACCTTGCCGGCGTAGTCGCGGCCGATGTCACCGTGGGCGTCCATGTGTTCGGCCCGCTCCTCGAAAGGGAGGTCGTACCAGTTCTGGTCGGGCCGACGGCGCTTTTCCATCGGGTAAAAGGAGACGTGTTCGCGCTCGGGAATCTCGGGGTAGAGCCGCGAGCGGATGTACTGGGCCAGCCCCGAGTCGTCGGCGACCTCGCCATCGAGATACTCGCGTGCTCGCTCGGAGTAGCCCGAGGCTTCGGTCACCGAGACGAACGAGTCGGTCTGGTCGGTAAAGCGGGCGAACTCGGTGCGTTCGAACCGGCGTTCGAGGCGTTCGACGGCCGCGTGGCTCGGCCGGAGGTGGACGACCAGCAGGTCCGCCTTGTGGCCGGTGACCGCGTACAGCGCCGAGTCACCGTCCGGGGCGTCGGCGACGGCCGTCGCGTCCTGCAGGAACTCCGTCGCCTCCTCGATGGCCCGTTTTCGCTCGCGTTCGGGCGCGTCGCTCCAGGCCGCCCAGTCGACCGTCCGGAGGTCGTGGAGGGCGTACCACCCTTCCGCTGTCTGGGGGGGCTCGCGTCTGTCCATACAGGTCGTTCGGCACCCCGAGTAAGGAACCTTGCTTTTCGCGGCCGTCAGTCACGTCGCGTGGGTCGTGCGTACTTCTTTTTGTGCCCACGTATACTGTCGGACACAAGTACGTGAACACACGTGTCGAGTTTCGGCCATCGAGAGACCTATACCGGTCGGAACAGTCACTCGACGGTTGCATCGCTTGTGTCCGACAGTATAACAGACGACTGTCCCCGTGGTCCGAAACGCCGATCCGAACCGACACTGCAGAAAGTAGGTACGCACGACCGTATACTGGCCGACAGAACGTTTGATAGAATTCGCCGTCGCCTCGGGTCCGGCGAATATCTATCAGAGCCTCTGTCGGTCAGTATATGAGGGTCTACCTGTCGGCCGGGACGGCCACCCGCTCGGCGACCGCGACCCAGGCGCCCTCCCGTCCGACGTCCGCGATGACGAAGTGTGTCTGTCCGTCTATCTCGTCGACCGCCGCCATCGTCTCGCCGTCACCGCTCGTCAGCCCATCGACCGACGCCCGATCGACACTCATGCCTACCCACATGCGAATATGGCTAATGAATGTTTCGTACTCTCCCTCTTAACTTCTAGAACAAGGTACATCTGGGTGGAATAGCTAACGTATACCCAAATTCATTCACCCGTCGATGGCGGGGTGGGGCCGGATACGGTGACAACCGACCGCGAAAGCCCGGTAGTCATAGTGATTATTGTCGGTCTGTTCCGGATCGACCGCACGCAATCGTTCGGTCGTACCGGTAAATCGCTACAATAATCACTATCAGAGGAACTGGGGTGCGAACAGCATGACAGCGAGGCCGACGAGCATGGCGACGCTGACCGAGACGGTGACGGCGGAGGTGAGTCTGCGCCCTTCCTCGACGGGCAGGCGGGCGATGAACGACTCGGTGCTGGCCCGCAGGATGTGGCCGCCGTCCAGGGGGAACATCGGGATGCAGTTGAACAGCCCGAGGTTGAGGTTGACCCACGCGCTCCAGAAGAGGACGTTCGCGAGGAGGAACACGCCACCGCCCAGCGGTTCCAGCGGGCCCGTCACCGTGTAGAAGTTGTCGACGGGTGGGATGAACCCGGCGAAGTTGTAGTTGCCGCCGGCGAAGGCCCCGAAGAAGGGCAACAGGAGGACCACCAGCGCGTTCCGGAGGAAGTCACCCGACAGCAGTCCACCGAGCGGTCCGGTCGACCCGCCGAGAAAGCCCAGGAACCCCTCGGCGGGGTAGGCGTCGATACCCATGTCGTCGAGAACCAGTCCGCTGTACCCCGGCGCGATCCTGACGCCGAGGTAGCCGTGTCCGTCGTCGCCGGTGGTGAGTTCGACCTGGTACTCCTGGCGCTGGCCGTCGACGTACGCGACGACGGACACCGTCTCGCCGGGCTCGGTTCCGTCGAGGACCGTCGAGAGCGCCGAGGCGTTGGTCACCCGCCGGCCGGCGACGCCCGTGACGACGACCTGTCTGTCCTCGTCGGTCGGTGCACCGGCGGCGGCCAGGGGTTCGTCCGACTGGACGCGGGCGATGTACGCGCCGACGGGCACCGTCGTGTTTCCGCGGTTGGTCGTCAGGTCGACGACCGGCCGGTCGGCAACCGCCCGGGCGAACTGTCCCTCCGTGTGGACGACTGTCCCGTTGACGCGCTCGACCACCGTGGGGTCGGTTCGACTCAGTTCGATCCCCGTCAGCACGCCAGGCACCGCCCGGGTGACCAGTACGGACCGCTCGACCGTGAGCTGGCGGCCGTCCCTGAGCGAGAGGGACACTTCCCGGCCCTCGACGCGGTCGAGTTCGGCCTCGAACTCCGAGCCGTTGGCGACGGCAGTTCCCTCCACCTGCTCGACGACGTCGCCGTGTTCGAGGCCGGCGTCGTCGGCCGAGGAGCCCTGGAGTACGTCGCCGACCGGGAGGCCGGCGGCGACCGAGATGGACCCGGCGACCGGGCCGAACAACAGCAGAAAGGCCAGGAACGTCACGAGGAAGTTGTTCGTCACGCCGGCGGCGAACATCCGCGTCTGGCTCCCGCGCGAGGCGGCGTTCCGGCTGTCCTCGTCGGGTTCGACGAACGCGCCGATCGGGAACACGGAGAGAAACGCCAGCCCCATCGAGTCGATATCGATGTCTTCGACCCGACAGAGCAGGCCGTGGCCGCCCTCGTGGACGACCAGTCCGACGACGAGCCCGAAGACGATCTCCGGGGCGGCCGCAAGCGGGAGGAAGTCGTTGACGCCGGGGATGACCAGCGCGTTCTGTGGGTTACTGAAGGCGGTCCGTTCGGGCTGGTCGATGGCCGCGAGGGCGGAACTGAACACGGCGGCCGCCGCGCCGAACATGACGACCACGGCGATGCCGACGCCGAAGTTCCCCCAGGCACGCCAGAACCGCCGGGGCGCGGCCAGCCAGTCCAGGAACGCCCGCCCTTTCTTCGTGTGTAGCGTCACGATGGGGCCGGAGACGCGCACCGACTCGGGCAACAGCCCCCGGGCGCGAAGCGCCATCATCCCCAGGGTGGAGACGACGACCCCGGCGAGCACCAGCGTGAGCGTGTCCACCATTTGGTTGAGCCTGGGGCCTCCCCATCAAGAGCGTTCCGTTCGTCCGTGCGACAATCGCCCGGTCGGCCCCCGCCCCGACTCGTGATTGGGTACGCACGACCGTATCACCGCTCGCGGCGCAACCGGTCGACGACGAACTCGCGGTCGAGTTTCGCGAGGAAATAGCCCAGCTGTGGCCCCTCGTCGTCGTCGAAAAACAGGCGGTAGCCGGCGGCGAAGAAGTCCCCGACGTCCAGCCCGTGACGCTTTGCTGTCTCGTAGATCTCGCCCTGGATCGCCTCGCCGTCGGCGCCGTCGGCGACGAACCCGGCGAGTTCGTCCAGTGCCGCTGCAGTTTCGTCGTCGACGTCGACGGCCGGGGCCGACCCCCGCTGGACGCTGTAGTTGTACTCGTTGTCGGTCCGGGTCGCCCACTCGCTGGCGAGGGCCACGCGCTCGAAGGCGTCCGTGACCGCCCAGTCGGGGTCGGCGTCGGTGACGTGGTTCTGGGCCCGCGCGGCTTCGAGGCGGGCGGCCTCGTCGTCGAACATCCCGAGGACGGCCGCGAACGTGTAGGGGAGTCGCACCCGGTCTGTGAACGTCTCGTCGAGGAAGGTCCGGCGCTGGCGCCTGTGGTCGGGGTCGTCGTGGTCGAACGCGGCCGGGTCGACGGTCACGTCGCCCGCCGCGAGCGCGTCGTCGGGAACGTCGTCCAGGTCGAACAGGTACGGGTACACCCTGTCGGCCCGCCGGGTCTCGTCGTCGGTGCCGGTCTCCTCGTCGTAGTAGAGCCGTTCGGCGCGGTCGAACTCGTCGACGAGCTGGTCCAGGCGTTCGACGCTGAAGTCCCGCGCCCGGTTGGGGTCTTTCGCGAAGAAAAAGCGCAGGACTTCGGGTTCCAGGGTCTCCAGGACGTCGTGGACGAGGACGACGTTGCCCTCGGAGGACGAAAAGGGCTCGTCGTCGAGCGTGAACCACTCGTAGACCATCGGTTCGGGGGGGTCGGTCCCGAGGACGTTCTCGGCGATGTCGACGCCGGAGGGCCAGGAGCCCTCGGCGTGGTCCTTGCCGAACGGTTCGAAGTCGACCCCCAGCACGTCCCACTGGGCGGGCCACTCGAACCGCCAGGGGAGTTTCCCCTCGCGGAAGGTGGCTTCCCCCTCGTGGCCACACCCCTCGATGGTCCGCTCGCCGGCCTCGATGTCCGTACACCGGTAGGCGACCGTCCGGGCGTCGATATCGACGCCGGTCACCGTCTCCGTGATCTTCCCACACGACCCACAGACCGGGTTGAAGGGGGCGTAGTCGGCGTCGACCTTGTCCTGGTACTGGCCCAGCACCTCCCGGGCGCGGTCCCGGTTCGCGAGGACGTGTTCGACCACGTCGTCGAACCGACCCGACTCGTACAGTTCGGTCGTCGAGACGACGTCGATCGGCACGCCCAGCAGGTCGGCCGACGCCCCGATGAGCGCCGAGAAGTGCGCGCCGTAGGAGTCACAGCAGCCGAAGGGGTCGGGGATGTCCGTGTAGGCGTGCCCGAGGTTCCGGCCGAGCGCGCCCGCGTCCACGTCGCCCAGGTCGACGATGTTCCCGTCCAGGTCCGCGAGCTTCCGGGGGAGCTTCCGGAGCGGGTCGCGGTCGTCGGTGGTGAACACCTGCCGGACCGTCCACCCCCGGTCGCGCAACACCTCGGCGACGAAGTAGCCGCGAGTGATCTCGTTGACGTTGCCGAGGTGTGGGACACCAGAGGGGGAGATACCACCCTTGATCACGACCGGCTCCGTGGGGCTCCGGGCCTCGACCGCGTCGGCGACCTCGTCGGCCCAGAACGCGTAGCGGTCGTCACCGTTCCCGTCCTCGTCGCCGGGACTCGACACCGCGACCGGGCCCGTGTCGTCGTCCCCGTCCTCACTCATCGTTCCACTCGGCCGGCGGACCGTTGGCGTCAGCCGGGACGACCGTCGTTCCGTCGTGCTCGCCGGTCCGGATCGCGCGCTCGACGGCGGCCGGGTCGGTTCCGTCGAGCACCAGCGCCCTGATACCCGACCGCTCGACGAGTTTGGCCGCCAGCAGGTCGACCGGGGCGTTGCTGCCGGCGTCGACGCCGGTCTGAGCGACCAGCGTGGCCAGTTCACTCGCGGTGATCTCGTCGTATTTCGTCGCGTCGGGGTCGCTATCGGGGTCGGCGTCGTACACGCCCGGGACGTTCGTCGCGAACACCACCAGGTCGGCGTCGACGTACTCCGCGAAGGCGGTCCCGACGGTGTCGGTCGTCTGCCCCGCCACGACGCCGCCCATCACCGGCACATCTCCCCGGCGGATGGCCTCGCCACCCGTCTCGTAGTCCTCCGGGGGCGTCGGCGCCGCGCGCTCGTCCAGCGCGGCGACAAGCAACCGTGCGTTCAACCGCGTAACCGCGATGCCGAGCTGGTCGAGTTCGATCTCGTTGGCGCCCAGATCGCGTGCCGTCGTGATGTACTCGCGGGCCGTCGGGCCGCCGCCGACGACGGTTCCGAGCGTGTGACCGTCGGCGTCGAGCGACTCGATGACGTCGGCGTAGGACTCGACCCGTTCCGGGTCGACGTCGGGCACGAGGACGCTCCCACCGATAGAGACGACTGTTCTCATTGGGACGGGGTTACCACGATGCCGTCTTAAGGGTTGTCAAGGACCACTGTCCCGGGACTGATAGTGATTATTGTAGCGATTTACCGGTACGACTGCACGCAGTCGTGCGGTCGATCCGGAACAGACCTACAATAATCACTATGACGTGGCGCCACGCTACACGACATCTCCCCGTGAACTGCGGCGAATATTACCGAGGTATCCGCTCAGGCTCACCCATCGTTGACACCTTATTTCCTGGCAGTCGGAATATAAATAGAACTCTTAGAACCGATTATAAAACGTCTGGACGGCTTTTGAAACGTTCTGAAATACCTGGACCACCGCTTTTTTCGCTGTTCATGACTGAAACGACACGAAGCAACCCGAAGATTCCGCTCTTTATATTGGGGTCCCGAACAGAGGCAGTGGTGAGGTGTCAACATGAGTTCGATGTTCAAGCCCTCCGGCGACGACGAGCCAACGAAGGAACAGCGACTCCGCTCGTATCTCGAGCAGAAGGCCGAGGACGGCGAGATGTACTTCAAGAGCAAGTTCATCGCCGACGAGGTCGGCCTCTCGCCCAAGGAGATCGGTGCGCTGATGGTCAAGATCCGCGACTCGGCCTCGGACCTGCACGTCGAGAAGTGGTCGTACACGAGCGCTACCACGTGGCGCGTCGAGACTGCCTGACCGCCGCCCGAGTCCCCCGGACACCTCCGGTGTACTGTCCCCGACGCATCGGAATTTCGCGCCCCTGGCTCCCCTGCACCCCCTTCGGGGACATCGCGGTCCGCCCGTTTTCGGCCCCCTGTTCGTGTGCTCACTCGCTATCGGAGCGTGTCGTCTCTCAGGCCGGCGGTTCGGAATTCGGCCGGTATCCGACGTCCGTCGGCTCCCTGTCCCGGGATTTATACCAGGCAGGCCCGTACCATCGGGCGATGAGTGAGGGGTCCACGTCGGCCGACCCGCCGTCGGCGACGGAGGTCGGCACCACGTTTCGCGTCGCCGACGTACGGACACACGACGACACGGTCTACTATCTCGGCACGCCACAGACGTCGGTTGGGGCCCTCGAACGCGAACTGTGGCCGCTGTTTCACGACGCCGGCTACGAGGTGTCACTGTCGACCCGCGCGCAGGTCGACGTCTCGCTCGACGAGACGCGTTCGGCCGGCGAACCGACAGACTCGGACCTGACGGTCGAACCGTCCGGGTCGGAACTGGGGCCCGGAGCGTCCCCACGGGGGGCGTCGCTCGAACCGAACGGCGCGGGGTCGCCCGTCGGTCCCGCTCGCTCCCAGTACGTGCTCGTCGCCGAGCCCCGGGGCCCTCACATCGACGGCATTCCGTGGACGAACCTGGTCTTTTTCGTCGTTACGGTACTCTCGACGCTGCTGGTGGGCACCCAGTGGTACTACATCCAGGTGACGGGGCCGCTGGACCTGCTTTCGGCCTGGCCGTTCGCGGCCGCCATCCTGGGCGTGCTGGCCGTCCACGAGATGGGTCACTACGTGATGATCCGCTACTACGACGTCGACGCCAGCCTGCCCTATTTCATCCCCTTCCCGTCGCTGATCGGGACGATGGGCGCGGTCATCCGGATGCGTGGCCGGATCCCGAGCCGGAAGGCGCTGTTCGACATCGGTGCCGCGGGACCGCTGGCCGGTCTCGTCGCGACCGTCGTGGTGACGGTCATCGGGCTGTCACTGGACCCGATCACGGTTCCCGAACGGGTCCTCGACAGCCAGTCGACCACCGCCTTCCGGTTCAACTATCCGCTGCTGTTGCAGGGGCTGGCTGTCGTGACCGGTCAGCCGCTGTCCTACGAGGACCCGACGCTTGCGGCCAATCCCGTCATCTTCGGCGGCTGGGTCGGGATGTTCGTGACGTTTCTCAACCTGTTGCCGGTCGGCCAGTTCGACGGCGGCCACGTCGTCCGGGCGGTGCTCGGGCCGCGCCAGGAGACCGTCGCCGCGGCCGTCCCGGCCGGACTGTTCGCCCTCGCGGGGTACGTCTACGTCGCCCGCGACGCTACGAACGCGGTCGTCCTCTGGGCGTTCTGGGGCGTCATCGCGATCGCGCTGGCCTACGCCGGCCCGGCGACGCCCGTCCGCGACGACCCGGTCGACGCCAGGCGCAAAGCGCTGGGCGTCCTGACGCTCGTGCTCGGACTGCTCTGTTTCACGCCGGTCCCGATCGAGATAATCTCAGTGTGACATATAGACTGACCGGCGACCGGTCCCCCGTGTGGCCGGCGGTCGGGTCACACCGAAGACAGTTTTCGTGTCATCCCGAAAGGTTTTCAAAACGACTGGAGATAGTTCCCGGTAATGCACGGGGTCGTGATGTCCGGTCTCCAGTCGTTCATACGGGACCAGGAGGGGAACGATACGTGGCGGGAAGTCAGAAACCGGGCGGGGGTCGATCGCACTATCTACTCCCGGATGGAAGAGTACCCCGACGAGGAGTTCCTGGCCATCTACGGGGTGCTCGTCGACGACTTCGGGATGGACGGCCCGGCGCTCCAGCGCGAGTTCGGCCGGTACCTCTTCGAGTCGCTGGCGGACCTCTACGAACGGGTCTACTTCGACGACGACTGGGACGCCCTGGACATGATCGAAAACGTCGAGGAGACGATCCACGAGTCGCTCCGTCGTCGCGACGACGTGACGTTCACGCCGCCAGAACTGGCGACCGACCGCATCGGCGACCATCGGGTCGTCGTCATCTACACCTCGGACCGGTACCTCTGTGAACTCGCGTGGGGGATGATCGAGGGCGTCGGCGACTACTACGGGACGCCCCTGGAGATCGACGAGGCCTCTTGTTTGAAAGACGGCGACGAGACCTGTCGGCTGGTGGTCACCGACGCCACCGAAGTGGGCTCCTCCGAGGACGTGCCCGAGACCGACGCCGCCAGCCAGGAAGTGTAGTCGGTTCTCGACGGGTTTCGGCCACCGGAGCCCCCTTTTAGTGCGTGTAGCCCCGGTCGGGCAACGGTTCGCCATCGAGCGTGAGGCCGCTCTCGACGACTGTCCCGATCCTCGTCAGACCGACCGACAGATCCGCCCGCGCGGTATCGACCGACTCCGCCGGCAGCGTACAGACCAGTTCGAAGTCCTCGCCGAAGAAGACACCCAGTTCCCGTCGCCGTGTTTCGTCGTCGGCGACTTCCTCGACGACGGCGTCGACCGGGAGCGGCGACTCGACCGCGACGCCGCAGTCGCTGGCCGCACCGAGCTGGTGGAGCGACCGTGCGAGTCCGTCGCTCGAATCGAGCATCGCCGTGGCGTGGTCGGCGAGGACCTGTCCGGCCTCGACGCGGGGCTCGAACCGGAACAGGTCGTTGGCGCGCTCGTGGTCGCCGGCCCCGAACAGCTCCAGTGCCGCGCCGCTCCGGCCGAGCGTCCCGGTGACACAGACCGCCTCGCCCGGAGTCGCCCCCGAGCGCCGGACGGGGTCGGTGGTCGTACCGAGGGCCGTGGTCGCGACGGTGAACTCGTCGTGGTCGTCGAGGTCGCCGCCGACGTACGCCCCGCCGACGCGCTCACAGACGTCAGAGGCGCCGTCGACGAACGCGCCGAGGTCGTCGGCCTCGAAGGTCGGCGCGCCGTAGGCCGCGACGGCGGCCGTCGCCCCCGCGCCCATCGCGGCGACGTCCGACAGCGACGCGCCGACCGCTCGCCACCCGGCCGTGTACCGGGTCGTCCCCTCGGGGAAGTCCGTCCGCTCGTGGAGCATGTCCGTCGTGATCACCTGGCCGTCAACGACGGCGGCGTCGTCGCCCGCCGCCGGCAGCCGCTCGGCCAGCATCCCCAGGGCCGTCCGTTCGTCCATATCCGGCGTTGACACGGCGGCGGGAAAACGGCTCGGTCTGTGCCGGGGATCCGGGTTCGGTGGGTTGAAACCGTCGGTCGCCGACCACCGGGACATGGACGGCGGCAGGTGGGCCACGCTGGCGGGGTTTGTCGGTGCGGCGCTCGTCCTCGCCGCGCTGGTCTGGGTCGTCGGTATCGACGGCGTCATCGACGCCGTCAGGGACATCCGCCCGGCCTACCTGCTCGCGATCCTCGGCGTGGCCGCCTGCTGGCTCGTGCTGTGGGGACTGGCGCTGCGGACGGTCCTGGCCGCGCTGGACGCGCCGGTCTCCGTCCCGATGGGGACGCTGGTGTTCGCCGGCGCCGTCTTCGCCAACAACGTCACGCCGTTCGGCCAGGCCGGGGGCGAACCGGTCAGCGCCTACCTCATCTTGCGGGCGACCGACCGCGAATACGAAACCGGGCTGGCGGCGATCGCCTCGGTCGACGCCATCCACTTCGTCCCGACGGTCGCGTTCGCGGTCACCGGACTGACGTTCGCGCTGGCGAGCACCGTCCAACTCGGGCAGGACCTCCGGTTCGCGGCGGTCGCCGTCGCCGTGCTGGCGGTCGGGACGCCCCTGGCGGCGTATCTCGGCTGGCGCTACCGGTTCGAACTGGAGGCGGGGGTCGTCCGCACCGCGACGCCCGTCGTCCGGACGTTCGGGCGGGTGATCCCGAAGACGACGCCACCGACGGCCGCCGACGTCGCGGCACGCATCGAGACGTTCTTCGACGCCATCGACCGGGTCGCCGGCGACCGGGCGACGCTGGTCACGGCGGTCGGGTTCTCCGGGCTCGGCTGGCTGGCGATGTGTACCTCGCTGTGGCTGTCGCTCGCGGCACTGGGTGACCCCGTCCCGTTCTGGGTCGTGTTGCTCGTCGTTCCGGTCGGCGCCATCGCGGGGATCACGCCGCTCCCGGGCGGACTCGGCGGCGTCGAGACGGTCATCGGCGTGTTGCTCGTCTCGCTGACCGCGCTCCCGCCCAGCGTGGCCCTCACCGGCGTCCTCGTCCACCGGGGCGCGACGTACGTCTTCCCGACGGTCCTGGGCGGCGGCGTCGCCGTCGCACTCGGTGCGACCGCCCGCCTCTAACTGGCGCCCGGCGCGACCGCTCACCTGTGTCGTTCGACGCGACCGCCTCTGATACTGTCGGACACAAGTACGTGAACACGCTCGTCGGTGGTTCACCATCGAGACGTCTCGGAGACCGCCAACCGAAGTATCGAGTGTCGACTTGCTTGTGTCCGACAGTATAATTGGCGCCCGGCGCGCCGCCGGTGACGACCGAACGATGCGCTTAAATGACGCCATCCGGAAGGTCACGGCAATGACGACACTCTACGACGTGCCTGCAACGGACCTCGTCGACGCGGTTGCCGAGCGTCTCGCCGACGAGGGCGCCGTCTCGGAGCCCGACTGGTTCGAGTTCGCAAAGACCGGCGTCAGTCGCGAACTGCCCCCCGAACAGGAGGACTTCTGGCGGCGCCGCGCGGCCAGCCTCCTCCGGAAGGTTGCCGTCGACAGCCCTGTCGGCGTCGGCTCGCTCCGGACGACCTACGGCGGCGCGAAACAGGGCTCGAACCGCTACCGCGTCCGCCCCGAGAAGTCGACCGACGGCAGCGGCAAGATCATCCGGACCGCGCTCCAGCAGCTGGAAGACGCCGGCTACGTCCAGACTGCCGAGGGCGAGGGTCGCCGCATCACGCCCGCCGGCGAGAGCCTCCTCGACGAGGTTGCCGACGAAGTCCTCGAAGACCTCGACCGCCCCGAACTCGAACGCTACGCATAGACCCCCTCCGAAATCGTTTTCCGGGGGAGCCGACTATTTCCGTCCATGAGCGGTGAGCCCAGCGACGAGGAACTCGAGAAACTCCGCCAGGAGAAGATGGACCAGCTACAGAACGAGCAAGGCCAAGGCCAGGGCGCCGAGGAGGCCCGCGAGGCCCAGCGCGAGCAGATGGAGGCCAAAAAGAAGGCACTCCTGCGCCAGCACCTGACCGACGGCGCGCGCAAACGCCTGAACACGGTCAAGATGTCCAAACCCGACTTCGGCGAGCGCGTCGAACAGCAGGTGCTCGGCCTCGCCCAGAGCGGGCGCATCCAGGGGAAAATCGACGAGGAGAAGATGAAAAAACTCCTCGAAGAGCTCAAACCCGACGAGAAGAGTTTCGACATCCGCCGCCGGTAGATGGCGGTCGCGGTCCTGTTCAGCGCCGGCAAGGACTCGGCCCTGGCCGCCCGCCTCCTCGAACCGTTCTACGACGTCGTCGCCTGTCACTGCACGTTCGGCCTCTCGCGCGAGCCCCGGGGAGCGAACCGCCAGCGAGTCGCTCCTGCCGACGTCGCACGGGACGCGGCCGCGGCCCTGGCGGTGCCGTTCGCGACGGTCGACCTCGACGAGGCGGTCGCCCGCGAGGCCGTCGAGGCGATGGTCGCCGACGGCTACCCGCGTGCGGGGATCCAGCGGGTCCACGAACACGCCCTGGAGACGGTCGCAGGTCGGACAACGGTCGACGGGGTACCCGTAGCGACCGTCGCCGACGGGACGCGACGCGACGACCGGGTGCCCGCGATAGAGCGGTCGTTCGCCCGGAGTCTCGAAGACCGCCACGGCGTGGCGTACGTCCGGCCGCTGGCGGGCTACGGGCGGGGTGCGGTCGACGCCCTCGCCGACCGCCTCCTCACTGTGGAGACCGGCCCGAGCGAACGCCTGGCGACCGCCGACTACGAGACCGAACTCCGGGCGCTGCTGGCCGCCGAGCACGGGCCCGAGACGGTCGACGACGTGTTTCCGGTGCACACGCAGTCGCGCGTGACCGGGTGGCGGTAGCGACGCCCGGCCGTTTCGTGTCGAATTTTAAATAAAAAGACGCTCCCATTTCCGACATGGGTGTGGGAGACCTGTGAGGCAGCGACCAGTGGCGTACGTTATCGTCGTCGTCGCGGTCGCGACGAGCCGGTCGTCGTGACCGTCGAAACCGAGGTCGGCGAGCCTGTCGGTGGCGCGAACGTGACCGTCGAGAGTGGGACCCTCGCCCTCTCGGAACCCCAGCGGCTCGGCACCACGGACGCGGACGGAACGGCCCGGGGGCACATTGACGCCACCGACGTGAACTTCAGGCCGGGCCAGCGCGAGGGCACGCTCACTGTCGCCGTCGAACCGCCGGCGGACGCCGGCACCGCGTACAGAGACGGCGCATCGAACGCCGAACTCGTCGTCGTCGCCTCGTGAGGGTGACCGGCGCGTCGGGGTGTCGTCGCGATGCCGTCCGGGGACGGACAGTTTAAACCGACCCCTTCCCGAACGGGGAGGTATGTACGACGGACTGAAGGGGTTCACCGACTTCTACCCCGCGGAGATGGCTCCCCGGCGCGAGGTCATCGACACCATCGAGGAGACCGCTCGCCGGTACGGCTTTCGCGAGACGGCGACGCCCGCGCTGGAACCGGCCGAGATGTGGACCGACAAGAGCGGCGAGGACATCGTCGACGAACTGTACGACTTCGAGGACCGGGGCGGGCGCCACGTCACACTGACGCCCGAACTGACGCCGACGGTCGCCCGGATGGTCGTCGCCAGACAGCAGGCGCTCTCGAAACCCCTGAAGTGGTTCTCGACGCGGCCGTTCTGGCGCTACGAGCAGGTCCAGCAGGGCCGCTATCGCGAGCTCTACCAGACCAACGCCGACATCTTCGGGTCGAGTGACCCCGACGCCGACGCCGAAATCCTCGCGTTCGCCGCCGACTCGCTGACCGCGCTCGGCCTCGACGGCTCCGAGTTCGAGTTCCGTGTCTCACACCGGGACATCCTGGGGGAACTCCTGCGGTCGTTCGACGCCGACGTGGACGTCCCCGCGGCGGTCCGGGCGGTCGACAAGCGCGCCAAAGTCGACGAGACCGAGTACGTCGACCTGCTCGTCGAGGCGGGCCTCTCGGCCGACCAGGCCCGCGAGTTCGACGACGTGTTGCTGGCTGGCGACCGGGACCGCTCGGCGCTGACGGACTTCGCCGACAGCGAGGCCCTGGCGGCGGCCGTCGAGAACCTCGAAGCGGTGCTGGCGGCCGCCGAGGACTTCGGGGTCCGGGAGTACTGTGACGTCTCGCTGACGACCGCCCGGGGGCTGGATTATTACACCGGCGTCGTCTTCGAGTGTTTCGACGCCTCCGGCGAGGTCTCCCGGTCTATCTTCGGCGGCGGCCGCTACGACCACCTCATCGAGGCGTTCGGCGGCCAGCCGACCCCGGCCGTCGGCGTCGGCATCGGCGTGATGAACTCGACGCTTCCCCTGCTCTTGCAGGTCCACGACGCCTGGCCCGGCGAGGGGATCACCTCCGACTACTACGTCCTCCAGGTCGGCGACACCCGCCCGGTGGCGGCCCGCATCGCCCGCGAGTTGCGCGAGCGCGGCCACGTCGTCGAGACCGACGTCTCCGGCCGCTCCTTTGGCGCCCAGATGGACTACGCCGACTCGATCGACGCCGAGACGGTCGTCATCGTGGGCGAACGCGACCTCGAAGACGACGAGATAACGGTCAAGGACATGGCCTCGGGCGACCAGACCAACGTCCCCGTCGAGGCGTTCCCCGGCGACCGCGAACGCCCGACCGACGACGAGTTCGCTCAGTAGTTCGCGTCAGGATTGACGGTCCATCCGTTCGTCCACGTATGAGTCCCGACCGGCAGTCGAACCGACGGCGGGACGCGCTGGCCGACCGGTGGCCGTCTCCCCCGAAACGCACAAGCGGGGGTCGCGCGAACCGCCACCGTGACCGACGAGCGCAGACGGGCCGTCCGCCTGGCCTACGACGGCCGGCCGTTCCACGGGTTCCAGCGCCAGCCCGACGTCCCGACCGTCGAGGATGCCATCTTCGACGCGTTCCGGGCGCTCGACGTGCTCGACGAGGCAGCCGCGAAACCGGACGGGTACGCAGCGGCCGGCCGGACCGACGCCGGCGTCTCGGCGCGAGCCCAGACCGTCGCCCTCGACGCGCCCGACTGGCTCACGCCGCGGGCGCTCAACGGCGAACTCCCCGATTCGGTCCGGGCGTGGGCGGGTGCCGACGTCGCCCCCGGCTTCCACGCGACCCACGACGCCCGCGCCCGGGAGTATGTCTACCACCTGTACGCGCCTCGTGACCCCTCCATGGGGCCGGGGTTCGACGACGACCGGGCCCGCGGTGCCCTGGCACTGCTGGCCGGCGAACACGACTTCCACAACCTCACGCCCGACGAGACCGGCACCGTCCGGGACCTGGACGCGACCGCGAGCCGCGACGGGGCGTTTTTCGTCGTCACGCTCCGGGCCGGCGGGTTCGCGCGCCAGCTCGTCCGGCGGGTCGTCTCGCTCGTCGCCGCCGTCGGGCGCTGCGACGCGGACCTGGATGCGGTCGACCGGGTGCTGGGAGCCGAACCCCTGGACGGTCCCGACGGGGTCGCGCCGGCGCCGGCCGACCCGCTCGTCCTCTGGGACGTCGCCTACGACTGTGAGTTTTCGGTCGACGAGCGGGCCGCCGCGGACGCCCGTGACACCTTCGGCTCGCGCCACGCCGGGTTGCTGGCGCGCGCTCGCGTCGCCGGACGCCTTCGCGACGGGATCTAGTCCCACTCGTCGGGCCAGATACCCGAGACGCGCATCCCCTCGGCCGCGCCGGTCGCTTCGAGTCGCTCCCGGAGCCCCGCGGTCTCGACCCGCGGGAGGTCGGTCGCCGCCACCGCACGGACCAGCAGTGCGCCGAGCATGGCGTGGGTCCGGAGGTTCCGGCGGTCGGTCTTGTCCCGCGTGTCGGCGCGAGTGTGGGTCCACCCGCGGTCCCACGGCCCGTCGGCGTTCGGGTCGTCGCTGTGGAGCTGGAGGGCCGGCACACCGGCCTGGAGGAACGGCCAGTGGTCGCTGTAGGGATGGGGCCGGGTCTCGGTGTCCACCGGGTGGCCGACTTCACCGACGACGCGTTCGACCAGTTCGGCCAGCGCGTCCGACCCGTGGGTCAGGGCGTTCAGGTCGCGGTAGCGGCCGGCGCCGTCCACGTTGACGACCGCGTGCACGGCAGTCGGCACCAGGCGGTCGGCCAGGGCCCGACTCCCCAGCAGGCCCAGTTCCTCCGAGCCGACGGCGGCCACCCGGACGCGCCGCTGCAGCGGGAGGTCCGCGAGTATCGCCACTATCCCCGCCAGCGTCGCGACGCCACAGCCGTTGTCAAGTGCTCCCTCGCCGACGTCGTGGGCGTCGAAGTGTGCGAGGACGACCACCTCGCCGTCCCCGTCGGGGTCGTCGGGTCCGAGCGTGCCGACCACGTTGTGACTCGTCCCGGGTTCCGTCTCGGCGTCGATGCGGACGCGAGCCCGTCCCCCCTCGTCGGCGTACTCGCGGAGCCAGGCGCCGGTCTCCTTGCTGACGCCCAGCCCCGGCAGGGGGGCCTCGGCGCCGAAGCCGAGCGACCCGGTCGGTGGCAATTGGCCGGGGACGTGGTTGACGAAGACGAACCCCTCGGCGCCGGCCGCGGCCGCACGGGCCGCCTTCTCGTCGCGGTGGTACGGCCGGTCGAACCCCGCGGGCGTGGCGGTGTCGGCCACGACTACCGCGCCGGCGACGTCGGCCCGGTCGAGTTCCGCCGGCGTCGCGTGGCCTACGTCGACGAGCGGCGCGTCCGTCTCGACCGCCGGCGAGTACGGCAACGCGACGGCCTCGAACGACCGCTCGACGCCCCGGTCGGGGACCGTGACCGCCAGGTCGGCGCCGTGCCGGTCCCATCGGTTCATCTCGAACGACTGTTCGGTCACGTCCCGGACCCCTGCTCGTTGAAGGGTGTCGGCGACGAGCGTCGCCGCCCGGCGTTCGCCGGGGTGACCCCCGAGTCGGCCGTCGAGTTCCGTCAGCCGTGTCAGCAGCGTCCAGGGTGTCTCGTCCAGCCAGGCCCGACCCAGTGCCCGCGCAGTCGCGTCCTCAACCTCGTCCATACAGCGCGTCTGTGGTCCGGCGACTAATAGTGATTATTGTCGGTCTGTTCCGGATCGACCGCACGACTGCGTGGTCGTACCGGTAAATCGCTACAATAATCACTATAAAACCCCGGACTCCGGAAGCCACTGAAAGGTTTACACGGGTCCGGTCCAAACGCCGGTCCATGAGTTCGGTTCCCGAGCGCGGCGACGTCGACGAGCAGTACAAGTGGGACCTCGAAGCCCTCTATCCGGACGACGACGCCTGGGAGGACGCCTTCGAGGACGCGGGGGCGCTGGTCGATGACCTCCGGGCGTTCGAGGGGCGAGCGACCGACGACGCCGACACCCTCCACGAGACGCTCCAGACCTACGAGACGGTGATGCGCCAGGTGGGCAACGTGGCCACCTACGCCAGACTGCGCCGCGACGAGGACACCGCCGACGACCACTACCAGGCACTGACCGCCCGCGCGCAGTCGCTCCACTCCGAGGCCAACAGCGCTGCCAGCTTCATCGAACCGGCGATCCAGGACGCCGGCCGCGAGACGATCGACTCGTTCGTCGCCGACAACCCCGACCTGGAGACGTACGAGCACTACTTCGACGACGTGTTGCGGACCAAACCCCACACCCGGTCGGCCGAGGTCGAGAACCTGCTGGCCGACCTGGGCGAGGTGCTGGGCTCGACCGGTGACGTCTACGATATGCTTACCAACGCCGACATGGAGTTCCCCGCCGTCGACGACCCCGACGGCGAGCCCCGGCGTATCACGCTGAACAACTTCACGACGCTCCAGGAACACCCCGACCGCGAGTTCCGCCATGAGGTGTACGAGACGTTCTACGACGAGTGGGCCAATTACCGCAACGCCGTCGCGACGGCCTACCGCAACAGCGTCAAGACCGACGTGAAACTCGCCTGCGCCCGGAACTACGACACTGCCCGCGAGGCCGCCCTCGACGGCCCGAACGTCCCCGTCGAGGTGTACGACACGCTCGTCGAGACCGTCAACGACGAACTCGACGTGCTGGCCCGTCACGCCGAGTTGAAACGCCGCCACGTCGGCGGCGACGAACTCCGGATGTGGGACCTCTACGTCCCGATGGTCGACGGCGAGAGCCCAGACGTGGAGTACGACCGGGCCCGCGAGTACGTCACCGAGGCCGTCGCGCCGCTGGGCGAGGCCTACCAGAACCGACTCGCGGAGGGACTCGAATCGCGCTGGGTCGACGTCTACGAGACCGAGAACAAGCAGTCCGGTGCCTACTCCGGGGGGACCTACGACTCACAGCCGTACATCCTCATGAACTACCAGGACGACGTGGCCTCGATGTTCACGCTGGCCCACGAACTCGGCCACTCGATGCACTCCGAGTTGACCAGCGACGAACAGCCCTACATCTACAGCGGTTACGAGATCTTCGTGGCCGAGGTGGCCTCGACGGTCAACGAGACGCTGCTGACCCACCACCTGCTCGACGTCGTCGAGGACGAACGGCTCCGCCGGCACGTTCTCAACCAGTACCTCGAACGGTTCCGGTCGACGCTGTTTCGCCAGACCATGTTCGCCGAGTTCGAACACCGCACTCACGAACTCGAGGAGTCCGGCGAGGCGCTCACCCCCGACCGCCTCGACGACCGCTATCGCGACCTGAAGGCGACCTACTACCCCGACGCGGCCGTCGACGACCGTATCGCCCGCGAGTGGATGCGCATTCCCCACTTCTACCGGGCCTTTTACGTCTACCAGTACGCGACCGGCATCTCCGCGGCCGTCGCCCTGGCGGGCGAGATCCTGGAGGAGGGCGAACCCGCCGCGCGGCGCTATCGGAAGTTCCTCTCGAGTGGCTCCCGGAAGTACCCGCTGGAACTGCTCGACGACGCCGGCGTCGACATGACCGCCTCGGGACCCGTCGAGGCCGCCATCGACACCTACGACGAGTTCCTCGGCGAGTTCGAGTCGCTGATGTGAACCGCTCCCGCTGGCGGTCATACGGTCGTGCGTAATTCTTTTCGTTCCCATGAAACAGAAGACCCTCTCCGTGGTCCGAAACGCCGATCCTCATCGACACTGCCGAAATTGGGTACGCACGACCGTATCAGTCCCCACGTCGCTCTCCCGGCACGAGCGTCACGGACCGCCGCTCCCGTCGGGCCCGGTAGTACGTCCGGACGAGTTCGTCCGGGCCGTCGAAGGCGTCGTTCGGGACTGTTCGGACCGGGACCGACAGCGCCAGCGGCGCGGTGTCGAACGGGTATGGTTCGACGCGGAACTCCCCGTCGCCCGCGGCCGCGACCGTCAGCGTCTCCTCGCGCCCGTCGCCGGTCGGTACCGCGTCGACGCCGTCGTAGCCGGGCGGCGAGTCGGTCACACAGAACGCCAGCGACAGCGTGTCCCAGGCCTGGAGCAGTCTGTAGTTGGTCCAGAGTCGGCTGTCGGCACCCTCGTCGGCGGTCCCGTTCTCGTGCAACTGAGCGAGGAGTCGCTGGTCGGCCGGCGAGACCGCCCCCACCTCGTGTAACGCCTCGGCCAGGCGGCTCTGCAGGTTTTCCTGGCGGTCGACGAACGACCGGAACGCGGGCGGGGTCTCGGGCCAGGACGGCGAGAGGCCGTAGCGCCGGTTTCGGAGGCCGGCGCCGTGCAACGAGACCAGCAGTCCGGCGTACCGGTCGACGTCGGCGACGGCGTCGACGCCCGCCTCGTAGAGGTCGGTCCAGGTCTCGGGGGGCATGTCCCTGAAATCGACCGGCTGGCCGTCCTCGTCGAGGTGTGGCTGCCGGTCGTACGGGACCCACCCGGTGTCATGTCTGTACGCCGCGAGCAGCACCGCTGCGCGCGGGTTCGGCGTCTCGAAGGTGTCGTTGCCCCAGTGGTCGGCGAACTCGCCGGCCAGTCGCGCGTGGGCCGGTTGCGTGACGAACTGGTACTCGCCGTCGGTCTCGGCGACGATCATACCTGTGGTCGCTGTGCCAGGACCGTAGTGATTGGCCATCGAGGAGGTCGGACCCGCGACGGGCCCCGACCCCGTCTCGGAGCGGTCCAGCCCGGAAGGCCACGGTTTTAGACGATGCGGCCGGATCCGACGCGTGTCAACGATGTCAGACACACAGCAGGCACTCCTGGAGGGGTTCATCCGGTCGGACGCCTCACCCTCGGGCAAGTGGTGGGTCGACGTTCCGACCGGCCTCTCGCTCGGCGAGGCGGGCGAGCACGCGACGCTGACTGCCGTCTGTCTCACGTCGCGCGAACAGGAACTCCCCGAAGTGTACCCGGACCACACGGGGACCGCATACGTCGCGCCCGGCCCGGACGCAGACGTCGGGGTGACGAAAGCCGACCGGTTCCGGACACTCCGGGAGACCGACACCTTCGCCGACGAGACTGCCGTCCTCGTGGAGGTCGAACCGGGGGCGTCGTCCGTCGGTACCGTCGGTGACCTGGTGACCCACCGGGTGCTGGTCGATGCCGACTGGGACTGGACGGTCGGCGAGCTGGTCCTCGTCAGCGATACCGACAGTGCCCACGTCAACCACGCCTGCCGGGAACTCGGCGTCCGTGCGGTCCGGGTCGCGTGATCTCAACGGGTCCGGCCGGGTCGGACTGTACACACGGGGGTGAAATAAGGACGGCCACTGTGCCGGAAGGCAGTCACGTGGTGGCGTCCGTCTCGGCGTCGTCGGGTCGGGTTTCCACGCTCGAATCCCTAACACCACCCCTAAGACCGGGGCGGACGAGGAGCAGACATGGGCAAGCGACTGTTCGTCAGCGTCGACCTGGACGGCCTCGCCGACGAGGTTGCGACCGTCCAGGAACGCTTCGCGGGGGCGTCCGGACTCCGGCCGACCGACCCCGGACAGACCCACGTCACGCTGAAGTTCCTCGGCGACACCGACCCCGACCGGGTCCCAGACCTGGTCGACGAGCTCGAGGCGGCCGTCGACGACGCGGCCGTCGACCCCTTCGAACTGTGCGTCGGCGGCCTGGGCGTGTTTCCAGACCTGGACTACATCAGCGTCGTCTGGGTCGGCGTTCGCGAGGGCGGCGAGCAACTGACCCGCCTCTACGAGGCCATCGAAAAGCGCACGACTGCCATGGGTTTCGACCCGGAGGACCACGAGTTCACGCCACACGCGACGGTCGCGCGCATGGACCACGCCGGCGGGAAAGAACTCGTCCAGGAGCGTGTGCGAACGGACGACCCGGGGGTCGGCGTCGTGGACGTCCAGGAGATACGGCTGAAAGAGAGTACGCTCGGGAGCGACGGGCCGACCTACGAGACGGTCGACCGGGTGCCCCTCTAAAGTGCGGGAAGGCCGCCCGGGAGGACCCGCCCGACGACGTAACCCGTCCCGCTCGGGGCCGGGGACAGCTCCAGTCGGACCGTGGCCCCCGGCGCGCGGTCGGTGAGGCGCTCGCTGATGCGACGGTCGGCCGTGCCGACCACCGTGTACGAGGTTCCGTCTGCCGCCCGCACCGTCATCCGACCCGTCTCGTCCATCGCGTCGACGACCCGGTACGTCTCCGCTCCCGCCTCGGTGTTCGCGTCCGCAGTGTTCGTCGCGCCGCGTTCAGTCAGTGACATGTCGCATTATCTCCGATGCCAGTATTTATATCTCACCACATAGGTGAGGGTATATCTCGATCAAATACTAGGACGATCATATGTGACTCCGTACCACGTTGCGAGGGCGCTCTTTCCGAACGACCAGAGACGCACAGCCGGTCACCAGGCCGCTTTAGGCCATCCGAACAATCAAATTCGTGATGATTCTTAAGCCCGAGGATCGGCAAGGGTGACACATGGCAGGGGTCGCGAACCTCGCTCTGGTGTTCGTCGCGGGATTGGTCACGGCCCTGGCAACGGGGTGGCCGTCGTCGACGGGACGCTCGTCGACGCCGCCCTCGCCATCGGGCCGGACGTCGTCGCGATGGTCCCGCTTGCGTTCGTCTAGAACAGGGCCCGTTCGGTGACGGTGAGGTCGAGAAACACCGACAGCGGTGACGGTTCGTCTGCGGGAGTGGCGTCCCCGTAGTTCGAGTGGTCGACGACGAAAAAATACGGACCCTCGGCGTCGACGGATTCCCGTGCCCCGTCGTTCGGCGTCGCCGCCTCGTAGGAGCGCTCGCTCACCTGCTCGGCCGTCGCGCTCACCTCGTCGTGACCGCCCGGCGTGCGCGCCGGGTCGCCACCGTCGACGTACGTGTCGTAGAACATGTAGTCCTCCTCGCTGGTGAAAAGGTAGACCTCGAAAGGCTGGCTCGCCCGGGCCTTGTACTGGACCGCCCCGCCCGAACCGGAGATGTCGGGGATTTCCGTGACCCAGCCCTGACCCGGTGTGACCGACACGTCCCGCTGGACGGTCGTCACCACCTCGCTCCCGCCGCCGATACACCCGCCCGCCCAGGTCAATCCCGCCACCACCGCCGATACGACCACCCGCCTGTGCATGCCAACCGTCTCTGGCTGACAGTCACTTAGTCTCTGCCCGCTTACTATTACATCTGATATCCATATAAACAGTATTCGAACCATTGAGTGGCTGAAATATGGATTCTGCCTCCAGTATTTTAGTCTGATATCGGATTCCGGACGGCGCTGGTCGGCGACGGCGCGGCGGGAGAGAAAGGAACACACATATAAGCGGGGGCGCGGAAAGAGACGACACTATGGGAAAGAAATCGAAGGCCAAGAAAAAGCGCCTGGGCAAACTCGACAGGCAGAACACGAGCATTCCGGCGTGGGTGATGCTAAAGACCGACCGGGAGGTCCAGCGCAACCCCAAGCGCCGCCACTGGCGGCGCAGTGACACCGACGAATGAGCGCGGGTGACTTCGAGGAGCGGGTCGTGACCGTTCCGCTACGCGACGCGAAGGCGGCCCCCGAACAGGAGCAGGCCGACAAGGCGATGTCCATCGTCCAGGGGCACCTCGCCAAGCACTTCGCCGTCGGGGAGTCGGCGGTCAGGCTCGACCCGTCGATCAACGAAGCGGTGTGGGCACACGGCCGCCAGAACCCGCCCCGGAAGCTCCGAGTCCGGGCGGCCCGCTTCGAGGAAGACGGCGAGAGCGTCGTCGAAGCAGAGACGGCAGAGTAGATTTGCTTCGCGCGGCCTTCTCCGGTTCGGCGTACGTCGGTGTCTTCGCACGCGCCACCGACGACTGCCTGCTGGTCCGTCCGGACGCCGACGAGACGCTGCTGGCGGACCTGGGCGAGGAACTCGACGTCCCCGCAGTGTCGACGACGGTCGGGGGGTCGGGCACCGTCGGAGCGCTGGCCGCCGGCAACGAGAACGGCCTCCTGGTGAGCAGTCGGGTCCGCGAGCGCGAGCGCGAGACTATCGCGGCCGAAACGGACCTCGGCGTGACGGAACTCCCCGGACGGATCAACGCCGCCGGCAACATCGTCCTCGCCAACGACACCGGGGCCTACGTCCACCCCGACCTCTCGCGGCCCGCCGTCAGGGCGGTCAAAGACGGCCTGGAGGTTCCCGTCGAACGCGGCATGCTCGGCGGCGTCCGGACCGTGGGGACGGCCGCCGTCGCCACCAACGACGGCGTCCTCTGTCACCCCGAAGCGACCGAC
>PXQN01000077.1:14504-40409 GCA_003021305.1 Halobacteriales archaeon QH_10_67_22 | reverse complement strand
CCGAACCACGGGCGACCGGGGACCACCCGGCGCGGGTGCGCGTGACCATCACGAACCCGACGGACTCGACCGTGGCACTGGGCGAGGAACGGACGGTCCAGTTCCACCACGTCACGAGTACGGACGGGGAGTTGTACCTCTACCCGGCCGGCGACGAGGACCCGACGGGACCGGTCGAACCGGGGTGCTGGCGGCTCACCGAACCGGTGGCAATCGCCGAGTACTACGGCATCGTCGAACTCGACCCGGGCGAGACGAACACCGCCGAATCGCTGGTGTACGGCCACCCGGACTTGCCCGAGGGAGTATGTCTCCCGTCGGGCGACCACCGCGTCGAGATCGAGGGGGTCTCCGGCGACGACGCCGAGGCGGTCGGGAACGGGGAGGGAACGACCGAGTTTACCTGGGGGTTCACGCTCGGCGTCAGGGAGTGAACCGCCCCGGGGTCACGCCCCGAAGCGGTCGCCGTACTCACCTGTAGACCCGCGACTCGCCCACCGGAAAGGGAAAGTCGCGACTCCGCGAAAGGTGAGCGATGGCTGGCGAGACGCTGTCGGCCCGTCTGCAAGGGCGAGTGCCGCCGATGGGTGCCCTGGCGGTGGCAGTCGGGGCCGTCTCGACGAGTGCCATCCTGATCAGATGGAGCAGTGCGCCGCCGACAGTCGCCGCGTTCTACCGTGTACTCCTGACGACGGGGTTGCTCGCGCCGCTTGCGGTCACGCGCTACGGGGCGGAACTGCGCTCGCTGGGGCGGCGTGACGCCCTGGCCGCGGGTGCGACCGGCGTGGCGCTGGCGGTCCACTTCGCCGCCTGGTTCCAGTCCGTGGAGTGGACGAGCGTCGCGGCGTCGGTGACGCTCGTCCAGGCCCAGCCGGTGTTCGTCGCCGTCGGCGCGTGGGTGCTGCTGGACGAACGCCTTGACGGGCCGGTCCTGGCCGGAATCGGGGTCGCCCTCGCCGGGATGGTCGCGATGTCGGCGGGCGAACTGCTGGGCGGTGTGCCCGTCGGGCCGCGCCCGCTGGCGGGCAACGCGCTGGCGGTCGTCGGCGCGGTGATGATGGCCTGTTACGTCCTTGCGGGCCGGTCGCTGCGCGAGCGGGTCGCGCTGGTCCCCTACGTGACCGTCGTCTACACGACGTGTGCGCTCGTCCTCGGTACCATCGCTCTCGCACAGGGGAGTCCGCTGACGGGCTATCCCCCGAACGAGTGGGGCCTCTTTTTCGCGATGGCCGTCGGCCCCGGCGTGTTGGGTCACACCGTCCTCAACTGGGCGCTCGAACACGTCCAGTCGGCCGTGGTGAGTACCAGCCTGCTGGGCGAACCCGTCGGGAGTACGGTGCTGGCGCTCCTATTGCTCGCGGAGGTGCCCAGACCGTGGACGCTCGTCGGCGGTGTGGTCGTCCTCGCCGGCATCTACGTGACTGCTCGTGCGCGAGCCCACTGATAGTGATTATTGTCGGTCTGTTCCGGATCGACCGCACGATTGGTACGGTCGTACCGGTAAATCGCTACAATAATCACTACGAGCCGCGGCCACTGTCGCCGGGAGTCCTCAGGCGGCGTGTTTCTCGATCTCGCCTTTGAGGGCGGCGGCGTCGAAGTCGTGTTCCGGGCGGATGTTGACGAAATCCAGGAAATCCCGCGCCGACAGCAGGTCGGCGGGGTCGTGGACCTCGAGCGCGGCGGCGACTGCCGCGCGGGCGTCGACCAGCGGTTCGAGCGCGCCCAGCGCACAGGCGATGTCGTAGGAGCGGGCGTCGCCGATCGACGCCTCGTTGACTTTCGTCGCGTCGATGAAGTACAGCCGGTCGTCGGCGACGAGGACGTTCTCGCCCCGGAGGTCGCCATGTGCGAGGTTGTTTCGGTGGGCCACTTCCAGGGCCGCGAACAGTTCGTCGGCGTGGGCGATGACCTCCTCGCGGGGGAGCTGTTCGAGCGTCCGGAAGTCCGGGAGGTACTCCAGGACCACGACCGCGACGCCGTCGTGTTCGAACGCCTCCTTGGGCTCGGGCGCGTTGATACCCAGTTCCCGCAACCGGCGGTTGGCCTCGAGTTCGTGTTCGGCCATCTCGATGGGCGCGTCGAACCGTTCGAAAAACCCCTCGCGCCCACTGGAGAAGGCACCCAGGTTCCGGCCGGCGGTCAACAGCCCCTGGACGAGCGAGTTCTGCTGGGTTATCACCTTGACGAACAGCCTGTCGTTGAGGACACACGGCGTCGACAGCCAGTTGTCGGCGTCCAGAAACTCCACGCGCGCCGACTCGATGTCGTAGCGATTCATCACGTCTCTGACCGCACCCTCCAGCGTCGGCCAGGGCACCGTCCCCCGCATGAGCCGCCTGAACGCCATTCCTGTCGTATCTCGCAGTCCGGGGTTTTAGACGTTCGGTCCGGCCCGCAGTCGTCACAGTATTTATTCGGACCGGCGGCAATACTTGCGTATGGACTTCAGTCTCCCCGACGAACACCGGATGATACGGGAGTCGGTCCGGGAGTTTTGCGACGCGGAGATAGCGCCCATCGCCCAGGAGATCGAGGACGAACACCGCTTTCCCGCCGAAATCTTCGACCAGCTGGCACAGCTGGACGTGATGGGCGTGCCGATAGACGAGACCTACGGCGGCCTCGGGGGCGACCAGCTGATGTACGCCCTGGTCACCGAGCAACTGGGCCGGGTGTCGGGCGCCATCGGTCTCTCGTATGCCGCACACGTCTCGCTGGGTGCCAAGCCGATCGAACTGTTCGGGAGCGAGGCCCAGAAAGAGACGTGGCTGCGTCCGCTGGCCACCGGCGAGTCGCTGGGCGCGTGGGCGCTCACCGAACCGGGGTCGGGGTCGGACGCCTCGGACATGGACACCACCGCCGAACGCGACGGCGACGAGTGGGTCCTCACCGGCACCAAACAGTTCATCACCAACGCCAACGTCGCGGGGTCGGTACTGGTCAAGGCGGTCACCGAACCCGGGGCCGGGTACGACGGCATCTCGACGTTTATCGTCGACCCCGAGGACGACGGCTTCGAGGTGACGACGGTGTGGGACAAGATGGGGCTGAACGCCTCGCCGACCTGCGAGATCCAGCTGAACGGCGTCAGGGTCCCCGAAGACCGCCTGCTCGGCGACCCCGGCGACGGCTGGACCCAGACGAAACAGACCCTCGACGGCGGCCGGATCTCCATCGCCGCCCTCTCGGTCGGGCTGGCACAGGGGGCCTTCGAGGCAGCTCTCTCGTACGCCACGGAACGCGAACAGTTCGGCCAGCCCATCGGCGAGTTCGACGCCGTCCGGGACATGCTCGTGGCGATGGACCGCAAGGTCGAGCGGGCGCGACTGCTGACTCACAAGGCCGCCGTCGCGTACGATAGTGGTGAAGACGTGACCCGGCTCTCGTCGATGGCAAAACTCGACGCCTCCGAGATATCCCGCGAGGTCGCCGAGGACGCCGTCCAGGTGCTGGGCGGGTACGGCTACACGACCGACTTCGCGCCACAGCGATTCTTCCGGGACGCGAAACTCATGGAGATCGGCGAGGGGACCAGCGAGATCCAGCGGTTGGTGCTGGGACGGGAACTCGGGCTGTAGCGGTCGCCGTTCGCCGTGCCCGGCTATCGCGACGCGCGCCACTCCTCGGCCAGCAGGCCGTAGCGGTACATGTCGACGTGCTCGTCGTCGACGAACGCCTCCTCGCGGAGGACACCCTCCCGCTGGAAGCCGTTCTTCTCCAGGACCCGACGGGAGCCGTCGTTGTGTTCGAAACAGCGAGCGGACACCTTGTGGAGGCGTAACTCGGCGAAGGCGTAACCGACGACCTGACCCACGGCGTCCGTGGCGTAGCCGTTGCTCCAGGCGTCGGGATGGACGTAGTACCCCAGTTCGGCGGTACCGAAGGCGGTGTCGACGTCGTGCAGTCCGACGTTGCCGACCGGGTCGCCGTCGGCACAGACCAGCAACACCTCGTCGTCGCTCTCCGCGACTGTCTCGAGCCACTGGCGTTCGTCCTTGCTGGTCTTGGGTCGGCGCGCGGTCACGAACTCCCGCACGCTGGGGTGGTTGACACACGTCTCAAGGAACTCCAGGTCCGCCTGTTCGACCGGGTGGAGGGTGACGACGTCGCCCTCCAGGAACAGTGGGCCGGGCATACAGAGCGGTCGATAGCCTCGCGTATGAGCGTTGTCCAGGCGTGTCATGCGGTGACACGCCGCGCCGGCTGTCTCCTGGGTCCCACCAGTCAGGGCAGTTCGCGGAGCGACCCCAGCGTGTCGTCGATGTCGCCGGGACAGACAGCCAGCGAGTAGCCGTCGATGCGGGCCAGTTCCGGGGCGTGTTCCCAGACGTGCTCGCGGTCGATGCCGTGGAGGACGACGGCGGTGGGCGTCGGGTCAAGCACCCGCAGGGCGATCGTGTGGCCCTCGCCGCTGGTGACGTTGGTGAACACCAGGGCGCGGTTGGTCGACTGGCCGTACAGCCGGTAGAACTCCTCGGAGGAGAGCCGGGAGATCGCCTCGATGCTGTCGATGACGGTGTGGCCCGAGACCGTCTCCCCCGCGCTACCGGTGATCTCGGTGGCGCCCAGTGCCTCGTAGAAGCGGTCAAGCGGCATCGCAGTCTGGTACTCCCGGAGGTCGAGGACGATGTCGGCGTCGAACCCCGCCGAGAGGACGCGCACGTGCTGGCGGATGTGCCCGCCGCCGCGTCGGTCGTCGATGTCGAGGATCGCCTCGACGGCACGCTTGACGACGCCGATCCCGGGGTTCTCGCGCCGGCCGCTCTCGTAGTCGGAGACGACCGACGGCGACACCGACAGTTCCTCGGCCAGTTCCGTCTGGGCCACCTCGAAGTCCGTGCGCCACTTGCGGAGAGTGCCGCCCGGGTCGTCGCTGAGCGCGATCTCGCCGGCCATCTTCTCTGCCAGTTGTGCACGCTGTCCCCGCGCCATTGGCCTGTAGTGTGGGAGTGAACACAAGCGAGTCGACACTCGATACCTCGTTTGGCGGTCCACGAGACGTCTCGATGGTGAACCACCGACGAGCGTATTCACGTACTTGTGTCCGATAGTGTCACCCGCGAGTCGACCCACTCGAACTGGCGTGACCCGGAGGAGACCACGTCCCGGAACGCCAGCAGTTGTCCCTAGTCGTCGGTCTCACCGGCGACCCGACTAGTGCCGTCAGTCTGATCGGGGGTTCCAGCGGCGGCCTCGGCCTCCTCGGCACTTCCAGCGGCCGCGTCGGCCACCTCGGCATCGCCAGCGGCGTTCGCCTCGGAGGAAGCGTCCTCGCCCGGTCGCGCCGCCGGGGTCCAGGAGAGTTCGACCGTCCACTGGCGGCCGTTCGAGGTCGTGTACTCGACGATGTCGACCTCGTCGGCGGGTCGGGGTCGCCGCTCCCCGGCGACGGTCGACCCGGGGGAGTCGTACCGGGCACCGAGCTGTTCGGCGAGTCCGCGGAGGTAGGCGTCGAGTTCGTCCGGGTCGAGCGAGCCCTCCCGTTTCGTGTCGTGGGAGGTCGCTCCGCGGCCGACGCCGCCGGGTTCGCCCGAGGAGTGCTCGCCGACGACGGCGTTGATGACAGCGCCGAGCAACAACACTAGCGCCGAGAAGTAGAGGTACGTGACGACAACGACGACGCCGCCGAAGAAACTCCCCGCGCCCGGGTCCTGGAAGGCGACGTACACCTGGAACAGACTCTGGAAGGCCGCCCACCCGACCGCGGCGAACGCCGCACCCGGGAGGGCGTCACCCAGTCCCAGGTCCGCGTCGGGGAAGACGTAGTACATCGGGAGGAAGGCGACGACGAGGCCGGCGACCAGCACCACCGGGGTCAACACTCCGAGCAACGGGACCTGTTCGGCGAAAAGTCCGAACGCGGTATTGACACCGACGGTCGCGACGGCCGCGACGACCAGGGCGACCAGTACCACGACACCGTCTATGACCTTGTCCACGAAGGAGTTGTCGCCCGTCGTCTCGTATATCTCCGAGAACGCGGTGTCGAGCCCGCGGAATATCTTCAGTGCACCCCACACCAGGACGACGAACCCGACGACCGAGGCACCGCCGGCCGCGGGGTCGCTACCGAACAGTTGGGCGACGACATCGGCGATCGATCCGGGGAGGCGCTGGTCTGCCACCGCCACGACGCGGTCTTCGAGGCCCCCGCCCACGGTCGTGAGCACGACGAACAACAGCACCAGCAAGGGGGCCAGCGAGAGGAAGGCACTGTAGGCGAGGCCGCCGGCCATGAACGTCACGTTCTTCTCGGAAACCTCAGTGTATATCCGCCCCAACAGATCTCCCGCACTGGAGAGCCTGACCATACCCGACGTAGGACTCGAAGCCGGATAACATGTCTGCCAGCAGACGCGTGGACCGGTGGCCAGCGCGAGCAGCGGGTCGGTCCTCCGCCGACCGGCGGGGCGCTCCGAAACCACTAACCACTACAGCTCCGTTTCCCCAGTCAATGGACTGGACGGAGAAATACCGGCCGTCGTCGCTCTCGGAGATCCGGGGCAACGACACGGCCCGCGACGAACTCCGCGAGTGGGCCGAGACGTGGGAGGACCACCGACAGACCGTCATCCTCCACGGGTCGCCCGGCGTCGGCAAGACCTCCGCGGCACACGCCCTGGCTGCCGACCTGGACTGGCCGACGATCGAACTCAACGCGTCTGACTCCCGGACCAAAGACGTCATCAAACGCGTCGCCGGCGAGGCCGCAAAGTCCGGGACGCTCACTGCGGGCGAGAGCGGCCGCCGACTCGTCATCTTAGACGAGGCCGACAACCTCCACGGCAACGTCGACCGCGGGGGGTCCCGTGCGATCACGGAACTGGTCAAGGAGGCCAGCCAGCCCATGGTGTTGATCGCAAACGAGTTCTACGAGATGTCAAACGGCCTGCGAAACGCCTGCCAGGACATCGAGTTTCGCGACGTGTCCAAACGCTCTATCGTCCCCGTCCTCCGGGACCTGTGTCGCAAGGAGGGCATCGAGTTCGACGACGCCGCCTTAGACCAGGTCGGCGAGATGAACAGCGGCGACCTCCGGGGGGCGATCAAGGACCTCCAGGCGCTGGGAGAGGGACGGGACCGACTGGCCGCCGAGGACGTCGTGACCGGCGAGCGCGACCGCACGAACGGCGTCTTCGACTACCTCGACACCGTGATCAAAGAGGCCGGCGCCCAGGAGGCCCTGGAGGCGTCCTACGACGTCGACGAGACGCCCGACGACCTCATCAACTGGATCGAGGACAACATGCCCAAAGACTACGCGGGCGAGGAACTGGCGGTAGCCTACGACTTTCTGGCCAACGCCGACCGGTGGCTCGGGCGCGTGCGCGAAACCCAGAATTATACGTTCTGGCGGTACGCCGCCGACAACATGACCGCCGGCGTGGCGGCCGCTCGCCGGGAACCCAAGGGCGGGTGGACCAGGTACGGCCCACCCAGTTACTGGTCGAAACTCGGGCGCACCAGCGGCACCCGGGACACCCGCGACTACGTCGCCCGACAGGTCGCCGCGGAGAACGGCACCAGCATGTCCACCGCCCGCCGGGAGATCATGCCCCACCTCGCGGCCATGACCCACCACTGCAAGAACCGCGAGTTGACAGTGGCGATGGCCGCCCGCTACGACCTCGACGAAAAACAGGTCTCGTTCGTCACGGGCAGCGGGGAAGACACCAACAAGGTCGGGTCCATCGTCGAAGACGCCCGGCGGTTGCGCGAGGAACTGGCCGTCGAGCACGCCGGCGGCGCGTTCGACGGGGAAAGCGAGGCAACCGGCATCGGCGAGGACTCCGCGGGCGACGCCGACGGGGACACGCAGTCCTCGCTCGACGCCGGAAGCGAGGACGGCGACGGAGACGCGGCGGGCGAGGGGAGCGACACGGACACGACCGGCGAGAAAGCGGGGACGGACGCTGCGGGCGACGACGAGACCGAACCGGACGACCAGCAGTCCGGCCTCTCCGATTTCGTCTGACCACAGTGGGTGGCGCGTGCGTCCCCGCGGGATAGAGTCCGAACCGTCGCCGGTTCAGTCGTCGGCGTTCGTGCCGGCCGTCGCGGCGGCGTCCGTCTCGGTGTCGGCCTCGACGGGCCGCCCATTGGGGGGTTCCTCGAACGCCCAGGCAGTCGCGGCGACGAGGGCGACGAGAATGGTCAGTGCCGCCCCGTGGTGGAGGACCTGGGCGGCGACGCCGAAGTTGAAGATGGTGTTCGCGCCGAACAGAAACTGCAGCGGGGTCACGAGAAGCGCGACGCCGCTGGCGAACTGGATCCGGCGTTCGTGGTCGCCGCGCCAGGCGGCGGCGGCCGTCCCGAGGATGGCGAAGCCGGTGATCATCGCGACGAAGCGGTGGAACCACTCGACGAAACTCGGCCAGTGGGCCGGAAAGAGACCCAGCCAGCCGTCACACAGGGGCCACCGGCCGGCACACGCCAGCCCCGCTCCGACGGCACCCGTGTACACGCCGAGCAGGATGAGCGCGAACGTCAGCGCCGTCGTCGCCCCCGCGAGGTGTTTGAATGCCGGTCGCATACGTCGGGCTTTGGACCCGACCGTCTTAGTCTCATCCGTTCGCGCTCGCGCGAGACAGACACCAGCCACCCGTCGGTGGCCGACGCCGACCACGACGGGGTCCGGGAGCCCAAAACCGACACCACGCGAATCCTTTTGACGGTGCGGGTCACCCATGGGGTATGGGACTGGACGAGGACGCACTCGACTACCACCGCCGGGACCCCCCCGGCAAGATCGAGATCGCGACGACGAAACCGACAAACACCCAGCGAGACCTGCAACTGGCCTACTCCCCGGGCGTGGCGGCGCCGTGCCGGCGGATCGACGAGAACCCCGACGCAGCCTTCGAGTACACGACGAAGGGCAACCTCGTCGGCGTCGTCTCGAACGGCAGTGCGGTGCTGGGACTGGGTGACATCGGCGCCCAGGCGTCGAAACCGGTCATGGAGGGCAAAGGGGTCCTGTTCAAGCGGTTCGCCGACATCGACGTGTTCGACGTCGAACTCGACGCGGTCGACCCGGACGCCATCGTCGAGGCCGTCGCCGCGATGGAACCGACCTTCGGCGGGGTGAACTTGGAGGACATCACGGCCCCCGAGTGTTTCGAGATCGAAGCACGTCTCCGCGAGCGCATGGACGTCCCCGTCTTCCACGACGACCAGCACGGCACCGCCATCATCTCCGGGGCGGCGCTGGTCAACGCCGCCGAGATCGCCGGCAAAGACCTGTCCGACCTGGAGATCGTCTTCTCCGGTGCGGGGGCGAGTGCGATCGCGACGGCGCGGTTCTACGTCTCGCTGGGCGCCCGCAGGGAGAACATCGTCATGTGTGACTCCTCGGGGATCATCACGGACGAACGCGCCCGCGCCGGGGAGGTAAACGAGTTCAAACGGGAGTTCGCACGCGACCTTCCCGAGGGCGACCTGGCCGACGCGATGGACGGGGCGGACGTGTTCGTCGGGCTCTCGGTCGGCGGGATCGTCGACGAGGAGATGGTCCGCTCGATGGCGTCGGACCCGATCATCTTTGCGATGGCAAACCCCGACCCCGAGATCGACTACGAGCGCGCCAAGGCCGCCCGCGAGGACACCGTCATCATGGGGACCGGCCGCTCGGACTACCCCAACCAGGTGAACAACGTGCTCGGCTTCCCGTTCATCTTCAGGGGGGCACTCGACGTCCGCGCGACCGAGATCAACGAGGAGATGAAAGTCGCCGCGGCGCGGGCGCTGGCCGACCTCGCCCGCGAGGACGTCCCCGACGCGGTCGTGAAAGCCTACGGCGACCAGCCCCTCCAGTTCGGGCCCGGGTACATCATCCCCAAGCCCGTCGACCCCCGCGTCCTCTTCGAGGTGGCACCGGCGGTCGCCCGGGCGGCCGTCGAGTCCGGTTGTGCGCGCCGCGAACTCGACACCGAGTCCTACGTCGAGCGTCTGGAGGCCCGTCTCGGGAAGTCCCGCGAGATGATGCGCGTCGTGTTGAACAAGGCAAAGAGCGACCCCAAGCGGCTGGCGCTGGCCGAGGGCACCGACGCGAAGATGATCCGCGCGGCCGCACAGCTGGACGAACAGCGCATCGCTGACCCCGTGCTCGTGGGTGACGCCGACGAGATCGCGGCCACAACCGCCGACCTGGGGCTGGACTACGACCCCGAGGTCGTCGACCCCGAGGCGGGCGACTACGCGGAGTACGCCGACCGGCTGTACGAACTCCGCCAGCGCAAGGGGCTGACCCGCTCGGAGGCGGCCCAGCGCGTCCACAACGACACCAACTACCTCGCCAGCGTCATGGTCGAACAGGACGACGCCGACGCGATGTTGACCGGGTTGACACACCACTACCCCTCGGCACTGCGCCCGCCACTGGAGGTCATCGGCACCGCACCCGACGCCGACTACGCGGCCGGCGTCTACCTGCTGACCTTCCGCAACCGCGTGGTCTTCTGTGCGGACACGACGGTGAATCTCGACCCCGACTCGGACGTACTGACCGAGATCACTCGCCATACCGCGACGCTGGCCCGCGAGTTCAACGTCGAACCGCGGGCGGCGGTGCTGTCGTACTCGAACTTCGGCAGCGTCGAGAACGAGAGCACTGCGAAACCCCGCACGGCCGTCCGGAAACTCCACGACGACCCCACGGTCGATTTCCCGGTCGACGGGGAGATGCAGGCCGACACCGCCGTCGTCGAGGACATCCTCACCGGCACCTACGACTTCGCCGACCTGGACGAACCGGCGAACGTCCTCGTCTTCCCGAACCTCGAAGCGGGCAACATCGGCTACAAACTCCTCCAGCGACTCGGCGGCGCCGAGGCCATCGGTCCCATGCTCGTCGGCATGGACAAACCCGTCCACGTCCTCCAGCGCGGCGACGAGGTCAAGGATATCGTCAACCTCGGCGGCGTCGCGGTGGTCGACGCACAGAAACAGGAGTAATAATACCAGATTTAGAGGTCGATCGGATTTAGAATTGGGTATCCGTCACAAAATTTATTTACGAATCGTCTGAATGTCCATGTAGAGGGATGGAACAGACCGACAATAATCACTATCAGTCGCTGACGCCGCGGTCGGCGCGGGATGGCGGCGGGTGCCCCTCCTCGACTGCGGCCGGCGAGTCGGGGAGCAGACAGCGGTCGGGTTCGCCGTTGACGTGGGCGTACTGGTCGGGGGCGTTCGCGAGTGGGTGGGCGGGGTTGGTGCCGCTGCGGATGCGGGCGGCCCGCACCTCGCCGAAGTCACGGATGCGCGAGCGGATCCCCCGCCAGTGGAGGCCGGTCGCCACCGGGACCGACACCCGGTGGGCCTCGAAACTCCGGTCACGGGCGTTGAGGACGGCGGCGTTGACGTTGCCCGCCAGGTCGTCGTGGTCGATGAGCACGCCGACGTTGGCGCCGTCCGGGGACCGGGCCGCCAGGACGTCCAGTCCCAGGTGCAACGCCCGGTACTCGGCGACGTTGTTGTCGGGTGTCTCGTCGGGCACCGACAGCCGCGCGACGCGCTCGCCGTCGCGTGTCTCGATGACGACGCCCAGCCCGCCGTTGGTCTCGCGGCCGTCACCGACGTCTCTGTACGAGCCGTCGGTGGCGACGTAGAAATCGCGATGGTGTGTGCGAGGCGGGTGAGCGATGTGGGGCGTCGGTGCCTCGTCGAACAGGTCCCGGAGCGTCGGCCGGCCGTATGCGGCCATACACCCGCTTTGCGGGCCGGGAATTTAAGAGTGGTGGCGGTCCGGCCGGCCGAACCCGACGGATACCGACCCGAACAAACCACCGAACGGTGAGTGAGGCGGTCCCGGGCCTCGACAGTCAGGACGGCGATACGGTGAAACACGCTAGTATCATTTTAGTAACTTTTTGTGAGATCAACCCGTGAAGTACCCCCTGTCGTCCGGAAGTTTCTGTCAATATATATTATATCATCCTGTTTGAGTAATAGAAAGGTTTTACTCAAGTCACGGTGACATGCATGTCGATGACGGGAGCAACCGTACGATCAGCAACACGCCGAGCAATGGCGATGACGTTCGCACTGTTGCTCGTGACGTCGATGGCGGCGGTCGGGACTACCGGCGGATCGACCGGTTCGACGGCAGCGAGCGCCGACACGAGTACTACCACACAGTTCGAGAACGAGACCGCGGACGACATCTACCGCTTCGCGAACGGGAGTGCCGTCCTCGTTTACGAGAATCAATCCGAGGACCCCAACGAAGACGTACAGAGCGCACAGCTGGGTGCCGACGTCTCATCGGCACTGTTCAACGCAGTCGTCGTGACCAACAACACCGAAAACGTCACCGGCGAACTCGGCGTGCTGGTGCAGCCGAACTCGATCGAGGGCAGCGGTGACCTCTCTATCGAGGACGAAGAACAGGTCAACGAGTTCGAGGCCTCCCTCGAGGGAGAGCAGACCCGGGAAGCGAGCAACGCGGAGTTCGAACTCGACGCGACGGTCGAGCAGGAGGGTGTCTCCGCGGCGTCGGACATCCAGACGAGCGGCGAACTCGTCTACGGCGCGGACTCGCTCGATATCGACGCCGACTACTCCGTCGACAGGAGGGCCGGCCAGCGTGAAGCCCAGAGCCGGTCCGTCACCGTCGAAGAGACCGACACCGGCTACGAAGTGAGCTTCGACGAGGACCGTCCGATCAGGGAGTTCTTCCGCGAGCGATGGAACACCTCCGAGGCGGCACGCAACACTATCCAGGCCCGGTACCAGGGACTCACGCGACAGTACGGCGGCAGTGCCGAGGTAACTATCGAGCAGTACGACTACACCGAAGCCTCCGAGAACAGCGGGGAGTCGGACAGACTCGACATCGAGTACACCGTCGAGCTGACCGGCGTCGAGGAGGGCGTCGCCGGGCAGGTCGTCGACAGTCTGGCACGCTCCCAGTCGACGGACCTGTCGCCCGAGGAACGCGACGAACTGCAGGACAGCTTCACCAACGTGACCATCGAAAACGTGGCGGTGACGACGAACCAGGAGGGCTCGGTCAACGAGGGCTCGGTCTCGGTGTCGATCACCGACTACGAAGGGGCGGTCCTGAACTACCTCGACGTCGTGGCCGAGGACATGGAAGTTATCAACCAGTCAGATATCGACTCGGCCAGGGAGAAACTCGACGCCCGGAGCGCCGCGGACCTGGAGCAGACCGTCACGTGGGACATCAGTCAGGAGGCGACCGACTCCGGAACGAGCTACCAGGCCACCGTCCAGTACGACTCGACCAACTGGGAGGCCTACACGACGGAACTCGAAGAGCGCGGCAACCCCCTGGAGACCGAACTGGAGTTCAGCGGCCAGGCCACCAGCGAGGGTGACTCCATCGACCTGACGATGGACTTCCAGGTCAACAGGGAAGATATCGTCAACTCGGCGATCTCCGACGCGGCCGAAGCCGCGGCGGAGTCCGAAACCGAAGACGAGTCCGCGGTAGAGGCGTTCCGGTCGCTCGAGAACGCCCAGTTGCAGGTCGCCAAAGCCGACATGGTGTTCGGCGAGGACACGGTCGAAGTGCGCGCCGCTGCACAGTTCGAAAACCTCAGCACGTTCCAGGGAACGCTCGACGAGTTCCCGAGTGACGTCCCGATCACGCACTACTACGCCGAGGGCGACGGCGAGTCCTCGACCACCTACGTCTACGTCGAGGACCTGGACATGTCCGAAGCGGAGATCAGAGAGACGACGCTGGCCGACGAGGACACGGTCATCCACGCGCCCGGCGAATGGGAACGCGAGTTCCCGACGATGGACATCGCCGGGACGGCCGACTACCTCGGCGTCGACGTCGACGTGAACAAGCCACCCAATCGCGGCGAGATGGGCAGCATGGACACCGAGACGCCGACGGCTGGCGGCTCAGACGGGACTGACGCCGGCGAAGACACCCCGACCTCCGACGACGGTCCCGGCTTCGGACTGGTGATAGTGATTATTGTAGCGATTTACCGGTACGACCGCACGAACGCGTGCGGTCGATCCGGAACAGACCGACAATAATCACTATGAGGACACCCGCTTTTTTCGAGCACGGAGCGACGATACCGGAAGGCGCAAGTCCGCCGTGACGCGTGTGCCCGAGACGCACCGAAGGCGAAACGTTCAGGCCAGTTCCGTCCGAGTCGTGGGTGTGTCCCGCTACCGGAACCTCGGGCTGTTTCTGGCGCTGGCCGCGGTCTGGGGGTCGGCGTTCATGGCTATCAAGGCCGGCCTCTCGGAGTTTCCACCCGTGTTGTTCGCGGCACTCCGGTACGACGTCGCCGGCGTGGTCATGCTGGTGTACGCGGTCCTCCGGGCCGACAGGTGGATACCGGCCGACCGCCGGCAGTGGGCGGCCGTCGGGGTCGGCGCGGTCCTGTTGATCGCGGCCTACCACGCGTTCCTGTTCGTGGGCGAGCAGTCGACGACCAGCGCCGCGGCCGCCGTGGTGGTGAGCCTCTCGCCGGTCATGACGACGATGTTCGCGCGGGTGATACTCCCCGACGAGCGACTGTCGGCGGCGGGGATCGCGGGTGCGCTCCTGGGACTGGTCGGCGTCGTCGCGGTCGCGAACCCCGACCCGTCGGCCCTGTTGACCCAGGACGTCGTCGGGAACCTGCTGGTGTTCGCCGCGGCGCTGTCGTTCGCGCTGGGCAGCGTGCTGACGACCTGGCTCGACGCGGGCCTCGAGATCGAAACGATGGAAGCGTGGTCCATGCTCGGCGGTGCCGCCGTCATGCACGGCGTGAGCGTCGCACTGGGCGAGTCGTTCGCCGCCGTGACCTGGTCGTCCCGGGGACTGGCCGCGCTCGCGTACCTCTCGCTTGGGGCCAGCGCACTGGGTTTTCTCGTCTACTTCGACCTGCTCGAACGACTGGGGCCCATCGAAATAAACCTCGTCTCATACGTCGCGCCGCTGTTTGCGGCCGTCACCGGGTTCCTCTTTCTCGGTGAAGTCGTCGGTGTCCCGACCGTCGTGGGCTTCTGTCTCATCTTCGTCGGGTTCGTCCTGATAAAGCGGCGCGCGATCCGCGAGGAACTCCCCCGCCTGCGGGCCGCGTTGGGCGGTTAGTGACCGCGCCTCATAGTGATGTTATCGGTCTGTTCCGGGTCGAGCGCACGGGGTTACGGTCGTCCGGATAATACTGTCGGACACGAGCAAGTCGACATCACTCCCGCGAGTAGGAGTGGCCGACCAGGAGCGCGACGACGTTCAGCGCGAGCAAGACGAGAAACGCCGTCATCGTGTTCGGCGTGGACAGGCCTGTCAACAACAGAAGCGGAACGTGCAGGAACGGGAGGGCGACTGCCGTCCAGAACGCGACGCCGGCAACCGGCTCGAGGAGGCCGGTGTCTATCACCGAGCGCGACTGACGGACCACGGACGAGAGGTCAGTCGGGGGAGTAGCCATGTGGGGACACCTCGTACTCCCTATATGCTCCCCCTATATCTTATAACCGTGAGTGAATTGACGTTATTTCACCACGTTTTACGCGTCCCGAGCGGAGACGGAGACCTTTCACGAAGGCGTGAGACCGCTGGAGACGTTTCAATTCAGTGTCTAAACGAGTAACTACTGTCCCAGCACGGCGACGTCGACGGTGCGTTCGCCGGCCGGCGTCTCGATGACAGTCTCGTCGACGAAGTGGTCGCGGACCGCCCGGCGCCACCCTGCGACCGCGCGTTCGTGGCGCTCGTGGTGGTGCTCGACGCTGTAGGTCACCGTCGGGTGCGACCGGAGGGCGTCCTCGGTGTCGCCCGGCCGCGGGTATGGCGGGGCCTCCGCGTCCAGCAACGCCCTCGGGTCGACGTGGACCATCCCTTCCTCGGGGCCGTCGTCTGACGGGACGTGCAATCGGGCGCGCATCCGGCCGCTAAACGGTGGTGTAGCCCGCAACACCACTGGCGCCCCTCGCTGGTGGCGCGCTTCGACGGCCGCTACCAGGTCCTCGGCCGTCACCGCCAGCGACCGAACCACACCCGGCCCCTCGTCGTCGGACTCCATACCCGGTACGTGGACGCTCGCCCACAAATGCCCACCGCCGTGACGCTACAGAAACATTCCAGTTTTCAAACGTGATAACCAGTCGGGTGGATTTATGCTCCCACCTTCCAGATACGTTCCAACAGGTGCCGGGACTGTTACGGGAAAGACGATGACATTGGAGAAGGATACTTCGGACGAGACGACAGTTCTCGTGGTCGACGACGAACGGGATATCGCCGACCTCTACTCGACATGGCTCTCCGAGGAGTACGCCGTCCGGACCGCCTACGGACCCGAGGAGGCACTCGAAGGGGCCGACGAGGCGGTGGACGTCGTCTTCCTCGACCGACAGATGCCGGGAATGACCGGTGACGAGGTGCTCGACGAGCTCCGCGAACGCGGGTTGGACTGTCGAGTCGTGATGGTGACAGCGGTCGACCCGGACTTCGACATCGTCGACATGCCCTTCGACGATTACCTGACCAAACCGGTGATGCTCGACCAGTTACGCGACGCCGTCGACCGGATGTGCACCCGCGAGGACTACGATGAGACGGTCCAGGACTTCTTCGCGCTCTCCTCGAAGAAGGCCGCTCTCGAGGCCCAGAAAGACCCGATCGAACTCGAAGGCAGCGAGGAGTACGAACAGCTCGACGAAGAGGTCGACCGTCTGCGCGACACGCAATCGTGCGGTCGTACCGGTAAATCGCTACAATAATCACTATGATACGGTCGTGCGTAATTCTTTTGCACGACCGTATGACGCGGTCCTCCTTGCGGGTCAGGGCGCCGGCCGGTCGGTCAATTCGGCACCGACAAATGCGAAGGCCGCGCCGAGAACAGCCGAGATGAACACGACGATGAGAAATGGAACGAGAATCACAAGTGCCCGGGGAGGGCTTCGAACCCTCGACCTCCGCATGACCCAGGTTCGAGGCTGACGGGCCTCGGGGCGCATGCCGGTGGCGCGCACAGGAACCCTATGAGTGCGGCGCTATGACCAGCTAAGCCACCCGGGCGCAGGCAGGGCTACTGTGGACGCGGCCTTTAACCTTCTCATCTCGGCCGCCATCCGTTCCCGAGGCCCCCGCTTTCGGGCTGTTCCGTTGGCCAGTCGACCGCGTCCGGTGGGGGGTTACCCCCGGTTTTATGCTGACGCAGCGAAACACGTCGTCCATGGATATCCCGGACCTCGTCCAGCGGACACTCGGTGACGAAGAGGTCACGGCCGGCGTCTCCCTCGGCGACGAGGACGCGGTCTGTCTCACGCCCACGCGGTCGCTCGTTTACAAGGGCGACGGACTGTTGAGCGACGAGCAGGTCGAGGAGTTCCCCCACGACGTCGAACGGATCGCCGTCTCCGAGGGCCGGCGCAAGACGAAGTTCGTCTTCGAGTACATCGGCGGGACGCGGTCGTTCACCGTCCCGTCGGACCGCGACGAGGACGTGCTCGAAGCGGTCATGGAGGGCGTGCTCCGCGTCGCGTCGGTCATCGACGACGGGGAGGAACTCGTCAGCGTCTACCGGTTCAGCGAACTGACGCTCATCGTCGCCGAGTCGCGGCTCGTCAAACTCATCGGCGAACAGGTCTGGAACGACGACCACGAGGTGTACGCCTACGACGACGTCACGGGTCTGGAGTTCGAACGGGCGAGCGTCGCGACCAGCGTCGTCGTCTCCATCGAGGGCCGCCCCCAGCGCGTGAAAGTCCCCAACGACCGGGCACCGGTCGTCAGACAGACTATCGAGCAGGCCCTGTGTGCCTACTACGACGTGGCGACCGTCGAGGAACTGAACCAGCTCGTCGGCCGGGACGAACCCGACGCCGACGACGAAGACGGCGCCCTCGATTTCGGCTCCGGTATCGACCCGCTCGTGACCGACGACGACAGCGAGGTCGACGAGTACACCGAAGGCACACTCAGGGAGATCACGGCCGGTTCCGACGACGACGCAACCACCTCCGAGGACGACGCCGGGACCGCCGACGCGGGGGCCGGTGCCGCCAACGCGGGAACGGACGCCGCCGAAACCGAAAGCGACGAGGGAGACGAAGACTCCGGACCAGTGGCCCCCGAGACGGCCGGGGCTGGCGTGGACGACACCGGGTCGGACGGCCGCGAGGACGCACCTGCGGGAGCGTCGGCCAGTGAGACCGCAGTCGGGGTCGAGGGAGTCGAACCGGCCAGTCGGGAGGACCTGGCGACGGTCGCCGACAGACTGGAGGAGCTTACCGAGGCCGTCGACCGACAGAACGAGCTCCTCAAGCGCCAGCACCGCGCGATCAAACAGCTCGCCGACGAGATCCAGGCAGAGTGAGGAGTCCCGGTCCGTCCTCGGACGATGTCACTCGCGACCGGTGACTTTCCTGATACACGAGGAGCCAAAGGGGCCGTGTTCGGCGGCGTCGAAGCGGATGAAATACCCCGTCGAGAGCCCGGCGCCACAGCGTCGACAGGAGAACTCGCCGTCCCTGGAGACGACGTCGGCCTCGAAACTGACGTAGTTGCCCGTCGCCGGAAAGACGGTATCGCCCTCGCGCCGGATGACCCCCCGGCGTTCGGCGGTCTCCAGGATCTCGCGGGTCACCGCCGGGTCGGTCGTGACCGTCTCGATCCGGTCGACGGCCTCGGCCAGCGACAGCCGTTCGTGTTCGAGGACGTCGAGCAACGCGACCCCGACCGCTACCTTGTCGTCCACGAGGGTGCCTGTGCCCGCCGCCGGATTAAATCCACGGGTCGGACCACAAGACTTGTCAGGGGCGGCGTCACAGACAGAGGCGATGAGCGTCTCGCGGGCCACGCGTCGACAGGTCGCGAGTCTGGCCGCGCTCGGGGCGGCCCTGGGCGGGGCGGCGCTCGTGTTCTCGCCCGAGACTATCCTCGAGTCACTGGCCCACCTGTCGGAACACCCGGTGTTGTTCGTCGGAGTTATCGCAGTGCTGTACGTCGCCCGTCCGTTCCTGATGTGGCCGATCAGCGTGCTCTCGGTCACCGTGGGGTTCGTCCTCGGCGTCGAGTTCGGCGTTCCGGTCGCTATCGCGGGGACGCTCCTGTCGAACTCGATCGTCTTCGCCCTGGCACGGTACGCCCGGACCGACAGCGGCATCGTCGGCGTCGCGAGCCGGTCGGGCGACCGGTTCGTGGAGACGGCGGGTGAACTTCGGGGGATCGTCTCCGCACGACTGGCTCCCCTGCCCGCCGACGTCGTCTCGTCGGCGGCCGGGCTCTCGGAACTCTCGTTCGGCAAGTACCTGCTGGGGACCCTCGTCGGCGAGTCCCCGTGGATAATCGCCGAAGTGATCGCAGGCGCGTCGATGCACACGCTGTCGGTCCACGGCCTAGGCCACAGTCTCTCGCTGTTCGCCGCTGCGAGCGCGCTGTCCGCACTGTTGCTCGCGCGTCCCGTCTATCGACGCGTCCGCGGGGACCGCCCCCTCGGCGCTTCCTGATCCGTTTAATCGAGTTCCCCACACGCCCGACACCGCGACCGCCCCGTCTCCGTATCGAACACCAGCGCGACCTCCGAACAGTGCCGACACCACCGGTCGCCCGACGACCGGAACGTAAGCGAGGGGTCGGCCGTCGAAGGCGGCCCCGTCTCGACCGATTTATTCTCCGTTGACATATACAGGACATTCTTTACTGTCTGTATAAGTTTTCCGGGTATGTGCCACTGGAGACCTAATACAGTTCTATAGACTAGAAAGGGAGAGTGTCGAACGCGATGGAACCCCGTCCGTGGCCCGGTATCGAACGGTCAGACGGGCCGAGTTCAGTAGAACGTGTCCGAGCAGTCGTAGACGACGCCGTGTTCGGGGCAGACGTACTTGCAGTGGCGGTGGGTCATCGGCCGGTCACACAGCGGACAGGGTCGCCCGCCGGCGTCGTTCATGGGCGAGGACAGGGACACCGACCGCTTGAGCGTTCCGGTGGAAATACAGCCCAATTCTAGAGAGAGTTCGGGGGGTTTTCGAAGAACGCCTATAGGGAGAGAAGACCGAGCGGTGATCACGTTCGCCATCACAGTACTGGGCGACCTCGGACAGAAACTCAACCTCGTGTTCGCGACGCTTCTGGTCGCGGCGGCGTTCGCGCTCGTCACCGGCCTGGCGGTCGCGATCGGCCGGCGCGTCGACGTCCCGGTCGTGCCGACACTCGGGACGGCCGCCGGCGTCTGGGCGCTGACTGCTGCGGCGACGGTCCGTCCGGTGCCCGCGCTGGGCGCAGCGGCCGGGGCGGCAGTGGTCGTCGCCGCCGCCGAACTCGCCGGGTCCTCCGAGGCCGTCGGCGTGACGACCGAGGACGGCAACGGCCGTCGGCGGGTCGTGTCGGCGCTGGGCGTGGCCGCGGCCGCGGCGACCGTCGGGACGGCCGTCGGGCGAACCCAGACCACGGACGCGAGCGGTGGAAGCGCGACCAACGCCGGTAACGGCGGCTCCGGCGACAGCGAACTGGCCTTCGAGGTCGAAGACCAGGTCGCGACCGCCGAGGAGCGCTCCTACGACATCGACGGGATGGACCCGGCGATAAGCGAGGGGTTCTACCAGGTCGACATCAGTTCGGTCAACCCGAACTTCGACACCGACGAGTGGACGCTGTCGGTGACCGGCGCCGTCGAGGCGGAGTTCGAACTCACCTACGACGACATCCGGGAGATGGACCACGAACACCGGTTCATGACGCTGCGGTGTGTCGGCGAGTCGCTCAACGGCCACAAGACCGACACTGCCATCTGGACCGGCGTTCCGCTCTCGACCATCGTCGAGGAGGCCGCGCCGACCGGCGACTGTGGCTGTGTCATGTTGCGCTCGGACGGCGACGACTTCTACGAGCAGTTCCCGCTCGACGCCCTGGAGGACGGCCTGCTGGCGTTCGGGATGAACGGTCGACACCTGCCGCGGGGGCACGGCGCGCCGGTCCGGGCGCTGATCCCCGGCCACTGGGGCGAGATCAACGTGAAGTGGCTCACCGAGGTCGAGTTCCTCGAAGCGGAAGCGGAGGGGTACTGGGAGAAACGCGGCTGGCACGGCACCGGACCGGTCGAGACCGTCGCGAAGATCCACGGGCAACAGCGACGCGAGGACGGCCAGGTCGTCGTCGGCGGCCACGCCTACGCGGGGACGCGGGGCATCAGCGAGGTCGAGGTCTCTCTCGACGGCGGCGAGACCTGGGAGACCGCCGAGCTGACAGAGCGGCTACCCGGGGCGTGGGGCCCGGCCGCGGAGGTCGGCGGCGGTAACACGGAGTACGCCGAAGACGCCTGGCGCAGCTGGCGGTACGTGTACGACCCGCCCGACGGAGCACACGACGTGGTCGCACGGGCCTACGAGGCCGACGGCACCCTCCAGCCCGAAGAGGAGCGGGGGGCGTTCCCGAACGGCCCGGCCGGGTGGGTCGAACAGACTATCGACCCGAGCGACCTATAGTCGATACGCATAAGGAAATGGCCGCGACACCCTGGGACGACGACGCTCGATGGAGAAGGCACTCTGGTACCTGCTGGCCGGCACGCGCGGTGGCGAGAACCGGGCACGCATCATCAGACTCGTCGACGAGCGTCCCCGCAACGCGAACAAACTCGCAGAGGAACTCGACGTCGACTACAACACCGTCCGTCACCACCTCGACGTGTTGCTCGAACACGACGTCGTCGAGCGCGGGGGCGACGACTACGGCGCGATGTACTTCCTCACCGACCGGTTCGACCACCATCGAGCGGTCTTCGAGGAGATAACCGACGAACTGGAGTGAACACGTATGGCAATGGGACCCTGGCTGACCGTCGCGACGACTCTCGCGGGACTGAACGTCCTGCTACTGGCGTCGCTGTGTGTCGTCTGGCTGCGCAACTACCGGACCTTCGGGTCGAACCTGACGCTCGGACTGCTCGCGTTCGCAGTCGTCATGCTCGCCGAGAACCTGCTCGCTGTCTACTACTTCTTCAGCATGCAGATGCTGTACGCCGGCGACGCGAGCGCCCAGCAGGCCGTCCTCGTGCTCCGGGCCCTGCAGTTCGTGGCGCTGCTTTTCCTGACCTACGTCACGATGCAGTGACCCCCGACCCGCTCTCTCCCCCGGCTGTCCGCGAACTATATAGTCGTCATATCCGAACGGAGAACCATGACAGTTACTTTCACGTATTTTCCTGTAATATAAGAATCCTTTACCGACCACTCCTCTCCAACGGACATGCGTGATGTTTCACGCCGAAACCTGATGAAGGCGTCAGTCGCGGCTGCACTGGGCGCCAGTGTGGTGGGCACAGCGAGCGGCGAGAACACTGAGACGCCGGCACCGACGGTGCGCGGGGACCTCAAGCGGTTCTCCTCGACTGCCTTCGGCGCCGAGGCGACGGGGCCGTACGTCTTCGAGGACGGATCCTTCCTGTACAGTCTCCAGCACCCGAGCCGGGACAACCCCGCGCCGTTCGACAGGGCGGGCGTCGGCTACGTCAGCGGCTTCCAGTTCGACCTCGAGGGGAGCAACGACGACTTCTCGGAACTGTCGGCACCCGCAACCGAGGACGAACAGCGCCAGGTGCTGGCCGGCGAGGGCGAGTACGAACTGCTCGCCCGCGAGGAAGACCCGGTCAACTACGAGGACGGCGAGCCGACCGAACTGTTCGGGGTCACACAGACCCCCGACGGGACGAACATCGTCATCAGCGACGGGAGCGAGGCGGGTGACATCGCAGAGACCGGGAACTTCGCGAGCACCCAGTACGGCAACGCGGCGTCGAACCCCGACGCCAACGAGTTCGTCGGCACGAACGCCCAGGAAACCGAGGGCTACCTGTTCACCAACTGGGAGAACAGCCCCGGCAACGTCACGCGGATTCCGCTCAGCCAGACGAGCGACGGCGAGTGGGAGGCCGACCTGGAGAACGCGATCAACCTCGCCAACACCGAGCCGATGCGGGAACTGGGCGGGACGCGGGTCAACTGCTACGGCGACAAGACGCCCTGGGGGACGATGGTCTCCTCCGAGGAGAACTACGCCCACACGCGTGTGTCGCTGACCGCCACGGTCGGTGACGTCGTCGAGGCGGGCACGGGGAAGGGACTGCGCGGCGGCCACGAGTTCTGGAACCGGCCGAACCCGACCGAGATCCAGGGCGCCATCAACGAGTACTACGGCGACGAGTCGTGGTACGTCCAGGGGTACTGGGCGCTGGACGGCGTCGAACTGCTCGCGTACTACCTGGGTTCCGACGCGCCCGACCAGTCGCCCGGCGGCGCGACGAACACCCTCACGCCCATCGGCGACGAGTACCCGAACCCCTACCGGCACGGCTATCACATGGACATCCGCGAGCCGACGGCCGACCCGCCCCAGCCCGTCAAGTACTACGTGATGGGACGGACGGCCTGGGAGGCGCCGGACTTCCAGAACGACAGGCAGACCGTCTACGGCTGTTCGGACGGCGACAGCAAGGGTATCTACAAGTTCGTCGCCGAACGGCCGATCCCGGAGTACGACGACCCGATGGACGTCGCAGGGACGCTGTACGCGCCGAAAGTGACCAACAGCGACGCCGCCTCCAATCGACCGCCCTCGGAGGTCGACCTCGAAATCGAGTGGCTGGAACTGGGGTACGCCGCCAACGACGAAATCGAGTCGTGGATCGCCGACTACGACGACGTGACCCAGGTGGACTACCTGGCGAGCCACGTCGACGGCTGGACCGAGGGCGACGCCGTGACGCCGGCAGTGCTGGAAGAAGCCGACCGCGAGGTCGTCGAAAACGGCAACCAGGACTACATCACCGACGCGGAGGTCGTCGAGTGGGCAGACCAGTACGAACAGCGCGGCCCACGCGGCGTCGACGAGGACCTGCGGCGGGTCCCCTTCCTGGAGACCCGGGCCGCAGCCAAGGAGGTCGGCGCCTCGATCGAGTTCAGCGTCGTCTATCGCGGCGAGCTCACACACGACTACAACGTCACGACGCTCGAACCGGTCATCGTCGGGCCTGCGTTCGACCAGCCGGCCGAGACCGCCGACGACGCGCTCCGGAACGTCGACAACGTCTACGTGATGGACGACGGGCGCGTCCTCTGTCTCGAAGACGGGTTCGCCGAGAGCAACCGGTCGTACCCCAACGACTGCGTCTACGTCTTCGAACCCGAGGACCTCTAGATGGCCACGGCAGACGAACCCCACGACGGCCGGTCGGAGTCGCTCCACGCTGAGTACGTCCTCGACGTGCGCATCGTCGAGGTGCGCGACGACGGGGTCGCCTACCGCTTCGAGGCGCCCGAACACCGGGGACGGACCTTCGAGGACCCCGAGCGCGCGGAACTGTACGCCGACGTCTACTTCGACGTCAACGGGTTCGCGGAGGCCGGCACCGGCGAGCGTGGCGTCCCGCCCGTGGTCATCGGCGCCGGCCGGGACACGCTCGCGGCGTACTTCCTGACGATGCCGGGGATCGACCGCCACTGGGTGGCCTCCTTTTTCGGCTGTAAACCGCCCCGCGTCGAGCGCTACGTCGGCCGCGTCCGGTCGCGCGCCGAGGAGATACGCGAGAGAGCCCGCGCCCACGGCGTCGAACCCGCCTGACCGGGGCGACTGTGGGCGGTCTATCGGGATTCCGGGTCGCGCCGAGAGGGGGACGCGAGCGCCAGCCCCACGCCGAAGATGATCCCCCAGAGGTGACCGAACCGCCCGACACCGGGCACGCTGACGGCCAGGTCCAGCGCGAGTCGGCGACCGACGAGTGCGACGCCCAGCGCCGTCCACACCCACGTCACCTCGCCGGCCCACCGGCCCGTCGTGACGCGGGTGCGGAGGCTGGCGGTCGTCGCGAACGCGGTGGCCGCCAGCGCCATCGCGCTGGCACCGAGCGTCGCGCCGGTCCCGGACGGGGCCAGCCAGTACGACACCAGCTGGCCGGCCGTCCCGCCCAGTCCCGCCACTGCCAGGGTCGCGACGGTCGCTCGCGGTCCCAGCCGGCGTTCGGTCATGCCGCCGAACACGACCAGCAACGAGAGGTTGCCAAGCAGGTGGGTCGGGTCGGCCGGCGTGTGGGAAAGCGGCCCCAGCACCCACCCCGGCGACGGGTTCGTCGTCGCGACGAACCACCAGGTGGCCGTCGGCCGGCCGGCGGTCACGACCACTGCGAGTTCGAGGACGTACACCCACCCGAGCAGGAGACACAGCGCCAGGGTTACGGGGACGGTCCGCAGCCAGCGGACGCCGCGAACGAACGGCGCCGGGTCCGGACCGGTGCCGTCGCCAGTACTGTCGACGGAACGGACAGCAGAACCGGCGTCGGCGTCGGCGCCGGTCTCGGAGTCGGCGCCGGCGTCAGTCACGTCGGCTCAGCACTCGGACCAGCCACAGGACTCGCAGGTCTTGCACCCTTCCGAGTAGTACACCGACATCGCGCCACAGTCGGGACACTCGGGGCTCTCGCCCGAGTCGATGATCGACTGCTGGGCGTCAGTCGTGCCGGCGTCGGCCGGCCCCGGGGCCGCGCTCGTCGCGTCGGCGGTCGCACCGGACCCGCCGTCGGTCTCGTGCTCGACGGGCTCGCGGTTGGGGTCGCGGTCGGCGTCCTCGGCGGTCTCCTCCAGGGTCTGTTGCTGGGGGTAGGCCTTGTCGATCTCGTCGTCGAGGTAGCGCCGCAGCGCCGTCCCGAAGGCGTCGGGGATCGAGTTGATCTGTTCGCCCTTGTCCCAGGCGACCTTCGGCGAGCGGATCCCCTGGAGTTTGTCGACGATCTCGTAGGGGTCGACGCCCGAGCGCAGCGCCACGGAGATGGTCTTGGCCAGCGCGTCGGTAAAGGAGTTCGTGAAGCCACCCGAGTGGCCCGTGTTGGCGAACAGTTCGAACGGCTCGCCGGTCGAGGGGTCCTCGTTGATGGTGACGTACAGCTTCCCGTAGCCGGTCTCGATGCGCTGGGTGACGCC
>PXQN01000077.1:0-14466 GCA_003021305.1 Halobacteriales archaeon QH_10_67_22 | reverse complement strand
TGCTCGTCCAGTGCCGCCCGGACGGCCTCTTCTTCGAGGAACTCGTCCACGCCGCCGAAGATGTCCTCTATCTGTGCGACGACCTCGGCGGCGTCCATGTCGGCGAACTCCGTGTTGTCTGCCCGCGTGGTCAGCACCTGCTTCGAGCGGGTGCCGTCGCGGTAGTAGGTGACGCCTTTCCCGCCGCCCTCGTAGATGTACTCGAAGACCTCCTTGGCGTCGGCCACGGTGGAGTCGTTTGGCGCGTTGACAGTCTTCGAGATGGCCGAGTCGACGCCCTGCTGGCAGGCGACCTGGACGCCAGCGTGTTCTTTCGCCGAGAGGTCACCCGTCGTGACGAACAGTTCGCCTACGGCGTCCGGGACGGTGGTGAGGCCGTCGACGCCGTCGACGAGCATCTCGTCGCCCTGGACGTCGTCGGAGACGTTCTTGTAGTAGGCGACGTTGTAGATGGGCTCACAGCCGCCGGTCGTGTTGCCGACCATCGAGGTGGTGTTGTGAGTCACGAACCCGTTTGCGACGTAGGTGTTGTTCGACGGGACGCTGATGTCTTTCGTGTACGCCGTCCCTTCGGTCACGGACGCGACCGGGGCCGCGTAGAAGTCAGTCAGTCGGCGACCGTCCAGTCGAACGGTTTCGCCGGTTTCCGCCTCGACGTCCCGCACGAGCTTTCGGGAGACGGACCCGTTGACCGGCGACTGATTGACGCGCTTTCGCAGCGACTCGGACACGGTTTCGTACCCGTCGAGGCTACGGAGCGCCTCGACGACCGCCGGCGGATAGGTATCGTTTCTGTGCGACTGTGCGGTCACGTCGAAGTCGGTCGATTTCGTGATGAACCCGACTTCGTCGAGGAACCGCTGGTCTTCGCGTTTGTTCGCTCCGCGGAGCGTGTGACGGGGTCGGTCGCCGTAGTGGTCGTCTCGCTCGTCCATCTCCAGAACGTCGCGGACGAACACGCAGTTCAGCGAGAGGAGGAGTGTCTGGACCTGCTCGGCGAGCGTCGACGAAACGGTCGAGAGTTCGACCTTCCGTGCGGCAGTCCCGTCAGCCTCGAACAGTCCACGCAGGAACGCCTCCGCCACCGCCCTGTCGCCACGGAGTATCGCCTCCGGGACGAACGCGCTTGCGGCGCCCTCACCCTCGTTGCCGGCGTCTTTCTTCCAGCCGTTGTCGGCGAAGTACCGCGAGAGGTGACGGCCACCGAACGTGAGCACGCGGCGAGTGTCGCGGTCTTCGGTAGTCGGCGTGACACCGAACACCGATTCACCGAGGTCTCGCAGGGACTCGTCGAGTTTCGCCGCGCCGGACTCGACGACGAGTTTGACGCCGACCTCGTCGTGGACGTAGCCGTCGCCCATGAAGTACCCGAGGAATTCGGCGAGGTCCGGCCCCATCCGGTCGGGGAGTCTCAAGTCCTCGTCCGTGTTGTGGTAGTAGTTCGCCCGCTCGCTCGTATCCAGCGTGACGCGGGACTCGCCGTCGAACGTCCCGCGCTGCAAGACGATCCGGTCGCCGGGTTCGAACGCATCGGCTTCTTTCCAGGCGTACTCGCCGTCGGCGGTGATCGTCCGGAAGCGGTGGTTCGGCGTCGCCGCGACGCTGAATCCACCCTCGGTTTCGATCTGCCGGACGTCGGCGAACCCGTTGTCGTAGACTGCAGTCGCCGTCTTGGTCCCGCCGTCCGTGGTAACGCTGGCCTCGATCTCGCCCCACTGCTCGAACTCCGCGCCGGTGTCGTCGAGGTCTCCGATCGGGCGCAACCCCTCGTCTGTCGAAACGAGTGAACTCTCCTCGACGCACCCGGTCGGCGCGATTGTCGTCGTGTTGTGGTTGCGGATGGGGAAGCCCTCGGCCCACTCGTCGGCGTCCAGACCCGTCTGTTTCTCGAACCACTCGCGGTACTCGGTGGGGTCTGCGTACTTGGAGTTGTCCCACTCGCCGAACGTGCCCCGGTCCTGTGCGAGCTCGTGACTGGCCCACTTCGAGCCGTGGTTGATGTGGCACATCAGCTGGCGGGCCACCTCGTTCGAGGCGTCCGAGCCGTACTTCATGCCCAGCTGGATGTCCAGCTGGGCCAGGCCCATGATCCCGAGACCGATCTTGCGCATCTCCCGGACGGTCGCCTCTATCTCCTCGACCGGGAAGTCCGACATCGTGACGACGTTTTCGAGGAACCGCGTCCCCATCTCGATGCGGCGGTCGAACGACTCCCAGTCGATGGCCTCCTCGAGGAAGGCCGCCGTGCTCGGCCTGCCAGACGCGCCAGTCGGGGGCGTCCGTGTCCGCGAGCGTCGAGAGGTTGATGTGGCCGAGGTTACAGGCCTCGTACTCTTCGAGGGGCTGTTCCCCGCAATTATGCGTTACAAGTCCGTTAGCGACGAATGAGTGGGTTTCCGGCTCAGTCAGGTCGTACACTTCCTCGTGGCCGTCAGGGACGACACTCGCAACTGTTGTCGTGAAGGACTCGCTTTCCGGCGTATAGGTGTATGACTCCAGATTCTCCGCTAACTCAGCAGCTTTGTCTTCGCGGAGAAAGCCGATCTCTTCGGCGAACCGGATCTGGTTGTCTTTCGTGATTGCCAAGTCGTGCTGTGCTTTCGTCTCGTATTCTTTCGTACCACCATTCCCATCGGGAAGTTTTCTCCGTTGTGCGGGGCGACGTTCCTCATAAATCCGACTTGCGATCCCGAAGTTGAGTAGGAGTCGCTGTGTCTGTTTGAGGAGGTCGAGATCGGAACTCGAGAGACGGATACTCCGCCCGTTTCGACTGCTCCCCTGCACGCTGCCGTCGGCGCTGAACAGGGCTTGCAGGAAGCCACGGGCCATCCCCTCGCTGCCGCGCATGACGGCGTCGGGGACTTGCAGTTTCTCCTCGACGAGACCCACTTTCTCGGCGTACTCGTACAGCCTCGCGGAGCGGATACGCTGTTCGACCGCTTGCGCGCCACGGTAATCGTCGTCTCGGGTGATGTCGTTGACGCCGATGTCGTAGTCCGCGTTCCCGACCGGCTCGCGGACGACCTCGTTCACGTCTGTGGCAAGTTGTTCGGATATTTTGGCGTCCTCGTCGTAGAAGTTCAGCACCGCGCGTTCCTCGCCGTGCTTGAGATGGCCGTCACCGACAGTCCACCCGAGGACGCGGCCCTCCGCAGCCGAACCGTGCTGGCCGAATTCGCCTTTCCGGTTCTGGATGTGGACGGTGTCACCGGCGTCGAGGTGCTGGGCTTCGACCCAGCCGTCATCGGTCATGACGCGGTGGTCGGCAGTGAGTCGGAGTTCATACCCCTCCTCAGTCGTCAACTCGTACACGTCTTTCTCGCCGGTCTTGTAGACGCTGCTGGCCTCCTTCACACGGTCGTCGCTCAGACGCCCGTCGACGACGATGTCCCGAGCGACGCCCTGTTCGTACAGTTCTTCGGCCGGCACGAGCCCGTTTTCGGTGCTGACGAGCGTATCGCCGGTGACACACGGATTGGTCGCCAGAATCTGGTGGTCGGGATGCTCCTTGACGTCGAACGAGTGTTCCTTGTTGACCCGTTCGAGGTAGATGACGCCGGGTTCGCCGTTCTCGTGGGCGCCCTGGACGATCCGGTCCCAGAGCTCGTTCGCAGGCACCGACAGCGTCTCGCCCACCTCGACGTGGTCGCCCAGGTCGAACATCTCGTACAGTTCTCTCGTCTGTTCGGTGGCGACGTGGGGCTCACCCGTGCGCGGGTTCGTGAACGTGTACTCCTCGTCGTTTTTGACCGCGTCCATGAAGTCGTCGGTGATGCCGACGGAGATGTTGAAATTCGAGAGGTGGCCCTCGACGGCGTTGCGCAGGTGTTTCGGTACTTTGCCGTCGTCGTCGATGAGTTCGCGGGCCTCCTCCAGGGCCTCGGCGAACGTCGTGTGGGTGTAGTCGTCGGGGTCGTTCAGTCGCAGGGTGTGAGCCAGCGAGACGTCCTTGTTCTTGGCGTGGATGAACTGGATGACGTCCGGATGGGAAACCCGCATCACGCCCATCTGGGCGCCCCGGCGGGCGCCGCCCTGGGCGATGGTCTCGCACATCTGGTCGTAGGTCCGCATGAACGTGATGGGGCCGCTGGCGATGCCGCCGGTCGACCCGACGGGGTCGCCGTAGGGACGCAGGCGCCAGAACGCATAGCCCATGCCGCCACCGCTGTTGTGCGAGACGACTGAATCCGCGAGATACTCCGGGTCGTCGGCGACAGTGATGTCGTAGACAGTGTCTGTTCCAGCGTCTTCGACGGCAGAGACGGGCACCTCCCACGTGGAGTCGTCGTGGACTGTGCCGACCGTCGTGTCGCGACAGTCCGTCGCTTCGAGGGCGTCACCCATGTCGTCACCGCGTGCGTCAACGGATCCGACCCGGTCGGCGAAAACTGTGAGCCCGAGTTCGCTCGTCGGGCCGACGTTGTAGTAATCGCGGTCTTCGGAGTCGGTCTCCCACTGTGCAGCGGGAATACCGAGACCGAGCAGGAGCTGCTGGACGCCGTCGACGAGGTCCGCCGACGCGCTCCGGAGGCGCGGATAGGTGTCTTTCTGGAGACTCCCGTCGGTCGAAAAAACCCCGCGGAGGAACGACGCGACGACATCGTGGCCGCCCTCCCAGACAGCCTCGGGCACCGATGCCGACGGAGCGTCGGGCTTGGCGTCGCCGAAGTTCGCGAGCCAGAACCGCTTGATTTCGTGACTGTGTACCACCGCCTCGTAACAGCCGCCGTCGAACCGCCAGTCGAGACCCTCGTCGAAGAGGCGACGACAGAGGCGGTCGGCGTGTTCGAGTGTCTCCTCGCGGCGCAGGTGCAGCCGGATCCCGTCCTCGTGTTTCGAACCGTCACCGACCCACATGCCGAGCAGTTCGGCCAGGTCGGCCGTCAGCGTCGTCGGTTGTGTGACAGTCTCGACCGGATCGCCGTTGGGTTCGAGCGACCGGGTGGCTCGATGCTGTCCGACGGTCGCACTCGCGACGCCCAGTTCGGCAGCGATTTCGCTATCGGTGTGCCCGGCCTCGTACAGGTCGTCGAACTCGTCGCGGTCGATGCTCACACTGCCGCCGGAGCGACCGCCCGCGGCGACCGTTTCGAGTTCTGGCTGCTCGTCGGTGTCCGGGAGCCACCCGAGTCGGACCGAAAGAGTCTCGCCCGGCTCTATCTCGTCGATGCGCGTCCACTCACCGCCGACGAGTAGTTCGTGGTTCGGAGTGCCCGTGAGTTCGATCCCCGCCTCGGTCTTGACCCTCTGGACCGGCGCGTCGTAGTATGCGTGTGTCTCCTCGACCGTTTCGACCCGATGGCCGTCCCCGTCGCGCTGGCGGATCTCGTCGCCAGGTTCGACTTCGGTGATAGGGACGACACCTTTCCCGTCGACCGAAACGTGGGTGTCGGCGGTCAGACACTGGAACACCTGGGCGGCCTCCTTCGCGGTCTGGTGGATGTCGTCGATGTCGTCCTCGGGCGAGTCGACGAAACACGCCGACAGCTGCTGGAGTTCGTCCCCCGCGTTCATCAGGGTGGGGGAGTTGGGCATAAACGAGAGGGTCTCCATCAACTCCTGGAACTCCGCGGCGGTGTCCTCGACGTGGCTCCGGACCGCCTCGGGCAGTTCCGGAACGACCGTCTCGTAGGCGAACTTGTTGACGTTGTACTGGGTGAGCGTCGTCTCGACGTCGTCGTCAGTGGTCGTGCCGGTCCCGAACACCTCGGCCGCGAGGTCGTCCCGGCGCGGGTGGTCGGGCTTGAGCTGGGCGGGCGTGACCGTGATCTGGACGTCGCGTTTCTCGGCCTCGAACACCGCCTCGGCCAGGGCGATGTTCTCGGCGACGCGCTCGAACAGGTCCTCCTGCTGTTCGACGAGGTCGCCGTCCGCGTCCTTGCAGAGGTACCGCGCCGGCAGGATGTTGTGGTACGCGTTGCCGGTCAGGCGGTCCTCCAGGGTGTCCCCTGTCGTGCGCTTTATCGGTAACCGGAGGTCGCCGGCAGACAGGTCGCTACTCATCGACACCACCCCGTGTGTGACGGGGGCTACGTCGTCGCTCGTGTGTCCTCGTTCCTATCATTTGTAACGGAAATCTTGTTCGATTTGATCCCAAATAACCCTTTGGTTTGCGGGAAACTGTCTTTCGATGCACGTATCCGATCCCTTACTAATTGCGCCGCTGAAGGGGAGGCTACCGGGTGTAGTCGTCCGTTTGCTACGGAACGGTGGGAGTCTATTAAACGTAGGTAGACCGGAGTGAAAGTGGTCGTTTCGACTGCAGATCCACACGATAGCGACGGTGTTTGCAGCGGAAACGTCAGGGGGTTCGGTGTGGATCCGGGCTCAGCGTACCGATAGGTCTCTCCCGAACGTTTAAATCCGGAATAAATACTAGTTCGAGATACATTCGGCGACTCTCGACGAACCGCGCGGACTGTCGCTTTCACGTGGTTATCGTCCGATTTTTGCATACGTGAAGTGATGTTTTCGGCGGCTGACGGTGCCCATAGAGGTCTGCTGTGGCAGATATTTCGGGAGCAGACGTCGCGTTCATTATGTCTGAGCTACTGGTTCGAGCGGGGAAAGAGTCCGGCGTGGAGCCCCAAACTTATACCGACTGACGGACACGTATCTCCCATGTCCATACCATCCGTCGCACTCGCGTCCCATCTCGGACCGTTGCTGTCGCCAGCGGGACTCCTCGGCGTGTTGGTCGTCCTGGCGGTCGTCATCTTCGTCGGTCGGTTCCTCCTGTCGATGGCCTGGCGGCTGGTCGTCATCGGCATCATCGTCGTCGGGACATTGTACATCCTCGGACTGCTCGGGTTCGGACTGCTCTAATCAGGACAGGTCCAGACCCGTTATCTCGAAGCGCGCGCCGCCGTCCTCGCTCTCGGTGACGGCTATCTCCCAGTCGTGGGCCCCGACGATCTGGGAGACGATCGAGAGCCCGAACCCGGTGCCGTCTTCCGAGGTCGTGAAACCGCTCTCGAGGACTTCGTCCCGGTCCTCGGGGGGGATCCCGGGGCCGTCGTCGGCGACGAAGAAGCCGGGCCGGTCGGGGAGGTTCCCGACCGTAACCGTGACCGCGTCGCTGCCGTGTTCGACCGCGTTCCGGAAGAGGTTCTCGAAGAGCTGTCTGAACCGCCCGCGGTGACACCGCACGACGAGGTCCGTCTCGACGACGAGCGTCGCGTCGGCGGTCGCGACGGTCTCCCAGCACTCGTTGACGACCGCCGCCACGTCGACGACTTCGGTGTCCTCGACCTCCTCGCCCTGCCGGGCCAGCGTCAGGAGGTCGTCGATCAACTGCTCCATGCGGTCGAGCGCCCGCTTGCTCTGCTCGAAGTATTCGGCCTCGCCGCTCTTCTCAGCGAGGTCTAGCGTCCCCATGACGATGTTCAGCGGGTTCCGGAGGTCGTGGCTGACGACGCTGACGAACGACTCCAGGCGCTCGTTCTGGCGCTGGAGTTCCTGCTCGCGCTCGATCCGCTCTATCGCCGAGGCGGTGTGGCTCACGAGCAGTTCCGTGTGCTCGACGTCCGCCTCGTCGAAGGCGTGGGTCTCGGTCTTGACGGCCTGGAAGACGCCGTGGTCGCCGATCGGGACGCTGATCGCCGACTTGTAAATCTCCTTGGCCGGGTCGCTGGTCTCGTCCTGGTCGATGTCGTCGACGACCATCGATTCGCCCGTCTGGAAGGTCGCGCCCGCGAGGCCCTGGTCGACGCGCATCCGCCGGGTCCCGCCCGACGGGATATCCGTCGAGTCCGCGGTGGGGACCAGCCACTCGCCCTCCTGGAGGATGATGGTGCACTTGTCGAACTCGAGGATCCGCGCCGCCGCCTCGATGGTCCGCTCGCACGCCGTCTCGACCGTCTCGTCGGTCTGGATGTGCGTGGCGACGCTGTGGAGCGCCTGCATGGTCTCCTCGCGCTGTTTCTCGTCGGTGATGTCGTCGTGGAACGCGACGAAGTCTGCGACTGCCCCGGTCTCGTCCCGTAGCGGCACGATCCTGACCCGGTCCCAGAACGGGTCGCCGTCCGCGCGGTAGAGTCGCAGTTCGACCGTCACCGACTCCGCTCGGTCTCTGGCCCGTTCTATCCGTTCTCTGGCCTCCGCCCGCGTCTCCGGATCCTGCAGGTTATGCCAGGGCTCGCCAAGCAACTCGGACTCGGCGTAGCCCGTTATCTCCTCGAACCGCTCGTTCGCGTAGACGACCGGCGTCCCCTCCTCGCTCGGGTCACAGACCGTGATACCGACGGGTGCCTGCGCGACGATGTCGTATCTGGCACCGACGTTTGGCTCGTCGTCCACGTCGCTTCCTCCGCTGATACTTACCATACCGGTTCTACCCATTAAAACCCCCCGCGTTGTGGCCGGTTGCCGGACACACCCGGCGTCTTGACCGGCATCGATGGGGGGCGCCGGGTCGAGAGCGCGGAGTGCGGTCCCGTGGCCGCCGGGACGCTGGCGACTCTCAACCGTCAGGCCGTCAGTTCCTCGGCGGTGAGCGCGCCCGAGAGGTCGTGCTGGGTGGTCGTGCTGAGGTCGATCCCCGTCTCCCGACAGCGGTCGGCGACGCGCTGGTCGGGGACCGGGACGGCCCCACACCCGGTTCAGACCCCGTCGAGGAAGTTGGCAATGACGTCGTGGCCGACGGCCGTCAGGACGGACTCGGGGTGGAACTGGACCGCCTCGATCGGGTGCTCGCGGTGGCGGATCCCCATCACGAGTTCGACTGTGCCGTCGTCGGTCTCGGCCTCGGTGGTCGCAGTCACCTCGAAACAGTCGGGGACCTCGGTGGCGACCAGCGAGTGGTACCGGCCGCCCTGGAACCCCTGGTCGAGGCCGGCGAAGGCACCCTCGCCGTCGTGGTCGATGGGGAACGCCTTGCCGTGGATCGGTTCGGGGGCCCGACCGACCGACCCGCCGTAGGCGTAGACCGCCGCCTCCAGGCCGAGACAGACCCCCAGCGTCGGCACGTCGGGGCTGACCTCGGTGAGCACGTCGTTGGTGACGCCGATGTCGCGGTCGTTTTTCGGGTGGCCCGGCCCCGGACTGATGACGATGGCGTCCGGGTCGGCCCCGCGCACGTCCCCGAGGCTGGCCGTGTTGCGCACCACCTCGGTGTCGGCGTGTTCGGAGACGTACTCGACCAGATTGTAGGTAAAAGAGTCGAAGTTGTCGACGAAGAGGACGTCGGTCGTCTCGCCCCGGGTCGCGCTCATCGGGACACCTCCTCGACGCCCGTAGCGTCTTCGTCCCCCTCATTCGAGGTCGACGCCGCGGCGCCGGTATCGTCGCCGGAGTCTCGCTCCGACGACCCCGGCGCGGGTTCCTCGATGGCGGTCAGGGCGCGCCGGCCTGGACCGTGACCCGCTGTGGGTCCGCGAGGTCGGCCACGCCGACGGCCTCGGGGTCGCCCCCCGCGCCGTACCGGCCGTCGAGGGACTCGACCGTGGCGGTGCGGATGACGATGGCGAGTTCGGCGTCGCCGGTCCACGTAAAGTAGCCCAGGCCGCCGCCGTAGGGACCCCGCGGCGTCGGCTCCAGGTCGTCGATGATCTCCATGGCGCGGATCTTCGGCGCGCCCGACAGCGTCCCCGCAGGGAACGAGGCTCGGGTCGCGTCGAAAGCGTCGGCGTCGGCGGCCAGCTGGCCCGTCACCGTCGACTCGATGTGCTGGACGTGGCTGTACTTGAGGACGTTCATGAACTCCTCGACGCGGACCGACCCGGGGTCGGCGACCCGGCGGACGTCGTTGCGCGCCAGGTCGACCAGCATCGTGTGTTCGGCCCGCTCTTTCCCGTCGGCCAGCATCTCGCCGGCCAGCCGGCGGTCCTCGACCGGACTCGTCCCGCGCGAACAGGTCCCGGCGATGGGGTTCGAGAGGATCCGGTCGCCCCGCACCGCGACCAGCGTCTCCGGGCTCGCGCCCACGACCGAGAGTCCGTCGTAGTCGAGCAGGTACATGTACGGCGAGGGGTTGGTCTCGCGCAGCGACTCGTAGAGGCCCAGCGGGTCGACCGACCCGTACAGCTCGCGGGTCCGCGAGATCACCCCTTGGTAGATGTCGCCCGCGAGGACGTGCTCCTTGGCGCGCTCGACGGCGTCCTCGTACTCGGCTTTCGGCCCCGCCCGTTCGTCGGTGCGGTGAAAGCCCCCCGGTTCGAGGTCGTCAGCGTCCGCCAGCGACGCGCGAACCGCGCGGGCTTCGGCCGCGATGGCGTCGTAGCAGGCGCCGGCGTCGTCGCCCGGTTCGAGCACCGGCGTGAACACCAGCGTGACGGTGTTCTCGACCTCGTCGAACACTAGCGTGCTGGTCGTGAGCACGAACTGTGCGTCCGGAAACCGCGAGTCGGGCCGGTCCAGCCCGACCTCGTCGAGCCAGAGGTCGTACACCGCGTCGTACCCCAGAAAGCCCACGAGTCCACCCTCGAAGTGTTCCCGGTCCATCTCCGGGAAGCCGCGCCGTTCGACGTCGGGCATGGCCCCCCGCAGCGTGTCGAGCACGTCGCCCTCGCCGGCCGCGACCAGCGACTCGTAGTCGTCGTCGAGGACGTCGACGGTCGTTTCATCGGCCTCGACCGTGACGACGGCCGTGGGGTCGTACCCCACGAACGAGTAGCGGGCGTGGCGGTCGTCTGGCGTCGGGGCGAACGCGCCGTCGGGGTCGCTGGAGGCGACTTTCTCCGCGCTCTCCAGCAGGAAGGTGTAGTCGGCCCCTTCGCGGTCGGTCGTCCGGCCCGAAAGGGCCGCGTAGGCCGCCAGCGGTTCGAGCTCCACGTCCAGTTCGACCGCCGCCCGCACCACGACCGGTTCGTCCGCCGCTGCGCGCTCGACGAACGTCTCGCGGCCGGGTTCGAGTTCGACGGCCGCCGGGCCGCTCATGCCGCCGTCACCTCCCGGCGTGCGTTGGCGACGAACCGGCGGACCGCGTCGTGGTCTTTGACGCCACCGGTCCGTTCGACGCCGGTGGCGACGTCCACGCCGAAGGGCGCGACCGTCGCGACGGCCTCGCCGACGTTGTCGGGCGTCAGTCCGCCGGCGAGGACGACGGGCACGTCCAGCCGGTCGGCGACCTCGCGGGTCCGCTCCCAGTCGTGGGTCTCGCCGGTGCCACCGCCGCCCTCGGCGTCGACCGAATCGACGAGCAGCGCGTCGGCCGCGTCGGCGTAGGCCGACAGCGTCGCCGCGTCCGTCTCGGCGTCGACAGCCGCGACGACGCTCGCGGGCGCGTCGGCGAGTTCCCCCACCGCGTCGGGGTCGAGCCCGTGGACCTGGACCGCGTCGGGGCGGACCCGTTCGACGCGCTCGCGGGCAGTCCCGGCGTCGTCGGGCATCGTCACCAGTACCGCGGTCACCAGCGGGGGGACGCCGCCCGCGAGGTCCCGCGCGTCGTCGAGTCCGATCTCCCGGGGCGTCTCGACGGTGACGCCCGCGATCAGGCCGACGGCGTCGGCGCCGGCGGCGACGGCGGCGTCGCGGTCCTCGGCCGTCGTGATCCCGCAGATCTTCACGCGGGGACCGGCGTCGGCGGGTGGGTCGGGGTCGCTCATCGGCCTCCGTCGGCGGCCGTGCGGGTGCTGGCGTCCCGCAGAGCCGCCAGTTTCTCGGCTGCTGCCCCGGAGTCGATCGCCTCGGCGGCGGCCGCGACACCCGCTTCGAGCGAGTCGGCCTCGCCGACGACGTAGACCGCGGCGCCAGCGTTCGCGAGAACGATATCGCGTTTCGCGCCGGTGACCTCGCTCTCGACGATCCCCCGGAGGTCGGCGGCGTTCTCCGCGGGCGTGCCGCCGGCGACCGCCTCGATGGGGTGGGTCTCCAGGCCGAGGTCCTCGGGAGTGATTGTGTACTCCTCGACCGTGTCGTCCCGGACCTCGGCGACCGCGGTCTCGTCGTGGACGGTGATCTCGTCTATGCCAGAGCCGTGGACGATGAGGGCGTGTTCGACGGGCATCTCGGCGACCGCCCGGCCGATCAGGCCCACCAGGTCGGGGTCGTAGACGCCCATCACCTGGGCGTCGGCGCCGGCGGGGTTGGTCAGCGGGCCGAGGACGTTGAAGATAGTCCGCATCCCGAGTTCGCGCCGCGGGCCGATGACGGCCTTCATCGCCGGGTGAAAAGCCGGCGCGTGCATGTACCCGATCCCCACCTCGTCGATGGTCGACTCGACGGCCTCGGGCGCGGTGTCCATGTCCAGGCCGAGTTCCTCCAGGACGTCGGAACTGCCAGAAGACGAGGACACCGAGTAGTTGCCGTGTTTGGCTACGGGGGCGCCCGCCCCCGCGGCGACGATGGCGCTGGTCGTCGAGACGTTGATCGTGTCGAAGTCGTCGCCCCCGGTCCCGCAGGTGTCGACCAGCGGCGCCCGGTCGGGTTCGATGGTCCGTGCCGCCGCACGCATCCCCTGGGCGAAGCCGGCGATCTCGGCCTCCGTCTCGCCCTTCGCGCGCAACGACGCCAGGAGCGCCCCGATCTGGGCCTCCGTCGCGTCCTCGAAGACGGCCGTCGCCGCCTGGCGTGCCTGTTCGAGCGTCAGATCCTCACCCTCGGTCACTGGTTCGATATATTCCTGCATTGTAATCCACCGATGGACTGTTTCGTCGTACAGTGTACGAATCCGTACATTGGCTTAAGCGTGTCGGATGTGTGGCGGCCTCTGTCCGGGGCCCGTGACGGTCGGCATCTCCGACTTTTATTAGGTCCGGAGGCTAGTGAGCCGATATGGCCGGTCCGGACGCGAACAGGTCACCACTCGAAGTCGCCGCTGGAGCGGCCGACCCGAAGACCCTGGAGACCTTCGAGTTGCTCGCCGACGAAACCCGACTGGCCATCCTGCTGGCCCTCTGGGACGAGTACGAACCGTTCGTCAGGAACAGCGGTGTGCCGTTCTCGGAACTCCGGGAACGGGTCGGGAACCCCGATTCGGGGAAGTTCAACTACCACCTCGGGAAGCTCACGGGCGAGGTGGTCAGAGCGACGGACGACGGGTACAAACTCCGACCGGGCGGTGAGAAGATCGTCCGTGCCGTCATCGGTGAGGCCGGGCGCGGAACGTCGGGTCTCCCGCCGACGCAACTCGGGATGGACTGTCCACGGTGTGACGCGCCGACGGCTGTCACCTACCGCGACGGGAGGCTCTTCGAACGCTGTACGGAGTGTGAGGGGTACTTCGCGGAAACGGACGACCTCCCCGCCGGCACGCTGTACACGTGGCAACTCGAACCGGTCGGACTCGTCGACCGGACGCCGGAACAGATGTACGCTGCAGCCGCCATGGGGATGCTCCAGCAGACGATGGGCATGATCGAGGGGGTCTGCCCGTCGTGTTCGGGACTGGTCGAGTCCGAGGTCGAAATCTGTGAGGAGCACGAGGTCGGGCCGGACGACGTCTGTCCGTCCTGTGGGCTGGAAAACGAGATCTCCACGCTGTTCCAGTGTTCGGTCTGCAAACTCAGCGTCATCGGTCCGCCCAGCGGGTTCGTCACCCACCACCCCGCCGTCGTCGCCTTCTACTACGAGCGTGGCGTCGAGACACAGTACAGCCTCGACTTCGAGGGGGTCAGACAGGTGCTGGAAGTCGAAGAGGCCCACGAGCAGTCACTCGTGTCGACAGAACCGGTCCGGATCCGCGTCACTGTCGCGTACGAGGGCGACGAGCGCAGTCTCCTCCTCGACGACGAATTGCGCGTCCTCGACGTATCCGGGTGACCGGTACTGCCCGACCCGGGCACGCCACACCGCGGGGACGACCCGAAGTGTCCGTCGGTTGGCCCCCGGCCCGAGGTGAGACCCGGGGTAGACCCCCTGTTTTTTATTATCCGTGCAATTAGAATATTGACAGGTGTACGATGGACGACCAGAACGATCCGGAATCGGTCTACGAGGTAGCGATCGAAGCGTTCGACGAAGAAACGTTCGCGGAGATGCTCGAACTGGCCGCGGGCGAGGAGTGTGAGGAGGCGGCCGCGTCGGCACTCAAAGCGGTGACTGCGGAGACCGTCGCCGCAGACGTCCAGACTGCGGTCCGGTACGCTCGTAGGCGCGGGCGCACCCCGACCGGCGAGGACGTCGGTACTACTACCGACCAGCGTCGGGACTGTGGGTCCGAGTCGTGCGGTCCGTTCTACCCGCTCAGCGCTCGGGGTGTCTGGTAACCGGACCCCCTCTCGACCCGCGCCGTCCAACACGGAGGCCGCCCGCCGAACTCCCGGCCCCCGACCGTCACCCCGCAGTTGCCGATAAAATGTACGGAACAGACCGACAATAATCACTATGACGGGCGTCGCTATGCGTCTCAGTGCAGCTGTGTCCGGGCTCTCGTTCGACAGTGCCGTCGTCGCACAGCCAGGGTAGCCGGAGACGGGCACTTATACTGTCGGACACAAGTACGTGAACACGCTCGTCGGTGTTTCACCATCGAGATGTCTCGGAGACCGCCAAACGAAGCATCGAGTGTCGACTTGCTTGTGTCCGACA
>PXQN01000076.1 GCA_003021305.1 Halobacteriales archaeon QH_10_67_22 | reverse complement strand
AGACCGATGAACGAATATCCTGGAAAGGTGGCGTACGCACCCGCCTCCATATAGGCGACGGGTTTCGCATCCATTCCTTCGGACACCTGCTTCATCGGTCTACATCCATAGACTGCCCAATCCCACTTAAAAATTGATTTCAGAAATAGTGCCTACTGTTACTGGTTATTACTAGATTCTGTAACAGTTACACTATCCTCCTTCGAGTATCGAGCCGGGAACTCCGTCGGGGGTGACGGCGGCGTCGGCCTCGGGGTCGACCACGTCCAGGAACTGCGCCACCGTCCAGGTGTGGTCGCCGTCGGTGCAGGGGTAGACACCGGCCAGGTCGCCGCCGTCGTAGGCGGCCGCCAGCAACATGGGCGTCCGCAACACCGTCTCGCTGTCGCCGACCAGCAGCGACGCCGTCCGGGTCTCGAACGGCGGCCTGACACTCACTCCCGCCGTCTCGGCCCACGATTCGAACCGCTCGACCAGGGCGAGCACCTCGTGTCTCCCCTCGCCGTCTCTCACCGTGACCTCGTCGGGCCAGGTCTCGACCGAGAAGTCCTCGACAGCTCCGGCCGACCGGAGCCTGCCCAGCCGGTCGATGGCCGTCGTCCGGGGACCACACACCGGCCGCCGCGTCCACAGCTCGACTTCGAGTGTCCCGGCGTCAGTGCTACCGGTGTCGTCCGTCCGCTGTATCTCTCTCGACATCGAGATACGTGCATTACATTCTCTTCGCTGATAGGTGTTCGTATATAAACAGTTATACCGGCAATATATTATAATATCTGGGACAAGAACTCTGAATCCGAAACGAGCGTTCTACGCGAGCGTGTCAGAATAAACGTTCGAACAGAACGGGTGGGGTGTCGGGGAGTCACGTACCGGTAAATCGCTACAATAATCACTATCAGTCGTCGGCCTGGCTCTGGGGGGCCGTGGCCGCGGACCCGGCGTCCGTGGCGGCCGGGGGGAGCTCGTTGCGCACGTCGTCGCGAGCGCGTTCCGCGATCACTTCGGCGTAGGCGTCGGGCATCACCTTCGTGAAGTTCTCGAGTTCGGCGTCCCAGTCGGCGAGCAACTCGCGGGCGCGTTCGGAGTCGGTGTAGGCGACGTGGTTCTCTACGAGCCGGGTTATCATCTCGCGGTCGGCCTCCTCCAGGGTGAACTCCAGCGAGACCATCCCAGTGTTGGCCCGCTGTGCGAACTCGCCGTCGGGGTCGTACACGTAGGCGATGCCGCCGGACATGCCGGCCGCGAAGTTCTTGCCGGTCTCGCCGAGCACGACGATAGCACCGCCGGTCATGTACTCACAGCCGTGGTCGCCGACGCCTTCGACGACGCCCTTGACCCCGGAGTTGCGGACGGCGAAGCGCTCGCCGGCCAGCCCGTTGACGTAGGCCTCGCCCTGGGTCGCGCCGTACAGGGCGACGTTGCCGATGACGATGTTCTCGTCGGCGTCGTAGGCGGCGTTGTTGGGCGTCCGGACGACGAGTTTCCCGCCCGAGAGGCCCTTGCCGACGTAGTCGTTGGCGGTGCCGACCAGATCCATCGTGATCCCTTGCTGGAGGAAGGCACCGAACGACTGGCCGGCGGTACCGTCTAGCCGGCAGGTGATCGTGTCGTCGGGGAGTCCCTCGCCGCTGTACTCGGTCGAGAGCGCGTTCGACAGCGTCGCCCCGACCGCGCGGTCGACGTTGTCGATCTCCCGGCTGATGGCGACGGGCTCGCCCGACTCCAGGGCGGGTTCGGCTGCGTCGATCAACTCCCAGTCCATCGACTCGTCGACGTCGTGGGTCTGCTCGCGGGTCTTGTAGCGGTCGTCGTCGCCCGCGGGCTCGGCGATGATCCCCGAGAGGTCGAGTTTCTTGGCCTTTGGCTGGGTGACGTCGGTCCGCTGGGCCAGCACCCCGGGACGGCCGACCATCTCGTCGACGCTCCTGAACCCGAGGTCGGCCATGATCTCGCGGAGTTCCTGGGCGACGAAGGTCATGTAGTTGATGACGTGCTGGGGTTCGCCCGGGAACCGGTCGCGCAGGTCCTCGTCCTGGGTGGCGATGCCGACCGGACAGGTGTTCTCGTGACACTGCCGGGCCATCACACAGCCCGACGTGACCAGCGAGGCAGTGCCGAAAGCGTACCCCTCGGCACCCAGCAGTGCGGCGACCGCGACGTCACGGCCGGTCTTGACGCCGCCGTCGGTCGTGACCGTGATGCGCGAGCGCAGGCCCGTCGCACGGAGCATCTGGTTGGCTTCGGCCAGTCCCAGCTCCCAGGGGAGGCCGGCGTTTTTGATCGACGTCTTCGGTGAGGCGCCGGTCCCGCCCGAGTGGCCCGAGATGTGGACCTTGTCGGCGTTGGCCTTGGCGACGCCGGCCGCGATGGTGCCGATGCCGTCCTCGGAGACGAGCTTGACGTTGATGTCCGCCTCCGGGTTCGAGGCTTTCAGGTCGTAGATTAGCTGTTTGAGGTCCTCGATGGAGTAGATGTCGTGCAGCGGCGGCGGCGAGATGAGCCCGACGCCCGGCGTCGCGTACCGGACGTGGGCGATCATCTCGTTGACTTTCTTCCCGGGGAGGTGGCCGCCCTCGCCGGGCTTTGACCCCTGGGCCATCTTGATCTGCAGTTCTTCGGCCGCCGAGAGGTAGTCGCTGGTGACGCCGAAACGTCCCGAGGCGACCTGCTTGGTCTTGCACTCTTTCTCGGTGTCGAACCGCTCGGGCGGTTCGCCGCCCTCACCGGTGTTGGCGTGGGCGCCCAGCCTGTTCATCGCGATGGCGTTGTTCTCGTGCATCTCCGGGGAGAGCGACCCCAGGCTCATCGCGGCCGTCTCGAAGCGCTCGACGATCTCCTCGACGGGTTCGACCTCCTCGACCGGGACCGGATCGCGGTCCGAATCGAACGTCAGGAGTCCCCGCAGCGTCTGTAACTCCTCGTTCTGGTCGTTGATCTCGCTGGCGAACTCCTTGTAGCGGTCGTAGTCGCCGGTGCGGACGGCCTGCTGGACCGTGCCGACCGTCGAGGGGTTCCACTGGTGGTGGATCCCGTTCGACCGGTTCTCGAACTCGCCCTGGCGTTCGAGGTCGGGCTCGTCGCCCCACGCGACCTCGTGACGCCGCTGCAAGTCCGACTCGATGTCCTCGATCTCGATGCCCTCGGTCCGGTTGGCCGTGCCCTCGAAGTACTCCTCGACGAGGTTCGACGAGAGCCCGACGGCCTCGAAGATCTGGGCGCCCTGGTAGCTCTCGACCGTCGAGATCCCCATCTTCGCCATCGTCTTCAGGAGGCCGTCCTCCAGGGCGTTGACGTAGGCGTCGATGGCCGTCGACAGTTCGGCCCCGTCGGGACCGGCGACCAGGTCCTCGATGGTCTGGTAGGCCAGGTACGGGTTGACGGCGCCGGCACCGTAGCCGATCAGCGTCGCCATGTGGTGGACAGTCCGGGGGTCGCCCGACTCGAGGACGAGTCCGACGTGGTTGCGCAGCCCGTTGCGAACGAGGTGGTGGTGGACGCCCCCGACCGCCAGCAGACTCGGGATGGCCATCCGGTCGGGTCCGCCACCCCGGTCCGAGAGAACGACGACGTCGTGTTCGGTGGTGGCGGCCGACGCCGCCTCGCGGACGTCCTCGACGGCCCCGCGGAGGTCGGTCTCGTCGGGGTCGTACGTGATGTCGACGACGACCGACGACATGCCGTTCTCGTCCAGGTCGTGGATCGCCTCGGTTTCCTGGTCGGTCAGGATCGGCGAGTCGAGCACGAGCTGGCGGGCGTGCTCGGGCGACTCCTCGAGCAGGTTGTGCTGGGAGCCCAGCCGCGACTCCAGGGACGTGACCAGTTCCTCGCGGATGTAGTCCAGCGGCGGGTTCGTCACCTGGGCGAACAGCTGTTTGAAGTAGGTAAAGAGCGGCCGGTTGAACTGCGAGAGCACCGACAGCGGCGTGTCGTCGCCCATCGACCCGACGGGGTCTTTGCCCTTCTCGGCCATGGGCTGGATCAGGTGGTCGACCTCGTCGTACGTGTAGCCGTACATCGCCTGGTGGGCCCGCAGCGCCTCGAAGTCGTGCTGGGGGAGGTTGTCCGGTTCGCTGACCAGGTCGGCCAGGTCGACCTGCTGGTCGTCGACCCATTCGCCGTACTTCTCGTCGGTCAGGTCCTCGAACACCTCCTCGTCGGGGATGACGCGTCCCTCCTCGGGGTCGGCCAGGAACAGCTGGCCGGGCTGGAGGCGACCCCGTTCCTCGATCTCGGCCGGGTCGGTGTCCAGCACCCCGACCTCGGAGGCCATCACCAGCGTGTTGTCCTCGAGCACGTCGTACCGGCAGGGCCGCAGCCCGTTGCGGTCGAGCACAGCCCCGACGCGTTCGCCGTCCGTCGCGGCGACGAAGGCTGGCCCGTCCCAGGGTTCGACGACAGAGGCGTGGTAGTCGTACCAGTCACGGCGCGACCCACGCACGTCGTTTGCCTCGCCGCGCCAGGCCTCGGGGATGAGCATCCGGAGCGCGTGCGGCAGATCCCGACCAGACGACAACAGCAGTTCGAGCGCGTTGTCGACGCTTGCGGTGTCGGACTGCTCGGGGTCGTCGATGATCGGGGTGAGTTTCTCCATGTCCTCGCCGAACGCCTCGGAGGCGAGGTCGGTCTCGCGTGCGCGCATCCAGTTGATGTTGCCCTGGATGGTGTTGAACTCGCCGTTGTGGATGATCCGCCGGTAGGGGTGTGCGAGGTGCCACGCGCCGAGCGTGTTCGTCGAGAATCGGGCGTGGACCATCGTGAAGGTCGTCTCGACGCGCTCGTCCGTCAGGTCGGGGTAGTAGTCGGCGACCTGCTCGCCCTTGAGCAGACCCTTGTAGACGACCATATCCCGGTCGAGCGAGACGACGTAGAACCGCTCGTGACCCGGCGGTTCGGTCTCCTCGACGTGGTTCTCGAGGACGCGGCGGCCGACGTACAGCTGGCGACCGAAGTCGTCACCGGTCGCGCCGTCGGTCGACTCGACGAACACCTGTTCGACGACCGGCTCGGAGTCCAGCGCCGTCTGTCCCAGGTCCTCGTTGTCCGTCGGCACCGTTCGCCAGGCGACGACGTCCAGCCCTTCGCCCACGAACTGTCTCTCGACCGTCTCCTTGAGGGCCGCCCGAACCCCGTCGTCCTGTGGCAAAAAGAGTGTGCCGACCGCGTACTCGCCGCGCGTGAGGTCCGCGTCGACTTCCTCGGCGAACAGCTCGTGTGGCGTTTGTATCATGACGCCCGCGCCGTCGCCGGTCGCTTCCTCCGCGCCCGTCGTTCCACGGTGTTCGAGGTTCTCCAGCAGTTCGAGTCCGTCCGCCACCACCCAGTGGCCGCCCTCGTCGTCGAGGTCCATCACGACCCCGACGCCGCAGTTCGACCGCTCCTCGGTGGGGTCCGCGAGACCGGACGTGCTCGCGGCTGCAGGTGCGTGTCGCTCGGTCATGTAACGGCCGTTCTGGCCGCTCCAATAAGAGGTTGTCCCTCAAGGCCCACGTGTGTCTTAAACCCGAATAAGGGGATATTATGAGTATAGAGACATCTAAATATCCGTCGCGTGTCGTACACGCTGTGTGGGCGAACGTGGCGGTATATCGCGGATAGGAGTTGTTTCGTCTACCTTGTTCCGTTCTTATCTAATGATCGTAGTCCCCTGAGGTATAAGTTTCACGGTCTGGAAGTACCGCTTCGGTCCCGGGCGGGGCCTGAAACCACAGAGAAACAGGGCGATGGGCGGGAAGAGTCCCCCTCCGGAGCGGCCGCAGTCGGGATAGCCGTAACCCCCGTTTCACCTCGAAATCGCAAGACGTCTGCCGGTTGTCTGCCTGCAGTCTGACGGCGTTTTATGAGTCGTCGGGCGCCAGTCGGTGGTGCCGGGGGCGCGGCACGGTCACACGCTCCGTTCCCCGCCTCGCGGCGGACCCATCCTATCCCATCCGTTTCGAGGGGGGTCGTCGCGGCCCCGCCGGTATCCCGTCTCGGACCGACAGCACTCCCGACCGGTAGCTCACTCACGATTTTCGTACCTGCGTGAAATAGGGTGTCATAGAACAGTTCGCAAGGTGGGTTGATTTCAGTCAGGAACAATACATCTCTATTCCCGGTTGCTCAGTCCAACTCCGATTGCAGCACCGAGTGCCACTCCAAGTGCGATCCACAGTCCGAGATTATTCGTAGCAGAACCGATAGCGACTCCGATTGCGATCCCAATCGCCATGCTTACCCCCATGTCTTCTCCGCTCGATGCCATCTCACTTTCCTCGCTCATGTACTATCAAGTGACTTTAGAAGCTGATAATTCCACCGTCTGTACTGAACAGCGGGTAGGCATGGCAACTGTTCTATGACACCCTGGCGTGAAGAATAAATCGATAGAAACCACAAGGGAGTCCTGAGAGCTTCGTTCGAACCGACGTCGGCGGGGCAGGTCCCGTCGGGCACCGCCTGCAGGCGCCGACACACTTTTGAGCCGTGTCACTGGCAGACGTTCCCTGGACCGTGCTGCCCGGTCCGTCGTGGAGAGCGGAGCGTGTGGGTCCCGGAGGTGGCCGGCGAAGCGGGACCGGATTTAAGACGCCAGGAGCCTATCCCCGGGACACGACGGTCGAACCGACAGATGGCGCTGGAACTCGAACCGACGCCTGCGAACCTCCGGCGTGTGGCCGACTGCGTCCGTGAGGGTGGCGTGGTGCTCTCGCCGAGTGATACGAACATGGCGCTGGGCGTCGACGCGGCCAACGAGGACGCGATAGAGCGCCTCTACGAGATCAAGGGCCGCTCGCGAGAGAAACCACTGACGCTGTTCGTCCGGGACCCGGCCGACTGGCAGCAGTACGGCCGGCCCGACGACGCGGGAGTCGCACAACGCCTGGTCGACGCGTTCTGGCCCGGTCCGCTCTTTCTCATCGTCGCGGCCACAGACCAGGTCCCCCACGAGCGCGTGCAACTCGACGGCACGGTCTCGATCGGCTGTATCGCCAACCCCGCGTTACGGGAACTGATGGCCCACCTCGACGGGCCGCTGGCGATGTCTTCCGCCAACCGGTCGGGAACCGTCGACGACGACACGCTCATCGACCTCGAACTGGCCCGCGAGCACGTCGGCGACCGGGTCGACGCCATCGTCGTCGGCGACCCGCCCCCCTCTGCGACTCAGGCGACCACCATCGTCGATATCGCCGACGGCCCACGCGTGTTCCGCGAAGGTGACGTCACCGCGGCGGACCTCAACGACGTCGTCGACGTGTTCTGAACGTCGCCCGCCGGGGGCATCGAGACTGCGGCCGTCGCCCTCTTCGATGGTCGGGGGGAAACCGTTTCAACCTCGGTGGCCAATCGGGGATATGTTCGACAAAACGTCGTGGATCCGGCTACCCCGGAACGTGGTCGTGGGCCACGAGGTCATCGACGAGACGGTTTCGGCGGTCGAGGAGTTACACCTCGCGGGTCGGCCGCTGGTCGTGACGAGTCCGACACCGCGGGACGTGGCGGGCGACAGAGTGTACGACCTGTTCGCGGCGACCGACGCCGACCCGGCGATGGAGGTGGTCGAGCGGGCGACGTTCGGCGCCGTCGAGGACGTCGCCGAGGCGGCCGAGGCGGCCGACGCTGGCTATCTCGTCGGCGTCGGCGGCGGCAAGGTGATCGACGTGACGAAGATGGCCGCCCACGAGGTCCACAGAGGGTTCGTCTCTGTCCCGACGGCCGCGAGCCACGACGGTATCGTCTCCGGCCGGGCATCGATCCCGGAGGGCGATACGCGCCACAGCGTCGCCGCCGAACCGCCGCTGGCGGTCGTCGCCGACACGGACGTGCTGGCCGACGCCCCCTGGAAACTCACGTCGGCGGGCTGTGCCGACATCATCTCGAATTTCACCGCGGTGCGGGACTGGCAACTCGCTCACCGGCTGAAAAACGTCGACTACTCGGAGTACGCCGGCGCGCTCTCACAGATGACCGCAGAGATGCTCGTCGAGAACGCCGGCTCGGTCCGGCCGGGGCTGGAGGAGTCGGCGTGGATCGTCGTCAAGGCGCTGGTCTCATCGGGCGTCGCCATGTCCATCGACGGCTCCTCGCGGCCAGCCAGCGGCGCCGAACACCTCTTCTCCCACCAGCTCGACCGGATCGCCCCCGAACCTGCCCTCCACGGCCACCAGGTCGGCGTCGGCGCGGTCATGACCGAGTACCTCCACACCGGGCCCGACGGCCAGTTCCGGGACATCCGCGAGGCGCTGTCCGCTATCGACGCGCCGACGACCGCCGACGACCTGGGTATCGACCCCGAAGTCGTCATCGAGGCGCTGACCACCGCCCACGAGGTCCGGGACCGCTACACCATACTGGGCGACGGCGTCAGCGAGGCCGCCGCCCGCGAAACCGCCCGGGTCACCGGCGTCCTCTAGCGTCTTTCTCTCGCAGGAATTAGGCGCGCTCACGGCCGGTGAGGTGGTCACTCGACCGAGTAGGCGTCCAGCCGTCCGACCGCGTGCCGGTAGGACAGGACGCCACCGCCGACCGCGGCGGCGACGGTCGACCCGACGCCCGCGACCAGCACCGGGCCCACGACGGCGCCGGTCAGCGCGTACTGTCCCAGTCCCGCGAACCCCGGGAGTGCGACGGTCACCATCCCCACCGTGTACAGCATCGACGCGGACTTGTCGGGGACTGTGACGCTCCCGCCGAGCAGCCCCTCGTGGTCGGGCGGATAGTGGACGCCCAGTGCCTGCGAGAGCACGCCCGCAAGCGCGACCAGCGCGACGGCGTAGACGACTGTCGCGACGAGCACGGCCGGCGGGACGGCGAGTCCGACGCCGAGGCCGAGAGCGAGTCCGACCACGACCAGTCCTCCAGGGATCGCGGCCGCGACCGCCTTGGCGCGGACGATCCGCCCGGCCCCCGCGCCCGACGTGAGCAGCGTCGGGAGCGCGTCGCCCTCGGTCCCGAGCGGGTTGAGCGTGAACGCGCTCCCGGCCGCGGTCCCGCCGGCGAAACAGACGACGACCGGCACCAGTGCCGGGGTGAACGGGCCGTTGACGACCAGGCGCTCGACCATGACGAACCCGACGAACGCCGACGGGTAGACGTAGAACAGCACTTTCGGCGTCCGCCGGGTCCGCCGCCAGGTGAGCGCGACCAGCGCGGCCGTGCGCCCGGATGGGACGACGCCGCACAGTCGCCCCGTCCCGAAGTCCGGGAGCGTCCGGTCCGACTCGTCGTCGGTGTCGGCGACGCCGGGTTCGCTGAACCAGGCCGCCTCGGCCAGACGGACACACGACGCGCCCGTGACGGCGACCGCGACCAGACTCGCGAGGGCGAACCCGGCCGCCAGCAACGGGTCGGCCTCGCCCCCCGCCACGCCCACGAGCAGCAGATCGCCCGCCCAGGCGACCGGTGTCACGGACAACAGATCGGCGATAACCCGCCGGCCGAACAGCGCGAGGTAGAAGACACCCAGGACGACCGTACCCAGCCCCAGTCGCGCGTTGCCTGAAAGGTCGTACCCGGCCAGCAGCCAGTTGACCGCCAGCCCGAACGGAAGCGTACAGACCGCCGTCGCGGTCACAAACCAGAGGCTCACCAGGCCGACCGAGAGGGCGTTCACCGGCACGCCGGTCCCCGCGCCGAAGGCGACGGCGGCCACCACGAGGGCCGGGCCGAACAGCGTGAGCGACGCGACGACACGCCGGGTCAGAAGCGCCGTGACGACGGCCCCCGTCGAGGTAGCGGTCAGAAACGCCACGCGGTGGTGTTTGTACTTGGCGTCCGAGGCCGCCCCGAGCGTGTGCATCACGCTCACCAGGACGAGCCCGGAGAGCGTCGCGTCGCGCGCCTGTGTGGCCGCGAGGCCGTCACCGACGGCCAGCGCCCGTCCCAGGTCGTAGGCGCCGGGGCCGGCGACCCCCGACAGCAGCGCCGCCAGGAAGACGTTGAACCCGACGATGATCCCCAGCAACAGCGTCGACTGGTACTGCTTGCGCAACAGCTGTCGAACGGTGACGCGACTCGCCACCAGCGCCGGCCGGACCCGCTCCCTGACCGACCCCCCGCGTGCCGTCATCGGTCTGTACTGTAGTCCAGTGGCGTTCCATCGGCGTTCGACGGGTCGCCCGCGCCCTCCCCTGTCGCCCCCTCGCCAGCGTCGCCGGGAGTGTCCTCGGTGACGGCGGCCGTCGCCCCGTGGCCGTTGGTCGTCAGTTCGACGAAGGCGTCCTCCAGGGAGTCGCCGGCGAGCGCGTCTTTCAGCGACTCCGGGTCGTCCTCGGCGAGCAACTGGCCGTCGTACAGCAGTCCGACCGTATCCGCGAGTTCGTCGACGACCGGCAAGACGTGCGTCGAGAGAAAGACGGTCGTCCCGGCCTCGCGCAGGTCCGCCAGCACCGTCTTCATCGTCCGGGCGGCGTTGGGGTCGAGCCCGCTCGTCGGTTCGTCGAGAAACACCACGTCCGGTTCGTGGACGATGGCCTGGACGACGCTCGTCTTCTGTTTCATCCCCCGGGAGTAGGTCTCGATGGGCTCGTCGGCATCGTCGAGGTCGAACCGGTCGAGCAGCGCCGGGATCCGCTCGCGTTTGTGCTCGCGGTCGATCCCCCGGACATCCGCGACGGCAGCCAGCTGTTCGCGGGCGGTGAGTTTCTCGTAGAGGGGTGGTGTGTCGGGCGCGTAGCCGATCCGCTCGCCCAGTTGGTCGCGGTCCCGGACGTCGACGCCGGCCACGGTGGCCGACCCGCTGGTCGGACGGGTCAGCCCCGTCAACAGCCGCATCGTGGTCGTCTTGCCGGCACCGTTGGGTCCGAGAAACCCGTATATTCGCCCCCCATCGACGGTCAGGTCCAGGCCACGGACGGCCGCCGTCTCCCCGTAGCGTTTGGTCAATCCCGTCGTCTCGATGACTGCCACTGTGGCCACAGTTCGGGGAACAGCGGTCCTAAGGGTTGTGTTTCTCCTCAACAACGTGACACCAGCAGGCGCGGCCGTCATACGGTCGTGCGTACCCAATTTCGGCAGTGTCGGTGAAGACCGGCGTTTCGGACCACGGAGAGAGCCTTCTGTTTCGTGGGAATCAAAAGAATTACGCACGACCGTATCAGTGGTCCGGCAGCACCGACTCGGGGGGGTCGTCGTACCACGCGACCCCTGGACCGGGACTGCCGGCGGTGTGTTCGGCGGCAAAGAGCGTTGTGAGTCGGTACAGCGGTTCACGCTCCGGGTTGCCGTCGTGACGAACCCCGAGTATCGTCGCCCGCTGGAGGTCGGTCAACCGACACTCTACGCCGGTCCGTTCGGCGATGGCCCGTCGCGTGCCTGCTTCGAGTCGTTCGTCCGTCCCCGGTTCGACGTGTGGCACGGTCAGGCCGTCGTCGGACTCGACGAGTAACACCTCCCCGGCGTCGTCATACACCTGGACGTAGACGTCGGCGAGTCCCGTGGTACATCGCTCGCGCGCACGCTCGTACGCATCGCCGGAGACGGACAGCGTCGTCTGGTTGACCGGGAACGACGAGTACGCTTCCTCCAGAGCCCCCAGCCTCTCAGCGACCCTGTCTTTCGACAGGTCCGCCACACGCATAGATCGGTACCTCCGAAGCCTGACAGATAAATCCGGGCGTTCGTTCATCCTCCGGGGGCCGCTGGCTCGGACCGAACCCGGTGGATTCAGGCTTCGAAAGAGTGCGTCGCAGTCTGTCGGTTTCGACCGCCCGTGTCTCCGTGGTCCGAAACGCCGATCTGAACCGACACTGCAGAAATTAGTTACGCACGACCGTATCAGACGTGGTCGTCGAGGAAGTCGACGACTGCCGTGTAGGCCTCGATGCGGTTCTCCAGTTTCGAGATGCCGTGGCCTTCGTCCTCGAATATCAGTTGCTCGACGGGGACGCCCTGTTCGCGCGCCTTCTCGGCGACCTGTTCGGCCTCGCCGACCGGGACGCGGGGGTCGTTGGCGCCGTGGAGCACGAACAGCGGCGCCTCGATGGCCTCAACGTGATTGATCGGCGATATCGATTCCAGGAACTCGCGGTCCGCCTCGAGCGAGCCGTACTCGGCCTCGCGCAGCTGTCGGCGCCACGAACCCGTGTTCTCCAGGAAGGTGACGAAGTTGGCGATGCCGACGACGTCGACGCCCGCCGCCCAGAGGTCGGGGTACTCGGTCAGCGCCGCCAGCACCATGAACCCGCCGTAGGACCCGCCCATCGCGACCACCCGGTCGGGGTCTATCGCCCCGTGGGCGGTCAGCCACTCGACCGCCGCCTCCAGGTCGGCCACCGCGTCCATCCGGTTTTCCACGTCGTCGAGGTGGGTGTACGCCTTCCCGTACCCGGTCGACCCGCGGACGTTCGGTTCGAAGACGGCGTACCCCCGCGAGAGGAAGTACTGGGTCAACCCCGCGAACGACGGCCGGCGCTGGCTCTCGGGGCCGCCGTGGACGTCGACGACCACCGGCGTCTCCCCGGGCGTCCACTCTCGGGGCAGCGAGAACAGTCCCGGAACCTCGCGGTCGTCGAAGGTCGGGTACCGGACCAGGTCGGGCGCGACGAACGTCTCGCGGGGGATGCCGGCCGTCGCGGCGCGCGTCCAGCGTTCGGTCTCGCCGGTCGCGAACTCGACCACGTAGACGTTCGTGTTGTCGGTTCGCCCCGACGCCGACAGGGCGTACCGGTCGGCGCCGTCTTCGAAACTCACGCCGCCCGCGACGCCCCCGGGCAGGTCCGGCCCCGGGACCTCCGCTATCGTCGTCGGCCCGTCGAGTTCCCCGACCGTGAGTTCGGTGTACCCCTCGACGTTGCGCGAGTACACCAGCCGACCGGTCTCGTCGTCCAGTGCGACGCCGTCGATGTTCCAGTCGCCGCCGCAACGAACGACGTCGAGCGCTGCGCCGACGTCGCCGTCCGCGCCCAGTGGCGTCGCCGTCGCCAGGTCCAGTCGCGCCAGGTACTCGGTGTCGGCGTCGTAGTCGGTGACGAGATACAGCGCCTCCCCGTCGGGCCCCCAGGACGCGCTGGTAAACCGCACGTCGCCATCGTGGGGCGTGACGTGGGTCAACTCGCCCGACTCGACGTCGAGGACGAACAGGTCCTGGTCGAAACTCCAGTGGGCCCGCGAGACGACCAGTCGCGAATCGTCGGGCGACCACCCCCCGACCGACAGCCAGCCCTCGCCCTCGTAGACCCGCGTCGCCTCGGCACCGGTCTCCGTGCGACCCTGGACGTACACGTCGAAGACGGACTCGTCGCGGCGGTTGGCCGCGAACGCGAAGCGGTCGCCGTCGTGGCTCCACCCGCCCCAGCGGTGTTTGGCCTCGGGCGACCGGGTCAGGTCCGTGACCGTCCCGTCGGCGGGGTCGAGACGGTACAGCTGGGCGCGCTCGTTGCCCCCTTCGTCCATCCCGAAGACGAGTTCCCGGCGCTCGGGTGACCACGAGGCGAAGGTCACTCGCTCGTCGTAGAAGGTGCGCTGTTCGGGCCAGACGCCCGGCCCGTCGAGCGTCCAGACCTGCGGGACGCCCGTCGCGTCGAGGAGCACTGAGACATCGCCGTCGGGCGAAAACGACGCCCCGTACGCGCTCCGGACCGAGAGGTATCGTTCTAGGTCGTACATACGCTCCCAACCGTCGGCCACGGCAAAACCCTTCGGGGAGCGCCACCACCGGCGCCGGAAACCGTCTGACGTCCCGCGATTCGAACAGTCACAACGGTCACAACGGTCGCAAACGTCTCCGAAAATCCACACATAACGAAGTGGGGACGGTGTGTGGCCGAGAGTGCATGTACCGCAAGATCGCGATACTGAGCGTACTCCTTGTAGTCGGGCTCGCCGGCTGTGGCGGCCCTGGCCCAGGCGCGGAGTCACCGACAGACGGAATGGACGAGACACCCGGCGACGGCGCGGGGGAGACGCCCGGCGACGGCGAGGGGACGACCCCGACCGACGGGATGGGTGACACGCCGACCGACGGCATGGACGAGACGCCGACCGACGGCGAAACGCCAGCGGACGGATGAGTGTCCCCGGGCGTCGCGCCGGCGCCCGCTCGTGAGCCCCTGAGGACGGCCGCTCGTTCGACGGGGATGTATCGAAGCGTCACTGGCGAGGCTCGCTTTGTTCGAGGCTCACGTGTCCGAGAATCACTGATGACGGTCCGTCACACAGTCGGCGTATCGCAGGCGGAGTCGTCGCTTGCCACCCAGGTTCGGTGCCGGGTACGACTCGCCACAGGCGTTTTCGGCCCCGTTTAGCTGTCGGTCCCGGACCGCAGGTCTCGCCCAGTAGTAGCTGCCCACCATCGGACTCGAGACGATCCCCCCCTCCGATTCAGTGACGCTTCCCTGCTCGTGGGTGAACCCGAGCGCGTGGCCACACTCGTGTAGCGCCAGCTGGGTCGCGGCGGCAGGGATCGAGTACGGGACGACGGGGTCGATTTCATCGACCGGCGGCATACGAGCGACCGCACTCGCGCCGGTCGCCGCCGCGACGCCCGGTCGTGCGAACCCCGCGGGCTGGACCGTCGGGTCACCGTCGGTCACGAGCAGGTTCACGCCGTCGACGGGGTTTATCTGCCCGAAGCCGCTGGCGCCCAGTAGCACACGTCGCGGCCAGCGCCGGCTCAACACCTGGCGTCCCCCCTCGCGAGGGAGGTCGACGGAGCCCTCGCCACGCTGGACGGCGACGGGACCGACGACGGGTTCGAGCGCCGCCACGAGGTACCCGCGGAGACGCCCGACTGGCTCGTGTTCTGCTGCGCGCGTGCTCGGCCACACTCGCACGACCAGCGGGTCCTCGGTCGCGAACGCCCGCCGCCCGAGCAGCCCGACCGACACGGTAGCACCGACCGCTCCGAGAAACGCCCGTCGGTTCACTTGCTTTCAGATGCGTATTCGGCGTCATAAACCTTCCCCCGACCGTAGGACGAGCCTACTTTCCCCTGATACGGTCGTGCGTACCCAATTTCGGCAGTGTCGGTGAGGATCGGCGTTTCAGACCACGGAGATAGTCTTCTGTTTCGTGGGAATCAAAAGAAGTACGCACGACCGTGTGACGGGGCCGGGGTTTTTGAAAACGGGCACCCTCTCCCGACGTATGCGCGTGGCGCTGGTGACGATGAAGACGGGCCACTACGACGACTCCGACGGCAGACACCGGTTCGAGCGGGTCGCACGCCACCTCGCCGGCCGGGGCCACGACGTGACGGTGTTCTGTGCCCAGTGGTGGGACACCTTCGAGGACCGGGTCGAACGCGACGGCGTCGCCTACCGGGCCGTCGCGGAGGCGCCGGAGGTCGGGTCGTTCACGACGCGGTTGCCGGGGTTGCTCGCCAGAGAACGACCGGACGTGATCCACGCCCGTCCCGATCCGCCGGCGGCCGTCCAGGCCGCGAGCGTCGGGCGTCGACTGGCGCGTGCTCCCCTGGTCGCAGAGTGGTACGGCGACGAACCGATCGAAGAGGCGCGACTGTTCGAGCGGGCCGCGGCGCTGCCAGACGCGGTGGTCACCCCTTCGGAACTGGTCCGGACTGCCGTCCGCGAAGTCGGCGCAGCAGGCGAGGACACCCACGTCATCCCGGAAAGTATCGACAGGTCCACCATCCGGTCGGTCGAACCCGCCGACGAGATCGACGTGGTGTACTCGCACCGACTCGACGAGACTGCAAACGCCGGAAGCCTGCTGCTCGGACTGGCGGAACTTCGCGACAGGGACTGGTCGGCGACGATCGTCGGCGACGGCCCCCAGCGGGGCAGTTACGAGCGCCAGGCCGCCGACCTCCGTATCGACGACCGCATCACGTTCGCCGGGGCCTGTGACACGGAGCGCCGGGTCGCAGTCTACAAGGGTGCCCACGCGTTCGTCCAGACCGCCAGTCGGGCGTCGTTCGCGACGGAGCTTCTCAGGGGGTTGGCCTGTGGCTGTGTCGGCATCGTCGAGTACCAGGCCGAGTCCAGCGCCCACGAACTCATCAGGGAACACGAGCGCAGTTTTCGCGTCACCGATCCCCAGGGCGTGGCCGAGGCCATCGTCGACGCCGGGCAGTTCGACCGCATGACCGTCGACGAGGACTGGCGCGACTACGACCACGACGCCGTCCTCGAACAGTACCTCGACGTCTACCGGGACGTCGTCGACGACTACGGCCTGTTCTAAGGTCGTCAATCACACCGGTCGCTCGCACTTGCTCGATGAGTTCGTCGTCTCGCATTGCCTGCAGGCCACGCCACAGTCCCAGAAACAGCAGGGTCGGCGCGACGACGACGAACAGCGTCGTGACCACGAGAAAGGCGAGTTCGACCGGCCCGACCATATCCGTTCCACGCGCCCCGCCGTCGAAAACCTGACGACACCCCCAGCCATCGCTGGGCGGGGAACCCCACCGCACGCTCAGCCCTCGCTGGGCGGGAACCTCGACGACACGCTCACTCCTCGTCCGGCAGGGGGTGGAGGAACGTCTGCACCTCGACGGTCCGGCCGTCGGGGTCCTCGGCGAAAAACTGGTAGATGTCGTAGTCGTCGTTGACGACCGGTGACCCCTGTGCCCGGGAGGCCAGCACGTCGTAGCGGTCGTCGACCGCCGCCCGGTCGCCGTAGTAGAAGGTGAGTGTGGCACAGTCGTCGGTCTCGTCCCGTTCACAGAATCCGAACTTGAAGCCGTCGTGGACGAGGATCGCACAGTCGCCCTGGTCAACCCACATGTCGGCGTCGAACGTCTCCCGGTAGAACTCGACGACCCGGTCAAGGTCCGTCGTCGCGAAGAAGACGATGCCGCTCACGTCCGGGACTCGACTCGCGTGCACAAAAGCGTTGGTTCTCCGACACTGTTTGGTCCGATCGAGTCGGTTATCCGTGGGCGTCGGTGAGAGCCAGTGTGTCACCCTCCGACGCGACCGGCGCGAGCGAACCGCCACTGACGAGCGAAACCTACCACATCACCGTCGACGACGGCCGCGACTCGTTTTTCGCGCTCAGCATCGAGCGACCCGACAGCGACACAGCGTGGCTGATGTCCGACACCGTCCGGTCGCTCGACGGGATGCGGTAACGGCCCGCTTCGCAGCCGCGCAGAAAGCCCTCCACACGAAAGCGTCTCGATAGTCGTCGTTTTGCACAGTCGTCCTCGGTCGTCAGTCGCCCGTGTCGGGGTCGTTCGCGGCGTCCGCGACCCGGACCGCGGCGACGTTCTCGGCGGCGTCGTGGACGCGGACGACGTCCGCCCCGCGGTCGGCGGCGATGGCCGTCGCGGCGACGGTCTCGTCGAGCGCCTCGCCGGCCGTCCCGCCCGCGAGTTCGAACATCGACTTGTGGGAGTGGCCCACCAGCACCGGACAGCCAAGCGCCCGCAACTCGTCGAGTCGGCCCAGCAGTTCGAAACTCTCGGCGGCGGACTTTCCGAAGCCGAGCCCGGGGTCGACGAGGATCTGCGAGCGGTCCAGCCCGGCTTTCTCGGCGAGCAGGACCCGCTCGGTCAGATAATCGATGACGTCGCGGACGACATCGTCGTAGTGAGGGTCGGCGTCGGGGTCGACGGGCACCTCGTTGCTGTGCATCACGACGACGGGGACGTCGTGGTCGGCTGCGACCAGGCGCATCTCCGGGTCTTCGAGCCCGGAAACGTCGTTGAGCAGGTCCGCGCCGGCCGCGAGCGCCGCACGGGCGACCGCCGCCTTGCGCGTGTCGACCGACACCATCACGTCCAGGTCGGCGATGGCTTCGACGACCGGCACGACCCGGTCACGTTCTTCTTCGACGGGGACGGGGTCGGCACCCGGCCGGGTCGACTCGCCGCCGACGTCCAGGATGTCGACGCCTGCCGCGACCATCCGCTCGGCGCGCTCGCGGGCCGCCTCGACGGTGTCGTACTCGCCGCCGTCGTGGAAACTGTCCGGCGTGATGTTCAAGATTCCCATCACGGCCGTCCCGTCGGCCCAGGGGTAGTCCCGGTCGGCCGCCACGCCGGCAGGGTCCGCCCGGACCGACCGGTCCGCGGCGACTTCGTCGGGGTCGATCGAAAGCGTGGCGCGGAGTTCGTCGGCGACCGGCGCCAGCCCGTCCGGGCCCTCGGCCAGGTCGGAGACGAGCCCCTCGAACTGGGCGCGCGTGCCCAGCAAGACGGCGTCGACGTTCTCGCGGTCCCGCTCGTCCAGCGTCGAGACGGCACACGCCCCGCCCAGCGACAGCAGCTGTCCCCTGAGATACTGTGCTTGTCCCGGCCGAAGGCGAGTCCGGACCACACGGTGGACGGCCTCGCCTGCCAGTTCCTCGACGCCCTCGTCACTGACCTCTGCCGCCGCGAGCGTCTCGCGGGCCTCGGCGGGCGAGTCGATGCTCCTCGGGACGGTCGTCCGGGCCCACCTGGTGCGGGCCTCGGCGACGGCAAAAAGCGAGCCAGCGACGAGGACGGCGTCGTCTCCGTCCGCGGCCGCCAGCGCGTCGTCGAGCGCGCCGGCCACGTCGGACCCCGTCTCGACGGTCGCTCCGGTCTCCAGTTCCATCGCGCGTGCCAGGACGGACTCGTCCTCCGCGCGGACGTGGTCGGGGCGGGTCGCGACCACGTGAGTCGGGTCGGCCTCGGCCAGCACCGCGGCGACGCCGCGGTGGTCCTTGTCGGTCATCGCGCCCGCGACGACGTGCAGGTCGTCGTAGTCGAACGTCGACAGCGTCTCGACGAGCGCCTCACAGCCGCCTGGGTTGTGCGCGCCGTCCAGGACGACCAGGGGCTCCCGGCCCATCACTTCGAACCGCCCGGGCCAGTGGGCGTTGCGCATCCCCCGCTCGACGGCCCGCCACGCCTCCTCGCCGTCGATCCCGGACGAAACCCCGGCGTCGAATATCTGCGAGACCAGCGCCGCCGCGACGCCGGCGTTGCGCGCCTGGTGGGCACCCAGCAACGGCAGCGCCGTGTCGACCGTCCAGTCCGGGCCCTCGACGGTAACGAGACTTTCCAGCCCCTCGCGCCCGCCGTAGTCGACGGTCACGTCCGCTCTATCGGCGCCGCCACCGCCGTCGGATCCGCTCAGGCCGACCGTCAGCAGGTCCGACACTTCCTCGCCGATGGCAGCGAGTGCCTCGCCCTCGGCGGCGGTCACCAGCGGCCGGTCGGCGGGGGCGACGCCGGCCTTGTCGCGGGCGATTTCGGGGATCGTATCGCCCAGCAGATCGGTGTGTTCCAGGGCGACTGTCGTGACCCCGCTGGCCACGGGGTCGACGACGCTCGTCGCGTCGAGACTGCCGCCGATCCCCACCTCCAGGACGGCGACGTCGACGTCCTGGCGGTCGAACTCCCACAGCGCCAGCGCGGTCACCGTCTCGAAAAAGGTCGGCGACGTTCCGTCCGCGCCACGGTCGGTGGCGTACTCGCACATCGCCCCGACGAAGTCGGTGACCGCCGCCTTCGACACCGGACGGCCGTCCACGCGGACCCGTTCGCGGACGCTGTCGAGGTGGGGCGAGGTGTACAGCCCGACCGACAGCCCGGCCTCCCGGAGAGCACGCTCGACCATCCGCGCCGTACTGCCCTTCCCGTTGGAGCCGGTGACCTGCACGCAGACCAGTTCGTCGTGGGGGTCGCCCAGGTGCCCGAGCAGGTCCCGCGTCGGCGCCAGCCCCGGACGGGGAGCGTAGCGGCGCAGGTCGAACAGGAAGTTCGCCGCCTCGTGGAACTCCATGCGCCCTTGGTTCCGGACGGGCGCGCTTTAGCCTGTCGGACTCCCCGACGACACGCCCGTCACCGGTGACAGAGTCGATGCGTGCACCGGGCGCGCCGTATCACAGCTGTCGGCGCTCGACTTCCGGGTCGACCCCGGCGGCGTCCAGGTCCATCCGGATGCGCTCGCGCAGCGGCGTCGGGACCGTCTCGCGCCCGACGGGAACGGCCGTCTCGGGACCGTCCGCGGGCGGGACTTTCCAGTAAACGACGCAGTCACTCGGTACGTAGTATTCGATGCTGTACTGGTCGCCCTCGCCGCGGTAGTGGACTCTAGCGGCGTCGCCCTCGCGACGCCACCCCTCGCGTGCCGTCAGCGCGTCGAGTCTGTCGTCCATACCCGGCGTTCCGTTGCCGGGCGGGTAGACGTGTCGGTTACTCACCGGGCCCGTCGACCAGAGGGTCGTGCGGGCGCTCTTCACCGAACTTGCGGACCACCGCCGCGATGAGCGCCAGCGTCGCCAGCCCGACCAGCGCCCCCAGGTCGACGTCCTCCCGGATCGACCGGACGCCGCCATCGTCGGCGTCGACGTCCGCTTCGTCCTCGCCCTCGGTCTCGGGTTCATCCCGGGTCGTCCACTCGGTGTCGGGGTCGGACCGGCCGGGTCTGTCGGCGTCGTCGTCGGTCATCTTCGCGCGCCGTCGCGCCGGCGAGACGTCGTCGTCGAACTCCTCGTCGGTCCCGGCGTCGTCACTCTCGGAGTCGTCGCCGCCGCGGTCGGTCAACCGGTCCGGGACGATTCCCTTGATCCGTCCCGCGTACCGATAGGCCACGACCGCCAGTACGGCCAGGACTGCCAGCGCGACGGCGGCCTTGAGCAACAGCGGTCGGTAGCCGCCCAGCCGCCCCCCGTCGTCGTCCGCTCCGAGGTCGAACTCCGGATCCCGCGGGTCGTCCATCGGGTCGGCCACCCACTCCTCGGTGTCGTCGACGTCGTCGGTCACCCAGTCGAACTCGTCGTCCCCGATGTCGTCGGCCCCGTCTTCGGAGGCGTCCGTGTCGTCGCCGGCGGGCTGGCCCCCGTCGGCGAGTTTCTCCAGTTCCTTCTCGGAGAGGAGTCGCTCGATGAGGCCGCCGACGGGCGACTCGTCGAGGTCGACCCCCATCAGCATTCGTCCCATACGCCCCGGTAGAAGGGGTGGGTGGAAATAACTGCGTGGTACTCGGTCGGGTTCTGGTGTGAATGTCTCGGCACCGCCCCACCGACCGGCGGTCAGCGCTCGTACTCGCGGGCCCGCTCGTGGCCGCCGTCGGCCCCGGTCGAGACGCCGCCGTGGCCGACCCGCTCCTCGCCGAGTACGTCACGGATCCGTCGTTCGAACTCGGCCATCGAGAGTTCGCCCTCGACGTACCGGGCTTTGACGCGGTCGAGTCGGTCCTCGACCTTCGCTGCCCGCGACCGCGGGTCGACCGGCCCGGTCAGGTCCGACAGGCCGACCACCCGGGCCAGCGGGCTCCGCCGTTCGGCGGCCTCGGCTCCGCGTGCTACTTCCCGCCCGGCCGCCGCGGCCGCGTCCCAGGCTCGCGAGAGCAGTCCGTACACGAGACCGACCAGCGACGCGACGGTGAGCGCGCTCCCGACGACCACCGCGCCGAGCAACAGCAAAAACAGGAGCTGGAACGGTACCGATGCGCCCCCGGTCGCCAGCGCGGCGACCGACCAGACCACGACCCCGAACCACGACGCCGCGGTCAGCGTTGCGACCAGCAGGAAACAGACGAGGGTCCCGAGGGGGTTGTCCCGAACCCAGGCGATCACGCTCATATCCGGTGGTCGTGCTCCAGGGTAGTAAGCCTCACTCTCCCCCCGGGTCAGTAGTCGTCGGGGTCCTGTAGCGTGTACGACGAGCAGTCCTGACCGTCGATGGTCGAGTCGGTACACGAGAAACTCCCGCCCGGGGCGTACACGTCGCCCGTGACGGTCACGCCGTCGAGCTGTACCTTCGACGTGCCCACGACCGACCCTTCGACAGTCGAACTGTCGATGTCGACGTCCGGTCCCTCGATGTCTCCCTCGACAGTCACCCCATCGAGAGCGATGTCGTCACCGGCCGAGAGCGACCCGCCGACCGCCGAACCGCCATCAATGTCGATGCTTCCGGACGAACCGGTGGTGACGTCCCCGTCGACCGTACTCTCGTCGGTGATGGTTACGTCACCGCCCGCGGTGACGTCGGCGGCGACAGTCGCACCGTCCAGGTCGACGGCGCTGTTCGAATCGACCGTGCCGTACACCGTCCCGTCGTCGATGTCGATAGTGTTGTCGTAACTGTCGATGTCACCGATGACGACGCCCGGGTTGACGACATCCACGTCGCCCGCCGTCTCGACGTCACAGTCGACGACGACATCGACAGTCACGGAACTGGTCGCTCCGCCGGTCTCGGCTTCGACCCAGTTACAGCCCTCGTCGGCGTCGGGCAGCGCTGGGTCGGGTTCGAACGTCGCGAGGACGTAGCTGGTCCCGTGTTCACCGAACCAGACGACCCGGACTCTCTCTTCGATGGGGTAGACAGTCGCCGTCTCGCCCGCGGCGAGTCGCCCCGAAAACGGACGCTCGTCGGCGGTTCCGCGGAACTCGATTTTCTCTCCGCGGAGGACGTCGCCGTTCTCCAGCTCGAACTCGTGTGCGACCGGGTCCGGCGTCTCCTCTAGATCGAGAACCACCTCCGGCGCGGGTTCTTTCTTCTGTGTCAAATCGAACGCGACGGCCGCACCCAGCCCTGCGAGCACGACCGTGATGGCGACCAGGAGGACGACCCCGACGACCGGCGAGAGGGCGCGCTCGGACTGCACACGGGACACAGCGGATCGACCGACCGTCCGTCAAAAGGCGTTTCGAGCGATTTCACGAACTGAAACTCGTGCTGTCGGCCCAGCTTGAAGTGTGTGTCACTCCTACCCACGCATTGCATGGCTCGATGCCCGTCATGCGATACGGACCTCACCGAGTGGGCGACGCGTCTCGAACGCGCGCCGGCCGCCAGCTCCCCGAAAGTCTGGACCTGTCCCGACTGTGACGTCGTGCTCGGTATCAGCGACTACGAATAACGCTCTCGAAACCGCTATGAGGGCGTCCCCCGCTCTCTCGACGCCGCGACGAGTTTCAGGCACTCCCTCGCTGGCGCTCAGTCGTGTCTAAAGCACCGCTGGCCGGTGAAGACCATCGCCATGTCGTGCTCGTCACAGGCCGCGATCACCTCGTCGTCGCGTTTCGACCCGCCGGGCTGGATGACCGCCTCGATGCCCGCGTCGGCGGCGACTTCGATGTTGTCCGGGAACGGGAAGAATGCGTCCGAAGCCATGACGCCACCCTCGGCGGACTTGCCCTCGGCGTCCGCCTTGGCTTTCATCTTGGCGACTTTCACCGCGTCGACCCGCGAGACCTGTCCCGGACCGATCCCAACCGTTTCGGTGCCGTTCGCGAACAGAACGGCGTTTGACATCACGTGTTTGACCGTCTGCCAGCCGAACAGCAGCGACTCGACCTCCTCGTCGGTTGGCTCGCGCTCGGTGACGGTCTCCAGGTCCGCCCGGGTGAGTGTCTGGCGGTCCCGTTCCTGGAGCAGGCGACCGCCGACGAGTTTCTTCTCGGTCAGTGGCTCGGTCGCGTCCAGCCGGTCACCGACGTCCAGCACCTGGAGACTCTCCTTCCGGCAGAGCACGTCGAGCGCGTCGTCGGTGTAGCCGGGCGCGACGACGACCACCTTGAACGAGTCGACGACCTGCTCGGCGGTGGCGGCGTCACACTCGCGGTTGAGCGCGACGATCCCCCCGAACGCGCTCTTGGGGTCTGTCGACAGCGCCCGCTCGTAGGCCGTCGCCAGGTCTCCGGCCGTGGCACACCCGGCAGGACTCGTGTGTTTGATCACCGCCGCGGCCGGGCGGTCGAACTCCTTGATGAGGTCCAGGGCCCCGTCGGCGTCGTTGTAGTTGTTGTACGAGAGGTCACCCGCCGCGGGATTGTGCTGGTCGGCGCCGACGACGCTGGCCTCCTCGCAGGTGTAATCGGTGTAGACGGCCGCGTCCTGGTGGGGGTTCTCGCCGTACCGCAGGTCCGCCGCCCGGTCGGCCGACCCGACCCATCGCGCGGGGAACTGCCCCCCGTCGTCGCCCTCGACGGCAACCCGATCGGCCGCCCAGTCGACGTCGACGCGGTCCTCGGCGAACCACTTCACTGCCCGCGGGTACGCCCGGAACTCCCCTTGGTAGAGCACCCGGTCTTGCAGGTCCTCGCGCTCGTCGCCCTCGTAGACCGGCACTGGTTCCTGCGTGACGACGGGGCCCGCGTCGACTGCGTCCTCGATGATCGAGCCGTCCTCGGCGATGGCGTTGGTGACCGCGTGGACCGTACAGCCGACCGTCTTGGCGCCGTACGCCAGCGCGTCGCCCCAGGCGTCGGTCCCCGGGAACGCCGGCAACAGCGAGGGGTGGACGTTCAGCGTCGTCGGCATCGGGTCCAGGAACGTCTCCGAGAGCAAGCGCATGTACCCGTCCAGACAGACCAGCTCGAACTCGTAGGGTTCGAGCGCGTTGAGGACTCTCCGTTCGTGGTCGCGCCGGGATTCGTCGGCGCCCCGTTCGACGACTTCGGTCGCGATCGACCGCTTGTGGGCTTTCTCTACGACCGGTGCGTCGGCGTCGTTCGTGAGGACGACCCCGAACTCCGCCCCACCCGGTGCCCGGTCGGCGATATTCATGAGGTTCCGTCCGCGATTGCTCGCCATGCCCGCGAGTTTCATACCCGAGTCGCGGGGACGCCCGAGCAAAGGAGTTGCGACTCGCGAGACGACGGTCATCCCCGTGGTCGGACAGCCCGAGAGTTTCGTACCTCGCTGCTAAACTACTACCCGACCTGCCAGTGGTCCGAGCGTGTCATAGAAACATCCACAGGGAATTGATTTCGCCAAGGTCCAGACTGAAACAGCTGCTCAGTCGAGCGTGCCTACTGACCGCTTGACCTTCTGATAAGTATCGTATGTTTTCTGACCGCCGTGCAAGATGGAACGCGCATAGTCAGCATCAAACCTGAACGACAAGGAATTGGGATACAAGCACATATTTAGAAAAGAGATTCTCAGACTAGTTTATTCAGATGTAATCTAGTACACTAAGCAAATTGTCTTCGGGAACCGTTTGCTCAAATGTAGTCTAGAGCGTTTAGAAAATACTCAGTGGGAGGAGTTTACTCAGTGTAATTTGGACTGTTTAGAAGAACAATCTCAGGAAACCATTTACTCAGACACGATCTAGAATTTCTAGGGAAACGATTTAGCACAACCTTTTACTTAGGTCGGGGGAACAGATAGCTAATGAAAGATGGATATCTCGTCGATACGCCTGCTCCAGGGGTATACCGGCCGGTCGATTCGAGCTCTGATGTCCCGTTCTCCAAGTTTTACAAGCCGAACGAATTGCCGCCGAAAATTGAACTATCTGATGACATAATTCAGGCTTATGGCCGTGCGATGCACTCACTTGGTCGGCTCGATGGCTTCTGGACTGAAATCGAGAATCCTGAGACCGTCTTCGGCCTTTTCGTGTACAAGGAGGCCGAACAATCTTCACAAGTTGAGGGAACCCGCGTCACAGTTTCAGATATGTACAAGGAAGGGGAGGATTCGAAGGACATCCGCGAGGCGCGGAATTATGCATCTGCACTGAAGCAGGCGGCGAAACAGCTGTCGAAAACAGGGCGATTCCGAGGGAACCTCTCGAATGAGTTGTTGAAAGACCTGCATAGAGAACTGATGGAAAAGGGACGGACCGTTACGCGTGGATTGATGAATCGACTGGTATTGGAACTCGAGTCCGTTTCGTTCCACCGAAAGCCGAAATTGCGGCGTCGAGAATGGAGAACTTTGAGGAATATATGCAGTCTGAGGGGGCGTACCCCAATCTGATAGATATTGGGATTCTGCATTACCAAATCGAAACGATCCATCCGTTTGTCGACGGGAACGGTCGCGTCGGTCGTCTGCTTATTGTGTTGTTACTGATGGCGTCGGATATCTTGCTCCATCCACTGTTCTATCTCAGTTCGTACATTCGCCGGAACCGAGACGAATATACGGATCGGCTCTTGGCGGTTAGTGAGGAAGGGGAATGGAACGAATGGTTACTGTTCTTCCTCACGGGGATCAAAGAGCAGGCAAACGAGGCGTTTAGTCGGGCGAAACTCCTCCTATACCTTCGTGAGCAGTATCAGGAGAAGTATATCGATGCTCGGCCGTCTGTCAAGGCTCTTCTCGAGAAGATATTCACCGAACCTGTATTCACAGTTAATCGGGCTTCAGAGATGATCGATATGTCGTATCCGGCGGCGAATCAAGCGATATCTATATTAGAAGACGACGGAGTTCTTCGGGAGCGCACTCAGAAGGAGCGCTACCGAGAATTCCAAGCAGACGAGGTCTTAGACGCGTTAAACAAAGATGCAGATGAGATCCCGTCACCGGAGGCGTTAATCGAGGAAGAAGAGAACCGGCTCGAAGATATTACTCAATAGGGTAGCGAAGTTCGCACGCCATTACTCAGTAGGCAGACCCACCTAATGGCCGATCTAGTCTGGTTCAGTGTAGAAAAAATTCTACTTCTGTGGTGAATAGATCCTCTGCATGTTTCACCGGATTTCTGATGGATTTCAGAGAGGTTTCTACTCGTCGGGGTACATGCGTACCCTGTATTGATCGTTCACGGACAGCTGCAACAGGACTCGCAGATGTTTTCATGACACGCTGGGTAGTCCAGCTGCCGACGTGGCGTTGGCTCCCGTGTACGACCGATTCCGTAGTCTGACGGAAGCACATAAATCAGCCGAATAATCATGTGAATACGGGATCTTGTCGCACGAATATCCAGTTTCAAAAACTTTTTACACCCGATACTCGTACACTCGTTTGCATCCGCGGTGGTGTGGGTACCGTCGTCAGCTCCCCCCTACACAGCTGTCAGCGACATCGCCGTCTCTCCCCGAGAAGCCGGTGTCGACTCAGGACGGTTTGACATCCGGTCCACCTCTGGATGCACGCTCGATGCGGCGGTCCGGACACCCCGGAACACCCCGAGGCTGGGGGCCCTTTCGCTCCGACCAGCCGATCCACTCGCCCCGGCCCGCCGTGTTTTTTTCGACCGGAACTGTGTCGACTCCCCCGACAGTTGACGCTGTTTGCTCGCCTGTGACCGCTCACCGAGCAGTCCAAACGGTACCGACTGAGCCCGCTGGTAGCACACCAGATCCCGATCCCGAGGAGGAACGCGACCAGCGGGAGCGCGGTTCGCTGGTCCCGGCTCCGGAACGCGGTGGCTGCCAGCAGAAACGCGACGACGGCTGCCCCGAGCATCGGAGCCGTATACACCGTCACCTGCCAGCCCATGCAGGTCCATTGTTGTCCGATTTTGTAACTCAAAACCACCGTGGCAATCGATAGCGCGGGTCAGGACCGTGCCACGGTCGGGACGAGCGGGCGGCGAAGCGACACCCTCTTTGCACGACTCGTCCCAGGTCCCGGTATGACCGACCGTTCGCCGCTAGAGGCCGTCTCGCCACTGGACGGGCGCTACGCTCGTTACACCGAGCCGCTCGTTCCATATGCGAGCGAGGGGGCGCTCGTGCGGGCCCGCACCCGCGTCGAAGTCGAATACCTGATCGCGCTTGCCGACCTGGCCGAGACGCCACTCGAGGTCGATTCCACACAGCGTGCCCACCTCCGGGGGATCTACGAGTCGTTCGACGACGAGGACGCCGCGCTGGTCAAACAGATCGAAACCGAGGGGTACGGCGAGTACAGCGCGACCAACCACGACGTCAAGGCAGTCGAGTACTTCCTCCGCGAACGCCTCCCCGAGGACCTTGAGGCCAGTCAGTGGATCCATTTCGGGCTCACCAGCGAGGACGTCAACAATCTCGCCTACCGCCTGCTGGTCAAACCCGCCGTCACGGAGGTGCTCGTCGCGCGCCTGCGCGAGATCCGGGACGCCCTGGTCGAACTGGCCCGGGAGTACCGTGCGCTGCCGATGCTCGCGCACACACACGGCCAGCCCGCGACGCCGACCACCTTCGGCAAGGAGATGGCCGTCTACGCGTCGCGGCTGGGCCGGACGCTCGGCAACGTCGAACGCGCGACGGACGGCCTGTCGGGGAAACTCGCCGGTGCCTCCGGGACCTACGCCGCCCACCACGCCGCCTACCCGGAGGTCGACTGGCGGTCGTTCGCGCACCTGTTCGTCCGTGACCTGGGGTTAGAGCACGAACCGCTGACGACACAGGTCAACCCCTGTGACGACCTCGCGGCGCTGTTCGACGCGCTCCGGGGCGTCAACAGCGTGTTACTCGACCTGGACCGGGACGCCTGGCTGTACGTCTCCGACCGGTACCTCGGCCAGGAGGCCGCCGACGGCGAGACTGGCTCCTCGACGATGCCACACAAGGTCAATCCGATAGACTTCGAGAACAGCGAGGGTAACCTCTCGAAGGCCAACTCGGATCTGGCCTTCCTCGGGGAGTATCTCACGATCTCGCGCCTCCAGCGGGACCTCTCGGACTCGACGGTCAAGCGCAACGTCGGGGCCGCACTCGCCCACTGTCTCATCGGCTACGAGAAACTCCACAGCGGCCTCGGGACGGTCGTCCCCAACGAGCAGGTCATGCGGGAGGACCTGGAGGCGACGCCAGAGGTGGTCGGCGAGGCCGTCCAGACGGTCCTGCGTCGCGAGGGGTACACCGACGCCTACGAGCAGGTCAAGCGGGCGACGCGGGGCCGCGAGGTGAGCCTCGCCGACTTCCACGACCTGGTCGCCGACCTGGACCTGCCGGCCGAGGTCCGCGAACAACTCAAGGCGCTGACGCCGGCCACCTACACCGGTATCGCCGACGAGCTGGTCGACGACATCGAGTAACGACCCTACAGAACGGTATTCACTGCCGTCTCGACGGCCCTCGCGGCAGTCGCCACGTCGGCCCGGCGGACGTACTCGCGGTCGCTGTGGGCGACGGCCCCCTCGTCGTCGGCGAGCACGCCGGGGCCGAAGACGACCGTCGGCGCGTGTGGCGCGAACAGTGACGCCTCCGTGGCCGCGCCGAACGGACGGACTGGGCCGCCGCTGGCCGCCGCGAGCGCCCCGACCAGTGGCTCGTCGGGGTCGGTCGCGAACGCCTCCAGATACGGCGCCTCGCGCTGTTCGAGGTCGACGCGCAGTCCCATCGCGTCGGGTACCCACTGCGAGAGGTGTGTCTCCAGGTCCGCGCGGAACCCCTCTGCTCGCTCGGGCGGTATCGTCCGCCGGTCGAACGTCACCCGACACTCGGCGGGCACCTGGTTGGGAACCTCGCCGCCCGCGACGACGGTCGGCGTCAGCGTCGCCCGACCCAGTGACTCGTGTTCGTCCGGGCCTCGCTCCTGGTCGTATGTCTCCATCGCCTGCAGGACGGGCGCCATCGCACGGATCGCGTTGTCGCCCTCGGCGGGCGTCCCGGCGTGGGCGCTCGTCCCCTGTATCGTGACCGTCCCCTCGAACTGGCCCCGGGCGGCGTTACAGACGGCGAGATCCGTGGGTTCGCCGACGACGAACCCGTCCGCTGTCAGTCTGCCGGCGAGGTGAGCCGCGCCGGTCTGGCTCACTTCCTCGTCGGGCGTGACCGCCAGCGTCAACCGGCCGGCCGTCACGTCCGCGCCGAGAAACGCCGAGACGAGCGCCGCGAGCGGCCCCTTCGCGTCACAGGCGCCCCGTCCCTCGACGACCGCGCCGTCCTCCCGCTCGGCGAAGGGGACGTGGGGCGGGACGGTGTCGGCGTGCGTGTTCAAGACGAGGTGGGCTCCCTCGTGGTCGTCGCCGTCGACCGCCCGGTCGCCGCGCTCGTGGCCGGCCCCCGTCCGGGTCGCCAGGACGGTGCCCGCCTCGTCGACGACGGGTTCGGCGCCCGCGTCCGCCAGCGTCCCGACGAGCAACTCGCGCATCTCGTCGACCGACTCGTGGGACGGCGTCTGCACGGCACGTTCGTGGAAGGCGAGCGCGTCGAAACTCATCGGTCCGCGTGCTGTCGTTCGACGTGGGTGTCTCCGCCCTCGTCCCCGATGTGGGTGTCGTCGAGTTCGTCCTCGACGCGGGTCACGTCGACCATCGTCTCGCGACGGCGGACGAGCCGCGTCGAGTCGCCCTCGAACGCGACTTCCGCGGGGCGGGGCTGGGAGTGGAACTGGCTGGCGAGTTCGTAGCCGTACGCGCCGGCGTTGCCGATGGCCAGCAGGTCGCCCCGCTTCGGACGCGCCAGCGGGCGGTCCGTACAGAACACGTCCGCGCTCGTACAGCAGGGGCCGCCGACCGACACCGGTTCGCGCTCGCGGTCGGGCGCCGAAACGTTCGCTATCGGGTGATAGGAGTCGAACATCGCCGGGCGGACGAGCGTCGCCAGCGACGCGTCGACGCCGACGACCGTCGATTCCGGGGTTTGCTTGACGGTGTTGACCCGCGCGAGGATCACCTCGGCGTCGGCGACGACGTACCGGCCGGGTTCCAGGGCCACCGTCGCGTCAAGGTCCCCGACGGCCTCGCTCACTCGCTCGGCGACGACCGACACGTCGAGTGGCTCCTCGTCCTCGTGGTAGGGCACGCCAAAGCCCCCGCCGAAGTCGACGAACTCCAGGTCTGCCCCGTTCTCGTGCTGGACCTCCCGGGCGATGTTGGCGACCGTCGCGATGGCCCGGCAGTGGTCGTCGAGGTCCCCGTGCAACACGCCGCTGCCGACGTGGGCGTGGATCCCCACGAGGTCGAACCGCTCTTGCAACTCCGCGGCAAGGTCGGCGACCTCGTCTGCGGGGATGCCGAACTTGGCGTCCTTGCCGGTCGCGACCTTCTCGTGGTGGCCGGTGCCGATGCCCGGGTTCACCCGGATCGCGACGCGGCCGTCGTACCCCCGTCGCTCCAGGCGGTCGAACGTATCGCGTGCGCCGGCAGTAATCGTCAGCCCGGGGTGGTCGGCGCCCAGGTCGGCGGCGTAATCCAGGTCGGCCGCCGGCGGGTTCACCGCCGTGTACTGGAGCGTGTCCGGGTCCGCGCCGGCCGCGATGGCCCGCTGGAGTTCCCCGCGGGCCGCACACTCGATGTCGGCCCCCGCGTCCAGCAGCGTCTCTAATACTCTCCGCCCGGTGTGGGCCTTGGCGGCGTACATGACGTGTGGGTCCGCCAGGGCGTCGGCGAACGCGCCGGCGAAGCGCTCGTAGTTCGCCCTGACGCGCTCGGTGTCCAGCACGTACAGCGGCGTGTCGTGGGCCTCGGCGGCCCCCGTCAGCCGGTCGAACTCCCAGTCGGTCACCCGGCGGACTGGCGGCGAAGCGTCACTCATTGCCGGACCTACGGTGACGACGCGGTACAAGTCTTTCCAACCGCCGGTTCCAGCGGGCCGACTCGACCGCCCGGTGGCCCCCGTTCACTCGGGCACCGAGAACGGCCGCCAGTCGTCGTGACCACCGCCGTGGGTGGCCACGAAACAGTCCCGGCGGGGCGACGACCTACGACTCCTCCTCGACGAACGCGACGAACGCCTCGGGGTCGACGTCACACTCGACGGCGGGTTTGAACCCACCGAGGTGGGTGCCGTTGTCCGTGCTCGACGCGGGCGCGAGTACGTCCACCACCCTCTCGTCCATGTAGTAGTTGGGGCCGCGCCGGCGGTCGCTCAACGGTATCGCCCGATCGAGCAGTCCGCCGGGGTCCCGCCCGGGAACGATGACGACCGGGCGCGGTCGGTCGGTGAACGCCGGGTCGTGGTAGTACAGCTCGCCGTGGCCCTCGAACCGTCTGGCGTGGGCGTTCTCCGGATGCGCGTCGAGTATCGCGGCCTTGTCCTCGTGGGCCAGTTCCGGGTCGAGCACGACGGGCGACTCCGCGACGGTGAAGTAGCCAAAGAGGTGGCGGTGTTTGCACTCAGTCTCGGGGCGGGGAAAGCCGGCGTAGAATGCGACGACGTCGCCGGGGTCCAGTTCGCGCAGGCGGGCCACGTAGCCCGGGCGGTGCTCGCCGTAGGTCAGCGCGTCGAGGTTCGGGTCGTGGTGGACCGGCGTCGCCCCGACTGCGGCGGCGTCGGTGACCCACTCGCCGTGGCTGTTGGGACGCACCCCCTCCAGCAGGTCCGCGAGTACCCCGTCGCCGAACCGCCGGGGTATCGAGTCGTAGGTGGCCGTCTCGGCCGTCGCTCCCTTCTCGGGGATCGGGACGTACTCGAAGCGGCCGTCGGCGTCGACTCGCGGGACCGGTCTGACGTTGCCCGTGTCGGCACCGACGCCACAGAGAACGACGGTCACACTCCTCGATAGGCCGGGCGGAAAAAAAGCACGCGGTCTGATGCCACCTCAATACGAGACGACTTCGAGGCCGTCGACACGTTCGAAGTGATCGACGTTGCGAGTGACGACTGGATAGTCGTTGACCAGTGCGGTCGCGGCGATCATCACGTCGGTTTCGTCTATCACGGACCCGGATTCGACCAGCGAGGCGTTGATCTCTCCAGCACGCATCGCACACTCGCGGTCGAACGGCAGTTCGTTCGTCTCGGTCAGGAGGTCCGTGACGGCTGTGCGTTCGGCGTCGGCCATATCCGCGAGGTGGACCCCCTCGAACAGTTCCATGACCGTTATCGAACTGACGAAGGGCGTGCCCGACGTGTCCAGATCCGTGACGCGTTCGGAAACGGTCTCCGAACCGTGAAGCAGGTCGACGAGAAACGTCGTATCGAGGATCATCCGTCGAGCTCGTCGACGATGTCCGACACGCGCTCGCGGTGAGTCGACGAACGCTTCTCGCGCCGGTCTTCGATGACCTGCTCTAGGTCGGCGGCCGTCTCCTCGTCGAGAACGCCGTAGTACTCCGCGAGTGTGACGCCCCCTGCGAGCCGCCTGACGACGTCGCTGAAACTTTCCCCTTCCCGCTTGCGTGCTTTCAGTTTCTCGTATGCGTCGTCGGCCAACGAGATGGTTTTCGTCCCCATGGTTCTGTGTACGTCCACGCACACAGAAAAATGTTCACCCCGCTCCCGTTACTCCCGTAGCGCGTCTTCCCGTTCGGTCGCCTCTAGCGTCTCCTCCTCGACGCTCGTGGCGACGACGGCGGGTTTGTACGCGCCGCCCTCGATCAGGTCGTGGTCGGACACCGAGGACTCGCCGAACCGGGTGAACGCCCGCCGCTCGGGCGGGAGATGGCCGTAGACGACGTCCTCCTCGACGAGGTCGTAGACGGGGATCCGCGGGGTCAACAGCGTGTTCTCGCCGACGACCGAATCGTGGCCGACGACGAAGCCCGACGTGACCCGACAGCCGGCGCCCAGCGAGACGCCGTCCTCGACGACGACGGGCGCGTCCTCGACCGGTTCGAGCACGCCCCCGATCAGCGTGTTCGCGCCCAGTTTCACGTCCGCACCGATCTGGGCACAGGAGCCGACGGTGTCACAGGAGTCGACCAGGGTGCCGTCGCCGACGTGGGCGCCGATGTTGACGAAGGCGGGCGACATGAGGATGGCGTCGCTCCCGACGTAGGACCCGCGGCGGACGACGGTGCCGTCGGGCGTGTTGCGGGTCCCGCGTTCGTGGAGGTCGCCCGTCTCGCGCAGGGGCAACACGTCGTGGTAGGTGACGTCGCCGTACTCGCGGGGAACGGTGTCGCGCAGGCCGAAGTTCAGCAGGATGCCCTGTTTGACCCAGGCGTTCGCTTCCCACTCGCCGCCGGACTTCTCTGCGGCCCGTACCTCGCCCGATTCCAGCGCCGCGAGGAACTCGTCCAGAACCGCGAGGTGGTCCTCGGTCGCGTCGGCCGCCGTCAGTCCGTCCTGCTTTCGTGCCCAGAGGGCCTCGATCTCCGCTTGCAGACTCATACCTGCCCGTACAGAGCGAGGGCTATTACCTCACTGGTTTTCCGACCGCCGAGCGTCGTGCCCACGACGCCCCGAGCACCGTGGCCCACGGTCCATCCGTCCGTCGCCGGACACCGCCCGTGAACCGGGAATAAACTCGATACTTCGTTTGGCGGTTTCCGAGACGTCTCGATGGTGACACACCGACGAGCGTGTTCACGTACGTGTGTCCGACAGTATCAGACACAGACCGGCAGTCAGACGGCGTGAGTCGACGACAGTTCCTCGGCGGCGTTTCGGGGCTGCTGGCCGCGGCGGCCTACTCGAAGGCGGTCCCCGAGACGGTGGCGGCCCAGCACACCGAGGGCGACGACTCCGCCGTCCAAGACGTGACCTCCCCCGACGGATCGGTCGCGGTGACCGTGGACATCTCGACGGGGACCGATGTCGCGGTCTACGAGTACACGGTCGGCTGTGGCGACAACCAGCGCTGGCGGTTCGACCGGGACCGGGTTCGGCCCGCTACGTATCGTCGACGACGGCACCGAACTCGTACCAGCCGGGGTCCCGATCTGCGAGCCAGGCCGCGGCGTCCAAGGCCCCGGCGGCGAACACCGCCCGGTCTTCCGCGCGGTGTGACAGCGACACCACTTCGTCGTTGCCCGCCAGCACGAGTTCGTGTTCGCCGCGGATGTCGCCGGCACGCCGCGCGAAAACACCGATCTCGTCGTCCTCGCGCGGGGCGTGGCCCTCGCGGCCGTAGACGGGTTCGACGTCGCGCTGTTCCTGGACGGTCTCTAAGATGGTCTTTGCAGTGCCCGAGGGTGCGTCGACCTTGTCGTTGTGGTGGGTTTCGGTCAGTTCGAGGTCGTAGCCGTCGAGCGCGCCGACGGCCTCCCGCACTGTGCGCAACAGGGCCTGGATCCCCCGCGAGAAGTTCGTCGCCTTCAGGACGGGGACGGCCTCGCTGGCGCTCTCCAGTCGGTCGAACCCCTCGTCGTCGAAGCCAGTCGTCCCGACGACCATCCCGACGCCGGCCTCGGCGCAGGCGTCGGCGAGTGCGACCGTCGACTCGGGGAGCGTGAAATCGACCACGACAGACGGCTCGTACTCGGCGAGGCCGGTGCCGACGTCGCTCGCGTCGACGACCGGCACGCCCCGGACCGCGTCGACGTCGGCCACGTCGAAGCCGACGACGACCTCCAGGTCCTCGCGGTCGGCCGCTGTCTCTATGACTGTGCGTCCCATCCGCCCGGCGGCGCCGTTGACCCCGATCCGTGTCATCGCTCCAGCTCGGCGTACTCGTCCTCGTAGTCGAAGGTTTCGGCTTCCAGTTCGTCGAGGACCGCTTCGAGTTCGTCCCGATGTGCTTCGGAGAGGCGTGTCAGCGGCGAGCGCATGTGCCAGGGGCCGTAGTCACGGATGTACATGGCTTCATTGACCGGGATCGGGTTGGTCTCGACGAACAGCGCCCGGAAGAGCGGTCCCAGTCGGTGGTGGATCCCCCGCGCCCGTTCGAAGTCACCGGCGAGTGCGGCGCCGGCCATCGCACAGGTTCGCTCGGGTTCGACGTTGGCGGCGACGCTGATCGCACCGCTCGCGCCAACGGAGAGCATCGGCACCGTCATGCCGTCGTCGCCCGAGAGTACGTCCAGGTCCGTCCCGCGGGTGCGCTCGACGATCTCACTTATCTGGCCCATGTCGCCGCTGGCGGCCTTGTACCCCTGGACGTTGGGGTGGTCGGCCAGTTCGACGATCGTGTCTGGCTCGATGTTGCGACCCGTCCGCGAAGGGACGTTGTAGACGATCTGCGGGAGGTCGACGGCGTCGGCGACCCGTTCGTAGTGGTCGACGAGGCCCCGCTGTTCGGGCTTGTTGTAGTACGGCGAGATGAGCAATAGTGCGTCGGCGCCGGCGTCGGCGGCCCGGTGGGACAGCGAGAGGGCCTCGCGGGTGTTGTTCGAGCCGGTGCCGGCGATGACGGGGACGTCGTCGACGGCGTCGATGACCGCGTCGACGACCTCGATGTGTTCGTCGTGAGACAGCGTCGCGGACTCGCCGGTCGAGCCACAGGGGACGAGTCCGTCGACGCCAGCCGCCTCCAGACGCTGGGCGTCGGTGCGGAGCGTTTCGAAGTCGATACTGCCGTCGTCGTGGAAGGGCGTACACATCGCGGGGTAGACGCCCTCGAAGTCGAACGTTGTCATGGGTCGGTGTTGTGGTGTCGGGGTGATAGGGAGCGCGATTCGAGTTGGACCGGCCAGTCGTCAGGGTCGAGGTCGACCCGGGACGGGGGTGCCACGCCCGCCACGAGTCACTCAGACCCGTTTGCGTTTCGGAGAACCAGCGGCCGTGCCGGCCCGCGAGACGCGCCACCCCTCGCCGCGGACGCCGACGAGTGACGCGTGGATCATACCAGTAACGGGTCGGCCGGAGAACTTAACGATTGTGGATGCCGAGCAGCGCCGGTCGTGGCGCCCGAACCCGGCCACGGAGCCAAAGACATATCGGAGCGGCCCTGGCAGATGCGGTATGGAAAACGTTCACCCGGGGCAACGCGTCGCGGTGCTCGCCGACGCGCAGAACCTCTACCACACCGCCCAGAGTCTCTACTCGCGCAACATCGACTACGCGGCGTTGCTCGAAGCCGTGGTCCGGGACCGCCAGCTCACTCGTGCCATCGCCTACGTCGTCCGCGCCGACTCGCCCGAAGAAGAGTCGTTTTTCGACGCCTTAGTCGACATCGGCTTCGAGACCCGCATCAAGGAGATCAAGACGTTCGGCGACGGCTCCCAGAAGGCCGACTGGGACGTCGGCATGAGTCTCGACGCGGTGACGCTGGCCAGTCACGCCGACACCGTCGTCCTCTGTACCGGCGACGGCGACTTCTCGCGGCTCTGTTCGCACCTCCGCCACGAGGGCGTCCGCTCGGAAGTGTGTGCCTTCGAGGAGTCGACCGCCGGAGAACTCGTCGACGCCGCCGACGCGTTCGTCAACATGAGCGACGACGTCGAGCGGTTCTTGCTGTAGACCGGGGACCGGCATCGGGACCGTCAGACCGAATTTATACTGTCGGACACAAGCAAGTCGACACTCGATACTTCGTTTGGCGGGCTACGAGACGTCTCGATGGTGAAGCACCGACAAGCGTGTTCACGTACTTGTGTCCGACAGTATCAGTAGTGTCCGGTCATAGTGATTATTGTCGGTCTGTTCCGGATCGACCGCACGCGTTCGTGCGGTCATACCGGTAGATCGCTACAATAATCACTATCAGGCGTCGCTGTCGCCCTCGCCGGCTTCCGTGCCCTCGCCGGCTTCATCGTCGTGTTTGTCGTCGGCGTCTCCATCGCCGCGTTCGCCGTCGGTGTCCTCACTCCCGTCAGCCAGGTCGTCGGGCAGGGTAGCCTCGGCGTTCGGTGCGTTGCGTTTGACACTCCGGATCCCGTCGATAGCGCCGGTCCGGGAGGCGTACCCCTGTCCGCTGTCGGCGATGACGTTGCCGTTCCGGCGGCGGAGCCGCCAGCGCCACTTCCCGGCCCGGTCCTCGAACAGTTCGAACCGCGCCTTGCTGGGGGTCGGGATGGCGGCCGGGGACTCCCCGACCGTCGCCTCCTCGTCGAGGTCAGCCGGTGGGCTGCGAACGACCGGGACGAAGACGGCGCCAAGCGCGATGAGCACCAACCCCACCGCGTACAGCGTGATGACCGGCGTGGCCATCCCGCTGTTTCGCCAGCCGGGGTATTCGAACATGAACCAGACGACCGCGAGAAACGACACGAGCGCCCCGGCGTACGAGACCAGCGACGCCGTCCGCTGGAGCGGCAGCCGGATCACCGGGCCGATCATCACCAACACGAGCGCGATGGCGCTGAGCGCGATGCCCGCCTCACCGGGAAACGACGCCGGCCGCGGGTAACTCGACAGGTACAGGAGGATGCCGAATATCCCTATCAGGATACCGAAGACGAACACCCAGTAGCCGTACACCTCGTCCTCCGTCGTCGGCGTGGCGATTCGCTCGCTGTACCACTGGACCATGACGTTACTCTTTGGCGAGTTGCTGGACTCTGCGGCGGCTGATCTCGAACTGGTCAGCGACCAACCCGGTATCGAGGTCGTGATCAACAACCCTCTGACAGATCCAGGTGACATCGTCCTGGTCAAGTTTCACTTCACCTGGTGGCTCGTCGGGGAGATAACGCCGACAAAATCTTTGGCGGACACTACAGAACGCCATCGAACGTGTCTTCTGTGAAATGAACACCGGTCGTCCGGGAGCCAGTCGCCCCCCAGTGCCAGCGTTTTTATCCGGTCACGGCCAACGGACGCCCGTGTCGGAGCGCATCTCGACCGGCTGTCGCGGGGTCGACGACCTCCTCGGTGGCGGGTTCGAACGTGGCGCGGTCACGCAGATCTACGGCCCGCCCGCGGCCGGGAAAACCAACATCGTGCTCTCGGCGGCGGTCGAACTCGCCGCGACCGGCGAGTCCGCACTGTACGTCGACACCGAGGGTCTCTCGGTCGAGCGCATGGAACAGCTCGCGAGTGCGGTCGCCACAGACAGCGATACCCAGCAGGGCGTACCCGACGGGGGGTCCGGGGCGGCCCCCACAGTCGACGAGGTGGCGTCCCGACTCATCATCTCGGAGGCACACACCTTCGAGGAGCAAGAGGAGGCCGTCAGGGACGCCGCGGAGTTCGTCGACGCGGTCGAGTTGATAGTGCTGGACAGCGCGACCGGGTTCTACCGCCTCCAGCGCACCGAACAGGAGGAGGGCGAAGCCCTGCGAGCGGTCGGCCGGCAACTGGCTCACCTCCTGGGACTGGCCCGCAAACACGATATCGCGGTCGCATTCACCAACCAGGTGTTCACCGACCCCGAGAGCGACCGCTCGCGGGCGCTGGGCGGGCACACTCTCAACCACTGGTCGGCCACGATACTGCGGGTCGAGCGGTTCCGCGGCGGCAACCGGCGTGGGACCCTGGAGAAACACCGTGCCCGCCCTGCGGGCGAATCGGTTCGGTTCCAGATCACCGATAGCGGTCTCTCGACGCCCGAGGACCACTGATAGTGATTATTGTCGGTCTGTTCCGGATCGACCGCGCGCAATCGTGCGGTCGTCCCGGTAAATCGCTACAATAATCACTATGATACGGTCGTGCGTAATTCCTTTTGTGCCCACGTAACAGACGGCTGTCCCTGTGGTCCGAAACGCCGATCCGAACCGACAGTGCAGAAATTAGATACGCACGACCGTATGACGGGACCCCCCTCGCGGACGACTCGCTCTGCATCTGTGCGACGTCGACTCGTCACCACCGACGAACTCGAAAACGAACCGCCTCGTTCGAACGGGCTGTCCTCGCGTTTCAGATTGCCGCTGCCGGACGGGCCCGACTCACGTTCTCCAGGCCGTGGAACGTGAGCTCGACGGACCCCTCACCGAGGAACTCGTCGTCTTCGGCGTGGGGTTCGAGCTTGACGTCGTATGGGTGCCAGTCACCGAACCGCGCGGTGACGTCGAGCAGGTCGCCCTCGTCGAAGCCCGCGACCGGTTCGACCAGTCTGTACGTTGGTTTACTCATTGCAGGTGGATGTCTCTGACACTTATTTAAATATCTTGTGTAAAAAATGTACGTGCGACCATTATAATCATCTTTGAATGCGCTTCGTTTGGAAAAAGTCCGGAATAGATAACGGAAGTTCAAACTCTCGGCGCGCGAGGCGTGTTTCGACGGGCGGCACATCCCCTCCAGTGGCGTGTTGAAAAACAGAAGGACACGTTGACCGCTCGGGTCACACGCGGGGCGTCGACCGTTCGGGGCACTGGGACATCGCCCGTCGCGGCGTTGGCGCGACCACGCGTTCACGTCGCGGCGCATCCGGTTTTCAGTACTGAACACGTAAGTATCCGTCGCTATAATTGTCTATTCGACCATTATATTGAAAATCTCGAACTATACGTGCACACTTACGAGTTATAGTTTGACGTGCATTTCCAATTACGGATTTCAGATTCCGGAATTGAAATAAAACGGAGTATCAGTGTCGATACTACTGTCCGGTCGTCGGTCCGGCGGTGTGGTCACAGTGGTCGTCGTGCCGGGACGACCGCACGGGCCGTGCGGTCCATACGGAACCGACGGACACTGGTCGCCCTCATACTGTCGGACACAAGCAAGTTGACACTCGATACTTCGTCTGGCGGTCTCCGAGACGTCTCGATGGTGAAACACCGACGAGCGTGTTCACGTACTCGTGTCCGACAGTATCAGTCGAACATCCCGGTCGAGACGTAGCGCTCGCCGCTGTCCCAGTAGACGGTGACGACCAGGGGGTCCGGCAGGTCCCCCACCAGTTCGCGAGCGACCCGTCTGGCCGCGAGGTTCGAGGCGCCCGAGGACTGGCCGACGAAGATCCCTTCCTCGCGTGCGAGGCGGCGACACTCGTCTTCGGCCTCCTCGAGTTCGACAGTTCGAACCTCGTCGAGCAGCGACCGGTCGAGGTTCTCGCTGACGAACCCCGGGCCCATCCCCTGGAAGTCGTCCTCGCCGGCCTCGCCCGTCGAGAGGACGGCGTTCGTCGCCGGTTCGACGCCGACGATCGTTACGTCGGGGTAGGCCTCCCGCAGTCGGCGCCCGACGCCCGTGATCGTCCCGCCGGTCCCGATACCGGCGACTAGCGCGTCGACCGTCCGGTCGCCGACGGCCTCGACGATCTCCGGGCCGGTCGTCTCGTAGTGAGACTGGGGGTTGGCCGGGTTCTCGAACTGGCGCATCTGGACGAACCCGTCCTGCGCTTCGAGTTCCTTCGCGCGCTCGCGCGCGACCGAGATGTCCCCGTCGACCAGCTCGATCTCGGCGCCGTACCCGCGCATGCTCGCCCGCCGTTCGGGCGATTTCGAGGACGACATCACCAGTACCACGTCGTACCCCTTGGCCGCTCCGACCATCGCGAGTCCGATCCCCGTGTTGCCGCTCGTCGGTTCGACGATGGTGTCGCCCGGCGAGAGCGTCCCCGCCGCTTCGGCGGCCTCGACCATCCACAGCGCCGGCCGGTCTTTGGCGGAGCCACCCGGGTTGAACGACTCTACTTTCGCCGCGACGGTCGCACCTTCGGGGCCCTCGACCTCGACCAGCGGTGAGCCGATCGTCTCGAGAATGTTCGATTTCACTACCACAGGGTAGGCCGTCCGGCGTGAAAACCACCCGGTCACCGGCAGGGAGTGTCGCCATCACCCGGGGAAACTAAGCCCGTCGGTCTGCAACGAGGTGGCATGAAACTGGAGACGATGGAGCCCAACCCCGTCTGGACCGAGGAAGCCTACGCCGACTCGGTCGACGTGCTGGCAACGCTCAGCGACGAGGTCAGGTACAAGGTCTGGGGTGGGGACTGGTGTACCGACTGTCGCTCGCAGTTGCCCGACTTCGGCGCTGCTCTCGCGGCCGCCGGCGTCCCCGACGACCGGGTCGAGCACTACCCCGTCGAGAAGGCAGAGGACGGCTCGAAGACCGGCCCCGGTGTCGAGGAGTACGGCATCGAACTGATCCCGACTGTCGTCGTCGAGCGCGACTCGGGGGGCACCGACGACGGCGAGGAAGTGGCGCGGTTCGTCGAGGAAGAGGCCGTCCCCATCGCGGTGTATCTCTCCCGCGAACTCGAAGAGCTGGCGGCCTTGTAGTGATTACTGTAGATCTGTTCCGGATCGATCGCACGCAGTCGTGCGGTCGTCCCGGTAAATCGCTCCAATAACCACTATCACTCTGACCCGTCGAACCAGCCAAGCGCCTCCTCGACGTCGTGGGTCGGCGGCGAACAGGCCCGCGCCCGACAGGCGTAGACGGTCAGTTTCCCGTCGCGTGCGCTCCTGTCCGCCCAGACAGCAGGAGTACCGTCGACCCCGAGAACGCCAAGCCACTCGTCGAGTTCGTCGTCGGTCGCGGGACGGGGCGCGAGCACTCGGCGTGGCACGTAGGTGGTCGCCAGGCTCTCGCGCCACGCGTCGGGTCGGTCACCGGCGAGTGTCAGTTCGCTGTGTCCGGTCGCGAGGTCGTCGGCCGCCAGCACCAGCGAGGCGTGCTGGATGGGGTCGGCTTCGATGCTCGGGGCGTGGGTTTCGACGACGCCCTCGGCAACCGCCCCGAACCGGTCGTGGTCGACGAAGGCATCCAGTGCCGACAGCAATTGTGCGGCTACCCCGGCGCTGGACGGCGTCGACCGGTCGGTCAGCTCCTGGGGCCGCGCGACCAGCGACTCGCCGCTCTGTGGCGTGAAATACAGCGTCCGTTCCTCGGCGTCCCAGAACTCCGCCTCGACGACTCTCGCCAGTTCGAGGGCAAAGGCCAGGTGGTCGACGTCGCCGGTCGCGCCGTAGGTGTCGAAGGCCCCCCGTGCCAGGAAAGCGTAGTCCTCCAGATAGCCCGTGACTTTGACGTCCCCGCCTGGAGACCCCGACTCCCGAGCCTCCGGGCGCGGCCCGGAGACGTCCTTGTACCGCCGGGAGAGCCGTCCCGCCTCGGCGTTCCAGAGGTGCTCGCGAACGAACGCCAGCGCCCGCTGGGCCGACTCGGCCCAGGAGCCGTCGTCGACGACCGCGGCCTCGGCGAACGCCGAGATCATGAGCCCGTTCCACCCCGCGAGCACCTTCTCGTCGCGGGGCGGTCGCGGCCGCTGTTCGCGGGCGGCGACCGTCGCTCGCTTGGCCGCGTCAAGCGCCGCCGCGACCGCCCCGGTCGACAGCCCCGCCGACTCGGCGACCGCCTCGACCGACGCCGCCAGGGTCAGCACCGTCGTCCCGTTCTCGAAGTTCCCGCCGGGCGTCACGCCGTAGCGCTCGCAGAACAGTTCGGCCGCGCGTTCGGCGTCGACACCGTCGGGCAGTTCGTCGTCCTCGACGCGGGCGGTGACGGCGTCGTGGACCCCGGCGGGCGTCCAGACGTAGAACAGGCCCTCCTCGGTGTCGCCGTCGGGGTCGTCGGGCGGCGCGCTCTCGGCCGAGAGCGTACTGTAGAACCCCCCGTCGGGGTGGGTGAGTTCGCGTTCGACGAATCCGAGCGTCTCGGTCGCCACGTCGCGGTAGCGGTCGGTCCCGGTGACCTGGAAGCCGGCAAGGTAGGCCCGCGCGAGTTCGGCGTTGTCGTACAGCATCTTCTCGAAGTGGGGGACGACCCACTCCCGGTCGACGGTGTACCGGTGAAAGCCGCCGCCGAGGTGGTCGTACATCCCCCCGTCGGCCATCGCGTCCAGCGCTTCGACCAGCACCTCCCGGTAGGTGTCACGGCCATCGTCGTCGGCGTGGTCGGCCCGTGCGAGCAGGTGCAACCGGCCGGAGTGGGGGAACTTCTGGCCGCGACCCCAGCCGCCGTGTTCACGGTCTGCGCCCCGGAGTGCAGCGGCCGCCGCGTCGGTCAGCAGTTCCGAGTCCGGGAGTTCCCCGGGGTGGTCGGGTGTCTCTTCGAGGTCGCTCTCGATGGCCTCGGTCCACTGGCGGGCACGGTTCTGTATCTCCTCGCGTTCCGCCGGGTCCGACCAGGAGTTGTGGATGTCCTCTAACAACCCGACGAAGCCGGGCTGGTTTCGCTTGGCCTCTTTCGGAAAGTACGTCCCGACGTAGAAGGGTTCGCCCTCGGGCGTGAGCCAGGCGCTGAGGGGCCACCCGCCCCGGCCGGTGACCTGCTGGCAGATGCTCATGTAGATGCTGTCGACGTCGGGGCGCTCCTCGCGGTCGACCTTGACGGGGACGAACTGCTCGTTGAGCAGGCGAGCGACTTCTTCGTCCTGGAAGCTCTCTTCTTCCATGACGTGACACCAGTGACAGGCGGCGTAGCCGATAGAGAGAAAGACAGGCACGTCCCGCTCGCGGGCGGCCTCGAAGGCTTGCTCGTCCCAGGGTTGCCAGTTGACGGGGTTGTCGGCGTGCTGGCGCAGATAGGGACTCTCCTCCTCGTCGAGGCGGTTGCGCTCCGTGGGGTCGGCGTCGGCGCTCATACGTCAGGGTCGGGCGGCCGGACGGTAAAGCCCGGCGAACTGGGCGACGGAACGCAGGACTTACGTCGCCACCACGCGGGCCTACGCCTATGACAGAGACAGTACTGCTGGTCGGGGGCGGCGGCCGCGAACACGCCGTCGCCCGGTCGCTCGCCGACTCGGATGCCGAGCTCTACGCCTGTGCGGGCAACCGCAACCCCGGCATCGCCCGTCTCGCCGCGGGCTTCGAGACTCTGGAGACGACGAACCCGACGGCGGTGACCGCCTACGCCCGCGAGGTCGACGCGACGCTCGCGGTGGTCGGCCCCGAGGCGCCCCTGGACGCCGGCGTCGCCGACGCACTCGACGACGCGGGCGTCTACGCCTTCGGTCCACAGCAGGCCGAGGCCCGCATCGAGACGGACAAGGCCTTCCAGCGGCGGTTCATGAAACGCCACGACATCCAGGGTTGTCCCGACTTCGAGACGTTCGAGGACATGGAGGCGGCCTGTGAGTACGTCGACGAGTACGACGGCGACCTGGCGATCAAACCGGCGGGCCTGACCGGCGGCAAGGGCGTCCGCGTCATCGGCGACCAGGTCACCGCCGAGGAGGGGAAAGCGTACATCCGCGAGTCCGGCTACGACCGCATCGTTCTCGAGGAGCGGCTGATCGGCGAGGAGTTCACTATCCAGGCGTTCGTCGCCAACGGGCAGGTGCGGGTCACCCCGGCCGTCCAGGACCACAAACGTGCCTACGAGGGCGACGAAGGGCCCAACACCGGCGGGATGGGCTCGTACTCCGACGGGGGGCTGGAGTTGCCGTTCATGTCCCGCGAGGACTACGAGGACGCCGTCGCCGTTCTGGAGGCGACCGTCGACGCCCTCGAAGGGTACAAGGGTGTCCTCTACGGCCAGTTCATGCTCACGGACGAGGGGCCGAAAGTCGTCGAGTTCAACGCACGCTTCGGCGACCCGGAGGCGATGAACACGCTGCCTGTGCTCAACACGGACTTCCTGGACGTGCTGGTGGCCGCACGCGAGGGCGAGTCGCTACCGAAACTCTCCTTCGACCCGAAGGCGACCGTCTGCAAGTACGCCGTCCCGGCGGGCTATCCCACGGAGCCCGAGGCCGGGACGAAAGTGACCGTCGACGAGGACAGCGCCGCGGCGGCGGCCGACGACGCCGACGGCGAGGCCATCCTCTTTTATGCCAGCGTCGACGAACGCGAGGACGGGGTCTACACGACCACCTCCCGTGCATTCGCCGTCGTCGGCGTCGCCGAATCGATCACGACTGCCGAGGGGATCGCCGAAGACGCACTCGCACTGGCCGGCGAGGAGGGACTGCGAATCCGTCACGACATCGGCAAACCCGACCTCGTCCAGAAACGCATCGACCACATGGCCGAGTTGCGCGGCGACTAGCGACCGGACTCCTCACTGCGCTCGACGCGACCATCGAGAACGAACGGCACGAGAGAAACGGCCTTTGCCTGCCTACTCGACGACCACGGCGCCCAGCATACCCGCGACTTCGTGGGGTTCGCAGACGTACGTGAAGTTGCCGCTCTCCTCGAACGTGTGTTCGAAGGTGTGGCCTTCCTCGTTGATGGTCTCGCCGCTGTCGAATTCGCCGTCGTTTTCGACGACGTTGTGGTTGCCACCTGCGCCGGTCCACTCCCAGGTGACCGTCGTCCCCGACGAGACTCTGATCGCGGGCGGGTCGAACGCGAACCCCTCGCCGGCGCCGACCATCACCGTCGGGTTGTCGGTGCCGGTCTCGTCGACTGCCTCTCCCTCGTACAGGTTGGCGTTGCCCTCGCTGAGGTAGTCGTCGACCTCCGCGGGAACGTCGCCGCCACCGCTCTCGGTGGTCTCGCCGTCGGTCATCTCACCGTCGGTCATCTCGCTGTCTGTCATCTCGCCGTCGGTCATCTCGCTGTCTGTCATCTCGCCGTCGCCACCGTCTCCATCGCCCCCGTCCTCGCGCGTGTCAGTCGAACAACCTGCCAGCACACCCGCTGTCGCCGCCGCTCCGATGCCGCGGATCAACGTCCGCCGTCCGAGTTTGCCGTTCATATCCAACTCGAACGTAACGGTAGCACGCCAAAGAGACTTACCAAAACAAGTTCGGCATTGGCCGTCTCGGCCACTAACATCACGAATTTTGATGTAGGATCGGGCCGGTCAGCGTTCGAACAGTCCGAGGAGCCGGTACTCCTCGTCGGGGGTGTACCGGCGAAAGAGGAGACTGTTGGTGAGCACCGAGACGCTGGAGACGGCCATCGCCGCCGCCGCAAGCACCGGCTGGAGCAAGCCCAGCGACGCCAGGGGGATCATCGCCGTGTTGTACCCGAGCGCCCAGAAGAGGTTCTGTTTGATCTTCGAGAGCGTCCCGGCGGAGACGCGGATGGCTTTGAGCACGTCCACGGGGTCGTCACGCATCAGCGTCACGTCTGCGGCTTCGATGGCGACGTCGGTGCCGCTGCCGATGGCACACCCGACGTAGGCCGTCGCCAGCGCGGGCGCGTCGTTGACGCCGTCGCCGACCATCATCGCCCGCCGGCCCCCGGACTGGAGGTCGTCGACCGCGTCGGCTTTCTGGTCGGGCAGGACACTCGCCATCACGTTGGCGGGGTCGATGCTGACCGTCTCGGCGACGGCCCCCGCAGTGCGCTCGTTGTCGCCGGTGATCATCCAGACGTCCACGCCGCGCTCCCGGAGCGCCGAAACCGCCTTCCGGGCGGAGTCTTTGACCGTGTCGGCGTCCGCGACGACGCCCAGCAGCCGGTAGTCGGGGGCCTGGTCCCCGTCCGAGTCACTGGCGTCGTCCGCCAGTGCGACGAGCATCGCCGTCTTGCCCTCCCGTTCGAGCCTGTCCATCGCGTCGGCTGCGGGCTCGGGGTTGACGCCGTTGTCGGCCATCAGCTTCCGGTTGCCCACGAGGACCTGGCCGTGGCGAGTCGTCGCTTTCACGCCGTGACCGGGCACGTTCTCGAACTCCGTCGGACTCCCGACGTCGATGCCGCGGTCGCGGGCGCCCGCGACGATGGCCTCGGCCAGCGGGTGTTCGCTTCCCGATTCGGCGCTCGCGGCGACTTCGAGGACGAACTCCTCGGTCAGTTCGGGCTCGAGGACGCCACCGTCCGCCGTCGGTCGCCGGGAGCGCCACCACGTCGGTCAGTTCCATCTCGCCCCGGGTCAGCGTTCCAGTCTTGTCGAAGACGACGGTATCGACGTCGCGAACCCGCTCTAAGATGTCGCCGCCCTCGAAGAGGACGCCGTTGCGGGCACCGATGGCGGTGCCGACCATCGTCGCCGCCGGCGTCGCCAGCCCCAGCGCACAGGGACAGGCGATCAACACTGCCGAGGCAAAGACCACGACGGCGAACTCGAAGGCACCGACTGTGGCCGGCCCGCCGGCCGCCAGCCCCCACAGGGGCAGTCCCGACACGAGGCCGGCCAGCACGTCGGGAAACGCGTACCAGACGCTCCCCCAGAACAGGGCGTTGACGATGACTGCGGGGACGAAGTACGCGCTGACCCGGTCGGCGACGTTCTGGATCTCGGGCTGGCGGCTCTGGGCGTCTTTGACTCGCTGGACGATCTGCTGGATGGCCGTCTCCGAGCCGACCTTGGTCGCCTCGACGACGAGCACGCCGTTCTGGTTGACCGTCGACCCGATCACCTCGTCGTCGGGTCCCTTCCCGACTGGGACCGACTCCCCGGTGACCATCGACTCGTCGACGGCGCTCTCGCCCTCGACGACGACGCCGTCGGTCGGGACCTTCTCGCCTGGCCGCACTTTCAGCCGGTCGCCCACTTCGACGTCCTCCAGGGCTACCTCGCGTTCGACGGTGTCGCCGTCCTCGGTCTCGACGAGCGTGGCTGTCTCCGCTTCCATCTCCAGGAGACTGCGGATCGCCTCCGAGGCCTGGCCCTTCGAACGCGCCTCCAGGTAGTTGCCCAGCGTGATGAACACCAGGATGAGCGCCGCCGTGTCGAAGTAGATCCCCTCGCCGGGAAAACCCAGCAGTCGCGCCACCGAGTAGAGATAGGCCGTCGAAGAACCGAGCGCGATCAGCACGTCCATGTTCGCCGTCCGGTTGCGAACGAGCGCTTTGTAGGAGTTCTCGTAGTACTGGCGCCCGAGGACGACCTGGACCGGCGTGGCCAGCGCGAACGCGACCCACCCCAGGGGCACGCCCGCGAACGCCGTCTCCATCCAGGCCGGCGCGAACAGGTGGCCCGCGAGCATCCCCAGCAGCGGCACGGAGAGGGCGGCGCCGAACAGGGTCAGTTTCCGCTGATGGCGGATCTCCTCGTTCCGTGCGGCCGCCTGACGGTCCCCGCTCGACTCACCGTCTCCCTTTTGGCCCTCGTCCTCGCGGACCGGCGTGTAGCCCGCTCGTTCGATGGCGTCGTAGATATCCGCGGGCGAGGCCGCGGCGGGGTTGTACGTGACGCTGGCCTCGTCGGTGGCGAAGTTCACGTCCGCATCGACGACCCCCTGCGTCTCCAGGAGCGCCGCCTCGTTGGTCTCGGCGCAGTTGGCACACGACATCCCCGTGATCCCGACTGTCACCGTCTCCGTCGCGGCCTCGTACCCCGCGTCGGCGACGGCCTTGTGGATCTCGGCCAGCGTCACCGCCTCGGGGTCGTAGGCCACCGTCCCCTCGTCGGTCGCGTAGTTGACGTCCACCGACGAGACGCCGTCCAGCGACGCTACCGATTCCTCGATGGTCGCCGCACAGTTGGCACAGCTCATCCCTGTCACCTCCAGCGGGACGCGTCTCTCACTCATTACTAGTCTAAAGGGGCTGCTTATTCAAGCGGTTTGTCCCTTGTGAACGAAAGCAGTGTAGTACGTGAACACGCTCGTCGGTGTTTCACCATCGAGACGTCTCGGAGACCGCCAAACGAAGCATCGAGTGTCGGCTTGCTTGTGTCCGACAGTATGAGCAACAACCCGAGGATCGCTCGGTCCGTGTCGTCGAGTCCGCGCATACGCGAGCGTGTCGCTCCGCCAGCAAACCAGTTTCGGCGAGCGACCGGCCGGCACGAGCTGGTCGGGTCCGGACCGCCCGGATCGGTTATAGTCGTCCCGAGGCTACGTTCGAGCTATGGCCCCCGACAGTCCTCGCCGTGAGAACCGTGGTTCGGTCGTCGTCGCCGCCGGTATCCTGGTCCTCGGGCTCGCGATGGTCGCCGGGAGCGTCTACGCCGACGCCACGACGACGGTGACCAGAGCCGAGTTCCAGGAGTACAAGAGCGGGTGCGAGGACCTGGCGGGCCAGTCCCGGATGGTCGACGCCGGGATGGGCATGGAGGAGGTGACCCTGGGCGAGAGCGAGGTTCGACGCTGTCAGACGATCGGCTTCGAGGAGTACCGACAGGACAAGGTCGCGTCGATGCGGGACGCGCCGTACAACCTCCGGCAGTGGGTGCTGTTTCTCGGGATCGGTGGACTCCTCAGTCTCGGTGGGGCAACGATCCTCCGGCAAGAACTGGGTGCCCGGAAGTGAGCGGGTCTCATACGGTCGTGTGTAATTCTTTTTGTGCTCACGAAATAGACGACCGCCCTCGTGGTCCGAAACGCCGATCCGAACCGACACTGCAGAAATTAGGTACGCACGACCGTATCAGGCGTCGTCGAGTGATTCGGCGGCGTCGTCACCGCTTTCTGGCTCGGCGTCCAGTTCGGCGTCGAAGTCGGTGAGTGGGTCGTCCGACGTGTGCAACGTGTCGACGACGGCGTCGACCCTGTCCGCGAGCACGATGACGGCCACCGCGAAGACGCCGCCGGCGAGCAAGGCGATGTCCATACCGCTGTTTCTATCCCCAGGGGTAAGTAGTTGATCACGCGAGTATCGCGGACCGCAACTGTGACTACTCTACACGTACTCGATCACCAAACGAACGCCGGAACCGCCGGGAGGGAAAAGCATATCCGCGGGGCTACCCGAGTGAGGGACAACCTTCCACTATGAACGAAGTGCAACTGGAGGTGGCAAAGGCGTACCCGAACGACTCGGGCCGGGGCATCGCCCGCCTGGACCCGGACACGCTGTTGCACCTCAAGCTCTCGCCGGGGGACATCATCGAGATCGAAGGCGCGGACACGACGGCCGCGAAGGTCTGGCGTGCGGACCGACAGGACTGGAACACCGACACCGTGCGCATCGACGGGTTCACGCGCCAGAACGCCGACGTGGGGATCGGCGAACGGGTCGAGATACGGAAAGCCGAGGCCGACAAGGCCGACAAACTCGTCCTCGCGCCGCCCGAGGAGGCCAGCGTCCAGTTCGGCTCCGACGCCGCCGGCATGGTCAAACGGCAGATCCTCAAACGCCCGGTCGTCGAACGCGACATCGTTCCCGTCATGTCCTCGACGAACCACCCGTTCATGCGCTCGCCCGGGCAAGCGATCCCGCTGATCGCCGTCGAGACCGCACCCGAGGGCGTCGTCCTCATCACCGAGGACACCGAGGTCGAACTGCGCGAGGAACCGATCTCGGGCTTCGAGAAGACCGGCGGCGGGATCACCTACGAGGACATCGGCGGCCTGCAAAACGAGATCCAGCGCGTCCGGGAGATGGTCGAACTCCCGATGAAACACCCCCAGATCTTCAAGAAACTCGGCATCGAGCCGCCCCAGGGGGTGCTGTTGCACGGCCCGCCCGGCACCGGGAAGACGCTGCTGGCCAAAGCCGTCGCCAACGAAACCTCCGCGAGTTTCTTCTCTATCGCCGGCCCGGAGATCATCTCGAAGTACTACGGCGAGTCCGAACAGCAACTCAGGGAGATCTTCGAGGACGCCACCGAGGAAGCCCCATCTATCATCTTCATCGACGAGCTCGACTCGATCGCGCCCAAGCGCGAGGACGTCACCGGCGAAGTCGAACGCCGCGTCGTCGCCCAGCTGCTGACGATGATGGACGGCCTCG
>PXQN01000075.1 GCA_003021305.1 Halobacteriales archaeon QH_10_67_22 | reverse complement strand
TGTAGTCGTCTGGTGCCTCGGCGGTCAAGCAGTCGTGAAAAGCCTCGAACTCGCTAACACGCGGGTCGGGCGCTGCTGGCGTGTAGTACCAGCGGTAATTTGGTTCGTCGTCGCCTTCGTCGGCTATATCGGCCTGTCGCCAGTCCGACGAGCGGGCCAACTCAACGACGTCCAGATCATACCCTGCTTCTCGAAGTGCCGTGACGAGTTCGTCCCGCGCGACCATCTCCCACCGATCCCGGCCTCCCAAATCCTGCGCTCGTCGGAATATTTCACCGAATGACGCGCTACTGTCGAGTTCGTCGTCGGTCTGTTCTCGGTTTTCAGTTACCCCACCAGACAAAATATCGCTGTCAGTGGGATAACCCGGCACAGTCACCTCACCGTAGGTCCCGGCGTTGGGGTCGAACTCGACGGGTGCGTCGCCCGCGATCGCCTCTTCCACCTTTTCGCGTGCCTGATTGCGCGAAAGTTCCAAGTCGTCGGCCAGCGACGTAACGGAACTTTCGACAGACGGCGGTTCGGCCCGGGTGACGAGCTGGTGCCAGTCGGCGGCGCTTAGGTCCCGCGTCATCGTGCGACACCTCCCAGCGTCGCCTGCTCAGCCACTCCCGGGCTATCCGATTCGTTGAGTGCGTCAGCGACAGCCTCGGCGTACTCGTCAGGGTCCAATAGGAAATGGCCGAGAATCTGCGCGAAGGTGGCGCCCTCATGCCTCCCAGCGAACTCTCGGACAATTGCCGCAACGTCTTCAGGTCCGTTGCGGATCACTGCCCGTCACCTCCCGCAACAGCAACTGGAGCAGTCAAAAAGATTAATCGGCCTAATGGTCGTTTGTTCGCCGAAATCAACACGCCCGAGAGTTTCCAGACGTTCGCCGAGGTCCTCAATACGGGCCATGGCGTGATCGGGACGACACACGCGGCCGACGTGGAGACGCTGGTCAACCGCGTGGTCGAACAGGACGTGCCGACCTACCTGCTGGACGAGGTCGACTTGCTGGTCTTCCCGCGTCACGTCGACGGCGACCGATACGTCGGCGAGGTCGTCGAGTTCGTGAGCGAGAACCGGTTTCGCGACCTCGAACGCGAGCGCGACGACGACCGGTGTGGGGTGGTCAGGAACGGCCCGGCGACCGTCTACTGGAACACCGTCGCAGCGCGCACCCACGACGGGAGCTACGACCTGGCCTACGACCACCCGGAACTCGGTGATGACGAACGCCGGTCGCTGACGGCCGTCTTCGAGCGGGTCGCCGCGGCCACCGACCGGCCGGTCGAGGACGTGGAGGCGGACTTCCACCGCAGACACCGGTACGTCCGTCACCTCCACCAGGAGGGGGTCACCGACGGCGACGACCTGTTTGCGTTCCTGGCGGACCTGCGGACCGACGAGGCCGCGACGGTCGAACGCCTCCAGCGCCGACTCTCCGGGCGTGACCCGCCGGGGCAGCGTGGGGACGGGCCCACCGGTGCGGTCAGATTACCCGACCGTAACGCCGGCTCTGACGGGGCCGATGACCCCGAGGAGACCGAGCGACTGTCCGGCTCGCGGGGGGACGGGACGGATGGCGACTGACGTTGGGGCGGCGAACGGGGTCGACACCGGTGATGGCGCGCTCGCCGTCGTCGACCGGGCGCTGTACGCGCTGTTCTCGCGCCACGCCGACAGTGTGCGCCACGACCTCACTCGCCACCGCTATCGCGCCGCGGACCTCGGGGTGAGCTTCGACCTGTATCTCGCCCGCGTGTACGGGCTCTCCTGGCTGGTCGCCCTGACGGCGTTCGTCGTCGTCGCGACGCTCGTGACGGTCCTCCCCGGCGGCCTCGTCGACGCGGCCGGGTCGTTTCTACGCGGGGTCGCTCCGGTCGAGAGCGTCCCTATTCCGTCCGTTCCGGCCGTCGTCGTGAGCACCGCCGCTGGCTTCGTCGGCGGGACGCTCGCCAAGTCGGGGACCGTCCGCCTGGGGAGTCGATATCTCCAGTGGCACACGCGGGCCCGCCGGGCGGACATCGAGGCGACGCTCCCCGGTGCAGTCCGCTATCTCCGCGTACTGGCGTCGGGGGGCACCGACCAGCGTGCGATGCTCGGGCGCGTGGCCGACCAGCGCGCCTACGGGGAGACGGCGGTGGCCTTCCGGCGCGTGCTCAACGAGGCGACGCTGACCGGCAGCCTCGACGCGGGACTCGACCTCGTCGCCCGTGACACGCCCTCGCGGGACCTGCTGTCCCCGTTTCTCCTGAAATACCGCGAACACGCAAACCAGGGGCCCGACGCGCTCGCCGAGTACCTCCGGATGGAGGGCCACCTCCTCTCACACCAGCAGTCCCGCACCCACGACCGCATCGAGGGGTACCTCGAACTGCTGGCGGAGCTGTTCGTGGTTCTGCTGGTGTTCCCGGCGCTCACCGTCCTGATCCTGACAGTGCTGAGCGTCCTCGCACCCGGGCTCTCCTCGACGGTGCCGACGCCGCTGGGACCGGTGACGACCCGACAGCTCCTCGTCTACAGCAGCGTCGTGTTCGTCCTCGGCGTCGGACTGGGCGCCGCCTCGACCGTCGCGAGTCTCCGGCCCACACAGCACGCGATTCCGACGTACCGACTCCCGGACGGCGCGGGCGCGCTGGTGCGTACGTCGGCGTCGAACCCGGCGAGTGCCGCCGTCGTCTGTCTCGTCCCCGCGCTGTGTGTCGCCGGCGGGCTCTGGACGCTGGGCTACCGGCCGGCGAACGTGGCACTGCTGGGGTACGCTGCCTACGGACTGCCGGTCGGCGGGGTCGCCGTCAGACGCGCCCGTCGGGACGACCGGAAAGACCGCGAGATACGCGACTTCGTCCACGCCGTCTCCGGCCACGTCGCGCTCGGCCGGCCGTTCTCCCAGGCGGTCGACGCCGTCGCTCGCGAGGTCGACCACGGCGCGCTCCAGGCCGACGTCGAGTCGCTCGCGTTCACCCTCTCGCTGACGACCGGTGCCGACGGCGACGACGACGACGTCCGCGCGGCCGCACTCGACCGGTTCGTCGCCGACGTCGGCACGCCGATGGCCGAACAGACGATCGGCCTGGTCGTCGGCGCGCTCGAGGCCGGTAGCGACACCGAACAGGTGTTCGAGACCCTCCAGACCGAGATCGGTCGCCTCTACCACGAGCGCAAGGAACTGCGCTCGACGCTGCTGGTGTACGTTGCCGTCGGGTGGACGACCGGGCTGCTCGTGCTCGGGATCATGGTCGCCGTCAACCTCTACGTGCTCGACGGGTTCGCCCAGCTCGCGACCGTCTCGGCCACCGGCGCGGATGGTGCCGGCTCGGTCGCGCTCAACCCGGACGCGGTCGACCCGCCGCGCGAACGCTGGCGGTTCTACCTGGTGACCCAGGCGACACTGCTCGCCTGTGGCTGGTTCGCCGGCACCGCCAGCCGCGGTCGCTACGAGGCGCTGCTCCACTCGGCCGGGCTGGTCGCGCTCGGGCACGTCGTCTTCGCCGGGGTGGGCCTGATATGAGTACGGACCCGCCCGACTGGCCGGTCGACGGGGCGTCTCCGACTGGAGACGTCCCCGACAGCCTGTGTCGGCCCGAAGACGATAGCAGGGCCGGACGGGCGGCGGCCACGCGACAGGGCCGTGGCCGCGGACAGTCGAACGTGGTCGGGGTCACGCTGTTGCTGGGAGCGACCCTGGTCGCACTCGGCGTGCTGACCGCGAGCGTCGGGACGGTCGTCGACGGCCACGCCGCCCGCGCCGACGCCGACCGCGTCGCGGCGGACCTCTCGGACGGACTCCGGCCCGTCGAGACGACGGGCCACTACCGGGCGCCGGTGGCGTTCAGCGAGGGGCGTCTCGCGACGGTCGAACGCGACCTGCGAGTCCTGGAGCGCGACGCCACGGGCGACGAAGACGAGGCGGCGACCGTCGCCGTCGGCGCGCTCGTCTACGACCGCGGTGAGCGTCGCGTCGGCTCGGTCGCGGGAGCGGTCGTCCGCGGTCGCGGGGAGGGGTCCTGGACCGTCGACCCGCCGCCGATAACCGGCTCGGAGTCGGCCGGTGTGCTCGTCGTCGGTGCCGCCAAGCTGAACGCGAGCGGCGAGTCGGTCGGTGGGAGCCAGCTCACTGCCACGCTCGCGACCAACGTCAGCCACGAGCGCCGGTCGCTGGGAACAGGGAAATTCTCGGTCGCCGTCGAGACGGCAGCCCCGGCCGCGCTCGAAGCGGCGTTGCGCGACCGCGGCGCGACGACCGTCGAACGACGGGACATCGACGGCGACGGCGTCGTGAGCGTGGTCGCCGAGTTCCCCGGGACCCGGACGGCGTATCTCGTCGTTCACGACCTCCGCCTGGTGGTGAGCGATGGCTAACCCACCCCACGACGGCCGTCCGGAGCGGGGCGGACTGAACCGCCGTGGGGTAACGCCGGCGGTGAGCAAGTCCCTCGAGGTCGGGATGGTCGTCCTGTTCGTCGCACTCCTGACGACGGTGTTGCTCGGCGGGGTCGTCCCGGACTACCGGGGAGCGGTGGACGCCCGCGTCGGCGACCGCGTGCTCGCGACTGCCAGTGCCGAAATCGAGCGCGCCGTCCCCCCGTCTCACGGCGTGGCGACCGTCGAGACCCGTCAGCGCGTGACGCTTCCGGCCCGGATCGGCGACAGGAACTACGAACTCAGGGTCGACGGGCGGGCGCTGGTGCTGGACCACCCGGACCCGGGGGTGTCGGGACGGACGCGACTCGTCTTGCCCGACCGTGTCGACAGCGTCGCCGGTCGCTGGCAGAGCGGGACCGAGACGATGGTCGTCGTCGAGGGGGGCCCGGACGCACTCGTCGTCCGACTGACGGCAGGGGGAGGGGCCTGACGTGGCGCCGGATCGAGTATCACGGCCGCCGGGTGCGCGGGGGCAGGCGAACCTCGTCGCCCTGGTTGCGGCGCTCGTCGCGCTGACGACGGCGATGGTCGTCGGCGTCGCTGTGGCCGACGGCGCGCTGTCGGGAGCGGCCCGCGACGCCGACCAGCGACGGGTCGCGACGAGCGTGGCCGACCGGCTGGTCGCGGCCGACTCGCCACTGACAAACCGGACGAACGTCCTGGCGGGGCCGGCGGTCGAGGAGACCACGGCCGCCGAACTGGAGTCGCGCTACCCGGCGCTGTCGGCGGTCGCGTTTCGCGTGACGCTGGGTGAGGACGTGCTCGCCAGTTCCGGGACCGTGACCGACGGCACGACGATGCGACGGATCGTCCTCGTCGAACGAAGCCGGACGCTCACCGTCGAGCCGCGATTCACGGGCGGGAACGCTGTGACCCTCCCTCGCCGGACCGGCCGGGTCGTCCTCGACGTTAGTTCGCCGGACAACCGGACTGTCAGCACCGTCCGCGCCGACGGACGGACCGTCCTCCACGACCCCGACGAGGGACTCGACGGGACCTACACGGTCGGTCTCAGCAGGCGCGAGACGGTGCGGATGACGTTTCTCGCGAACGGCTCACTCCAGCGCGGTGACGTCACGATGACGCTGACCCCCCGCGATACGAACAAGTCCGTGCTGGCGGTGACCGTCGATGACTGACCCGCGTCCACGGGTCCACGGTCGTACCCGCTCGCGCGGTCAGTTGCCCATGCCGGCCGTCGAGGGTGCACTGGCCGTCGTCCTCGTCCTCGGGGTCGCCGCGGGGTTTGCGCTCGGCGTCTCCGGCCCCGACACGCGCCAGCCCCAGCTCGACGCCTACGCACAGGACGGGGTGACGATCCTCGCGACGGAACCACCAAAACACCGCGATGGGACCCGGCTCGAGGAAGTCGCGGCGTCAGCCGATACCTTCGAGCGCGAACGGGCTGCCCTCCGGCGACGCGTCGAACGGATACTGCCCGACAATCTCATGTTTCAGGTTCGGACGCCCCACGGGACGGTCGGGTTCGCACGGTCCGACGGCGTCGTCACCGGCACCGCGACGGTGACGACCCAGTACGGTCCCGTCACGATGGAGGTGTGGTACGCGTGACCCGGGACCGTCTCGACCGGGGCCGACCGGGTATCGACGCGGACCGGCGCGGCCAGCTGGTCTTCCTGGCGGGCGTCGTGGTCGCGCTCGCGCTGGTCGCGATGCTCGTCGGCTACCTCCAACTGGGGTATCACGGTGACGTAACCGCGGCCAGCACCGACCGTCCGGTCCGGGACAGTACGGCGTTTCTCGACCGGGCGACCCACGAGAGCGCCCGGTCGGTCCGTGGGAGCTACACGTGGGACGACCGCGGGGCGGCGGTCACCGCGACCCGTGAGAGCCTCGACCCGCGACTCGACACGCTCGAACGGGCCCGCGTCTCGGAGGGCGTCGTCTCACGGGTAGCGTTCAACGTGACGGCAGCGAGCGAGTGGGCCGGTTCGCACTGTCCGACTGGTCCGGGCCGGGAATTCACGTCGTGTTCCGTCGACCGTGGCGTGGTCGTCCAGGGGCGGGACGGCCGGACGCTCGTCCTCGCCGTGGGGTACGACCTGACGGTCACGACGGAAGAGGGGACGACCCGACTCACGACGGTTGTCGCGACGCACTGACCGCAAACCTAAGTGGGCGCCAGTCCAGGGGCGTATATGGTCGAACCAGGGCGCGAAACCCAGTACACGGAGTCCGACGTCATCGACGTCTTCAGAGACGACCTCCAGGAGTCGACGGACGTGACGAGCAAGAAAGTCGGTGGGCGGAGCCGGGTCTGGTGGATCCCCGTCATCCCCGACGAGTGAGTGATCCCGCGACCTCGTCTTATACGGTCGTGCGTAGTTCTTTTTGTGCCCACGAAACCGGAGGACTGTCTCCGTCGTCAGAAACGCCACTCCGCACCGACACTGCGGAAATCGGGGACGCACGACCGTATCAGATGTCGAAGCCCCACTCCTCGGCGCGTTCCTGTGCTTCCTCGCGGGCCTGTTCGCGGATCGCCTCGATCTTCCCCGCGTCGTCGAGGAAGGCCTCGACTGCGCCGACCTCGCTTCCCGCCTCGTCGTCGGCCTCGACAGCGTCCACGCCGGCGGGTCGGGAGCGGGAACTCCGCTCGCGGGTCCGGTCGGCGAGGTCCTGGTCGCCGGCGAGGCGGTCGGCGGCCATTCCGGGTGGGACGCTGAACGCGTCCCGGTGGTGGACTGCGTCGAGCGCGCCGGGGTGGACGGCGAACAGTTCCAGGTCGTAGGGCCCGCTCGCGGCCAGGTCGGCCAGGGCGGGTGGTCCGCCGCGGTCGGTGCCGGTGTGGTAGGCGACGACCGGGACGCCCTCATCGAATGTGAGCACGCCCGTTCCGTCGTCGTCAAGTAACAGCGACCCCTGCGGTTCGAGGAGGGCGTAGCCGGTCAACTCGCGGTCGAGCGCGTCGACCAGCACCGTCCGCGGGTCGGTGATGACGCGCGAGCGGACGAGCTGGCCACGGGGGAGTTTCATAGCGATTCGGGCACGACCGCGCTCCGGAACCGGTCGGCGACCGCCGCGGAGTCGCCGTCGCGCACCGAGAGTCCGCGGACGGCCTCGCGGTACGCCTCGGCGGCCGCGGACTCGGGGGCGTACGCGAGCAGCGGCTGGCCGGCACGCCGGGCCGCCCGGACGGTGTCGCTGGCCGGAACTGACGCCAGTGTCGGCCCCTCGAAGTAGCGTTCGGCCTTGGGCGCGATGCGGTCGATGGCGTCGTCGTCGCGGACCTTGTTGAACAGGATCCCCGCCGTCCCCGTGTCGTAGGAGGTGGCGTACTCCTGGACTTTCAGCCCGTCAGACAGCGAGGGGATCGTCGGTTCGAGTACGACCACGACCCGGTCGGCCAGCACGATGGGCAGGACTGCGGCCCGACTCGACAGCGTCGCCGCCGAATCGAGCAGGATGACGTCGGTATCGGTGGCCAGGCTGGCGACCACGTCGCGCAACCGCGTCGGGTCGGCCGACGCGAAGTCCGCGAGGCTCGTCCCACAGGGGACGACCGACATCCCGTAGCGGTCGTACACCGCCGCCTCGACCGGCGGCCCGCCCTCGACGAGCACGTCGTGTAGCGTCGTCTCGACGTCGGCAAGGCCGGCGTGAAAGAGGAGGTTCGCCATCCCCATGTCCGCGTCGACGACGGTCACGTCGTACTGCTCGGCCAGCGCCATCCCCAGCGCCAGCGTGCTCGTCGTCTTGCCCGTCCCGCCTTTCCCGCTGGCGACCGCCAACGCCTCTACCATGGAAGCTCTCTCCCATGCCCTCTCTGAAAAACGTTCGTGTTGGCCGACAGGAATACACGTCGACCGACTAGCCACCCGCCGCGGTCGAACGGCGACCGTTTCGCGCCTGGCGCGGCCGGCCGTTCGACCCCTGCGTCGGCGAACACGCGCTCGACGAACGCCTCGCGCGCCGGGGCGTTCTCGAAGAGGCCGTGCAGGTAGGTGCCCAGCACGCGGTCGGTCGCAACACCGGCACCCGCGTCGGGGAACGGCCGGGAGACGTCGCCGCCGTCCAGCAGCGTCGTCTCGCCCATGTGGATCTCGTAGCCAGTCACCTCGCCGGCGGTCCCGGCGAGGGGACCGACGCCAGCGAGGCGCCTCGTCGTCTCGACGACCCGTTTCTCGTGCGAGAACTGCGTCTCGACAGGGAGCAGTCCCAGACCGGCGACGGCGTCGTGGTCGTCGGTGCTCTCGATCCCCGCACCGGTGATCCGCTCGCCCAGCATCTGGTAGCCGCCACAGAGGCCGACGACCGGCCCCTCGAACGCCCGGATCTCGGCGGCCAGCCCCGCCTCCCGGAGCGCGAGCAGGTCGTCGACGGTGTTTTTCGTCCCCGGGAGCACGACCGCGTCGGCCCCGCCGAGCGACGCGTCCAGTGGCAGGAACGCCACCCGGACGCCGGGGACGGCGGCCAGCGGTTCCAGGTCGGTGAAGTTCGATATCCGGGGGAGTCGCGGGACGGCGACGGTCACGGCACGCTCGTCGCGGACGTCGTCCTCCCCGCCCCACACCGCTCGCTCACCTTGTGGCGGAAGGTCGACGCTGTCCTCGGCCGGCAGTCCGGGGTCGTCGTGGGGGAGCACGCCGATGACGGGCACGCCGGTCCGCTCTTCGACCTCGGCGATAGCGGCGTCGAGCAGCGACTCGTCGCCCCGAAACTTCGTCAGGACGGCGCCGACGACCTGCTCGCGCACGTCCTCGGGGAGGAGTTCGACGGTGCCGACGAGGCTGGCGAAGGCACCGCCGCGCTCGATGTCCACGAGGAGAAGCACGTCGGCGTCGGCGAACCTGGCCGTTTCGAGGTTCGCCAGGTCGCGGTGCCTGAGGTTCGGTTCGGCGATAGAGCCCGCGCCCTCGGCGACGACGACTTCGTGGTCGCTCGCCAGGCGCTCGTGGGCCCGCCGGGCGGTCTCGCGGGCCCGCTCCCAGTGGCGGTCATAGAACTCGTCGGCCGCGTAGTGGCCGACGGCCTCGCCGTCCAGCACCAGCTGTGATTCTGCGTCGCCACGCGGCTTCAGGAGGACGGGGTTGTGGTCGGTCGTGGGCCGGACCCGCGCGGCGCGGGCCTGGACGTACTGGGAGACGCCGACTTCGCCGAACGTCTCGTCGGTCTCGTCGCCCCGGACCGCGGGCGCTCTCGGCACCGCACGGGCGTTGTTGGACATGTTCTGGGCCTTGAACGGGGCCACGTCGACGCCCCGGTCGGCCAGCAGGCGACAGAGGCCGGCGGCGACGGTGCTCTTGCCGACGTGGCTGGCAGTGCCGGCGACGAGCACCGTCCGGGTCACGCCAGTGGCTCAGTTCCGGACCACTACGTGTCTTTCGTCCCGGTATCCGGTTGTCGACGTCTACCGCTCTTCGACGGGCGTCCAGGTGCGGCCGGTCGGTCCGGTGTAGGTCGCGACCGGGCGGACGATGCGGTTGTCGGCCAGTTGCTCCAGGCAGTGTGCCGTCCACCCGCCGACCCGCGAGACGGCGAAGGTCGCGGTGAACAGTTCCGGCGGGACGCCGACGCCCCAGAGCAGCGGCGCGGTGTAGAACTCGACGTTGGTTTCCAGGGGCCGGTCGGGCTTGTGCTCGGCGAGCGCCTTGACGGCGACCCGTTCGAACCGCTCAACGGTCTCGAAGAACTCCGCTTGCCCCGAACCCGCGTAGAACTGCTCTGCGGCCTCGGAGAGCACCGCGGCCCGGGGGTCCCGGACGCGGTAGACCCTGTGGCCAAAGCCCATCAGTCGCTCGCCCCCTTCTAGGGTCTCGCGGACGTAGGTCCCGGGGTCGCCGCGCTCGTGGATCTCACGCAGCATGTCGAGGACCGGTCCCGGAGCACCGCCGTGAAGCGGGCCTTTCAGCGCACCCACGGCGGCCGTCGCGCCCGAGACGACGTCCGACTCGGTGGAGACGACCGTCCGCGCGGTGAACGTCGAGGCGTTCAGTCCGTGGTCGACGACCGTGACCAGGTAGGATTCCAGGCCGCGGACGGCCCGTTCCGTGGGCTGTTCGCCGGTGAGCATGAACAGGTAGTTGGCGGCGTGTCCCAGCTCCGGCCGGGGGTCGACCGGCGCCAGTCCCTCGCGGTACCGCCAGTAGGTGGCGACGACCGTGGGGACGACGGCGATGACTCGGCTGGCGGTCTCGCGTTCGTCGCCCGTCTCCCCACCGAGGTTCGCGGCCGCCACTCCCATCCGGAGCGCGTCCATCGCCGGCAGTCCCTCGTCGGCGGCCCGCCGGAGGACGTTTCGCACCTCCTCGCCGATCTCGCGCCGCGCTGCGAGGTCGGCACGGAAGGAGTCAAGCTCGTCCGCGGTGGGGAGGCGCCCCTCCAGCAGGAGGAAGACGACTTCCTCGTAGGTCGCGTTCCCGGCGAGTTCCTCGACAGGGTACCCACCCACGACGAGTTCGCCCGCCTCACCGTCGACGCGACTCAGGCTCGTCTCGGCGACCGTGACCCCCTCGAGTCCCGCCCGCACGTCGTCGCTCACGTCCGACCCTCCGTCGGTGCCCGGGCAGCGGGGCCGCCGACCGTCTGGGTCTCGACCGCGGACGGACGGGCGAACGACCGGACGGACACGGCTCGCCGGAACGTGACTCCACAGTTCGTGTCGATACCGAACATCGGTACCTGTGTCACGGCCCGGCTCAGCATAAGCGTTCGGAGAACGACTGTTCTCTCGGGCGGGTGATAGGTACCGCCGGGACGTGTCGCCGAGGAACCGGTCGTCGGTGCAGACGGTCAGGGCGTGTCGTCGAGGAGTCGGTCGTCGGTGACGACGGTCCGGACAACGCGCCCGCCGGCGTCGTAGAGCGCGAGCAGGACTTCGAGGCGGTTGGGTTCCGAGAGGATGTCGAGCGTCTCGGAGAGCGGTTCCAGTGAGTCGGCCCGGACCGGTCCCGGGACGATGGTGTCGCCGAACTCGGCGGCGGGACCGGGAGCGGAGGGGCACCCGTCCTCGCGGAGACGAGATCACCGACCTCGTCACCGACGACAGCGGCGAACTCGACCCTAACTGAGCGACCATCGGCCCGACAGCGACGGCGGCGACTCCTCCCGACCGACCCCCGAACTGCTCGCCCGGCCACGACACAGCGACCCCCTGCTCGTCACTCGCTACCGGGAGTAACATCGATCTAAATATAAGTGAATAGATACGCCAGAACCGGGGACTGCACACAGACTGGATCCCCACGACCGACCGGACGACCGGAGTAGTCCCGTTCCTGCCGCGATACTACCAGTGTTTTTATGTTCACCGTCGGGGTAGGGGTAAATTTATTAAGGAAGATTATGAATATCTGGGGCTATGGGAGGGACCCTCTCCTGATTATCACGTGTGGAACGGTCCCTCCGGGACTGGACTCGATCACAGATGACACGACTAAGTGACAGTGACATATCACGACGGCAAGTACTCAAGGGCTTCGGTGCGTCCGGGGCGTTTGCCCTGGCGGGGTGTACCGAGGGGACCGACGGCGACACTGCGACAGAGACCGTCACCCCATCGGTGCCGCCCACGCAAGAAGGGATAGACGAGTGGGGGCAGCGCCTCAACGACCACGCGAGGGAAGCGGGCATCGACTGGGAGATGTTCGCCGACGACGACATCACCCTCCGGTTCGGGATGGGTGTCCACCCCTACTTCACGACGACCGACGCGGTCAAAGACTACTTCACCGAACTGACCGGCATCGATGTGGAGTACGAGTCGTTCTCGGAGGACAGGTTCTGGTTGAACGCCGAGGAGTACCTGAGCAACGACCAGGGTCGGTACGACGGCATCATGGTCGGCCTGTGGCCGGGCGGCGGGTACCACTGGGGCGACGACGGCGACACCTGGGTCAGGGACCTCAACGAGTTCATCGAGGACCCCGAACTCACGGACAAAGACTGGCTCCACATGGAGGACTTCAGGCAGGACACGATCGACCTGATGACCTTCCCCGACGGCGAGGGCGGCACGGACTTCATCGGCTTCCCCAACGGGATCGAAGCCTACGGCTGTCCGGCTATCGACAAACCCACGTTCGAAACACTGGGTATCGACGAACCGACGACCGTCGACGAGTTGCGCGACGCCGCCAAGCAGATCTCCGACTCCGACGAGGTCGACCGCGAGGGGATCGTCTCCCGGACGAGTTCGACGACGCTGTCGAGCGCGAACTGGGGGACGATGTTCAAGACCTACGGCGCCAACTGGATCGACCGCGAGAACAAGGAGGCCGCGCTCAACTCCGAACGAGGGATCGCCTCCCTGGAGATGTTCGGCGAGATGATGCGCGAGTATGGGGCCGGCGACCCCACCGAAAACGCCAGCAAGGACTGGTACGCCAACAACAACACCTTCGATGGCGAAGTCGGGATAATGTACTCGACGCCCCAGACGTCGGGTATCATCTCGCCCGAACAGGGCGCGCGGACGAAGTTCCTCCCGCCGGTCAAGGGACCGGACGAGTACGGCAACCCGGACCCGGTCGTCGACACGTGGATCTGGTCGACCGGGATCAGCAAGTTCTCGGAGAACCCCGAGGCGGCGTGGCTGTACATCCAGTGGGCCAACTCGCGGGAGGCCAATTACATGCTCTCGACACGCCAGTGGGAGGGCGACCAACCTCGCGCCGGCTACGCCCGGTGGAACTACATCTTCGACCGGGTCAAAAACGACCCGTCGACGCCCAACCCGCCCGAGGGATACGAGAACGCGTTCAGAGAGGGGATGGCCAACGTCCCGGTCAACCCGCCGCCAGTGCCGGTCGACACGCCAGAGAACATGGACATCATGTCCGAGGCCGCCTCAGCGATGAGCAGCGTCGTCGCCGGCCAGCAGACCGCAGCGGAGGCGCTCAACGGCGTCGCGCCCGCAGTGACCGGACACGCAGAGGAGATCCCCGACAGGTACATCGGCTTCGAACGCAGTCACGGCACGGCCACACCCACGGAGTAATCCATGAGTGATTCAGAACAACAGGTCAGTACCGGAATCCTCCCGGGATTCATCGCCCGGAGCTTCCTGGCGAAGTTCGTCATCGCGTTGCTCATCGTGTCGCTTTTGATCGGCGGCGTCAGCGCGCTGACCTTCCAGCAGACGGAAGACCAGCTCACCGACAACGTCCGGGACAGGTACACCGACACGGCACAGGACAGCGCGTCACAGATCCGGGAGTGGCAACAGTCCCGCATCGAGACGGCACGGCTCTACTCGCAGTTCGAGGTGATCCAGAGCGGTGAACCCGACGAGGTCCAGAGCTTCCTCGTTGCCGAGGCGAGTCGCCTGCCGGCGGACGTCTACCAGGTCCACTACGTCGACCTGAACTCGGCGAACGTCGTGGCCAGCACCAGCGCGGCCAGGCAGGATTCGACGCTCAACACCAGGGAGGCGCCCTGGCAAAACGAGGACCTGACCTACGGGGACGACGAAGTGTTCGTCTCCGACGCCGAGGAGGTCCACAGGCGCTCGATCGTGTCCTATGTCTCCCCGGTCGAAGACGGGAACCCCGACACGGACCGCGTCATCATCGTCATGGCGAATTTCGACGAGGTCGCCAGCGACCTGCCGACCCCCACCGGGACCCAGGGCGTCTACTCACAGGTCGTCGACTCCCAGGGACGGATCGTCGCTGGCACGCAGGCGCTCAAGGACATCGAACGCAACAACGGAGAGCTAGAGACCTACTCCGAGAGCGAAGGGGTCAACGAACGGGCCGTCCAGCGCGGTCTCAGCGGGGAAACGGGCTTCCTCCAGGACGAGGGTGTCCGGTCGGACCTGCGAGAGAACTTCGTCGTCGCGTACACGAACGTCCCCAACCAGGAACTGGCGGTCATCACGCACGTCCCGACCGCGGAAGCGTTCGCGCTCCGGGACACGGTCACCCAGAACCTGGCCGTGCTCGCGGCCACGACGTTCCTCGGACTGGGCATCATCGCGGTGGTGTTCGGCCGACGGACCGTCACCGTGCTCAACCGGCTCACCGAGAAGGCAGAGGCCCTCGAGGCGGGCAATCTCGAAGTCGACCTCGAGGCGACGCGGGCCGACGAGTTCGGGACGCTGACCCTGGCGTTCGCGAGCATGCGCGACGCGCTCAGAGAACAGATCACCGAGGCCGAGCAGGCCCGCAAGGAGGCCGAAGTGTCCCGCGCCGAGGCCATGGAGATGAACAACTACCTCCAGGAGACGGCCCAGCGCTACTCCGACATCATGCAGGCCTGTGCCCGCGGTGACCTCACCCAGCGGATGTCGCCCGAGGGCGAGAACGACGCGATGGACCAGATCGCGAACAACTTCAACGAGATGCTCTCGGAACTGGAGATGACCACCGGCCAGCTGAAGTCGTTCGCCGAAGAGGTCGAGGAAGGCGGGTCGGCGGTCCAGGAGAGCGCACAGACGGTGCGCAGCGCCAGCGAACAGGTGGCCAGCTCCGTCCAGGAGATCTCCGACGACGCCTACGAGCAGCGCGACCGGATGGAGCGTCTCTCCCGGGAGATCGAGGACGTCTCCGCGACGATCGAGTCGTTCGCCGACGACCACCCCGACGTGGACTTCGGTGACTCGCTCGACAAGATCCGCGAGGTCGCGGAACTGATCGACGACGCCGCCGACCTGAGCAACAAGACGATGGAAGAAAGCGAGAGCGTCGCCGGCGCCGCCGAGGAGCAGGCGGCCGAACTCACCGACGTCTCCTCGCGCGCCGAGGAGCTCACCCAGTACGCACAGTACCTGGGCGAGGGGCTCAACAACTTCGAGACCGAGCAGGAACACGAGTTCGTCTTCCAGACCGGCGTCGGCTCGACCGGCCCCGAAGAGGAAGCCGACGACTGACCGGGCCGGCCGGTCGGGCTGTCGCGGTTCGAGTCCAGTTCGGTTTCCCCCCGCGTTGCTGTTCTCCCCGGGAGCGGTGCGACTGCCGACGGGAACCCCCGGGGGTTAAGGTGACGCTGCCCTTCCGGGGAGGCATGACCGAGACTCGACGCGCCCAGCTCGTCGACGCGTTCACGCGAGAACCGATGAGCGGCAATCCCGCCGGCGTCGTCCCGGACGCGACCGACCTCACCGACGACCAGATGGCGTCGGTCGCGGCCGAACTCGGCGCGAGCGAGACGGCGTTCGTCCTGGCGAGCGAGGAGGCCGACCGGCGCCTCCGATATTTCACGCCCGAGCACGAGGTCGACCTCTGTGGTCACGCCACTATCGCAGCGTTCCGCTCGCTGTACGACCGCGCCGTCGTCACCGCCGACACCTACACCGTCGAAACGGCCGCCGGCGTCTTCGACATCGACGTCGACGCCGACGGAACGGTGTGGCTCACTCAGTCGCCGCCGGAAATCAGCCCCGTCGACGTCGACCTCTCCCGGGTCGCCGACGCGCTCGGCCTCGACGAGGCCGCACTCTCCGAGGTTGCCGAGGACCTGCCCGTCGCGCGGGCATCGACCGGACTCCCATTCCTCGTGGTCCCAGTCGGCTACTTTGAACAGTTATCGGCGGTCGACCCCGACCACGACGCGATCGAACGCCTCTGTACCGAGACCGACACCCAGGGGCTGTACGCCTTCACCTTCGACGCGCTCGAATCGGACGCGACCCTCCACGGCCGGGCGTTCGCGCCCCTGCTCGGCATCGCCGAAGACCCGGTCACCGGAACCGCCGGCGGCGCCGTCGCGGCGTATCTCCGCCACCACGGCGCCCTCGACCAGCCCGACCCGCTGGTGTTCGAACAGGGTCACTTCCTCGACCGCCCGGGACGCGTGCTCGTCCGCACCGGTCACGGCGCTGACGAGGCCGACGACGCCGAGGCCGGCGGCCCCGGCGCCAGCGACGCGACACCCCCGCAGGTCGGCGGTCACGCGACGGTCGTTCTGGACGGCGACCTGACGATACCCGTCGCCGAGAGCGACGACATCATCCAAGCCTGACCGAGCGGTGCCGCCCGCTCCACCCGACGCTCCGGACCGGTCGTCGACCGGGACCGATGTGAACGTGGCCCACGGAAGATTCTTGGTGATCGTTCGTGAAGAATTGACACCGTCATGGTAATACGAAGGCTGCACGAGGTCCGGACCGACGACGTCGACACCGTCGGTGGTAAAGGCGCGTCCCTGGGCGAACTCGCGTCGGCCGGCCTGCCGGTCCCGCCGGGGTTCGTGGTGACCGCCGGCGCCTACCGGTCGTTCATCGAGGAGACCGGCATCGAGGAGGAGTTGTTCGAGGTTCTCGACGTCGACACCGACGACTCACAGGCCCTGGCGCGGGCCGCCGAGCGCGCACAGGAACTGATCGTCGAGACGCCGATGCCCGAGGCGACGCGGCGGGCGGTTCTGGACGCGTACGACGGCCTCGACGACGGGGCGGCGTCGGTCGCCGTGCGCTCGTCGGCGACGGCCGAGGACCTCCCCGAGGCCTCCTTCGCCGGCCAACAGGAAACGTACCTCAACGTCACGCGCTCGCGCCTGCTCGACCGCGTGACGGACTGCTGGGCCTCACTCTTTACCCAGCGGGCCATCGCCTACCGCGAGCGCCAGGGGTTCGACCACGCGTCGGTCGACATCGCCGTCGTCGTCCAGCGGATGGTCGACGCCGAGAAGAGCGGCGTCATGTTCACGAGCCACCCGACGACCGGCGCCGACGACGTCATCGTCGAGGCCGCGTGGGGCCTGGGCGAGGCGGTCGTCTCCGGGGCTGTCTCCCCCGACCGGTACGTCCTCGACCGCGAGACCGGCGCCGTCGAGGACGTGACGGTCACGACCAAGACTGTCATGCACGTCCGCGACCCCGAGACGGGCGAGACCGTCGAGCGCCAGGTGCCCGAGGACCGGCGCGACCGGCGCGTCCTCTCGGCCGCCGACCTCGACAGACTGGTCGGACCGGCGCGACGAGCGCGCCGAAGCCGCCGACGGCGGAACGACGGCGAGCGCCGACGAGAGCGTGGCAGTGACGGGACTGGGTGCCAGTCCCGGCCGGGCGTCCGGACCGGTCCGGATCGTCCGCAAACTCGACCACCTCGACAAGGTCGCCGAGGGCGACGTGGTCGTCGCCGAGATGACGACGCCCGACATGGTGTCGGCGATGCAACGGGGCGCGGGGATCGTCACCGACGAGGGCGGGATGACCAGCCACGCCGCCATCGTCTCGCGCGAACTGGGCGTCCCCGCCGTCGTCGGTACCGAGGACGGGACCGACCGCCTCGGCGACGGCGAGACGGTCACGCTCGACGGCGAAAGGGGGACCGTGGTGCGTGGCGACGAGACCGCGGAGACCGACCCCGACCCCGACCGGGCGGTCGCCGCGACGCCGAGCAAGCCGATGACCGCGACCGAGGTGAAGGTCAACGTCTCGGTCCCGGACGCCGCAGAGACCGCCGCCGCGACCGGGGCCGACGGCGTCGGGCTCTTGCGGATCGAACACATGGTCGTCTCGACGGGCAAGACGCCCGAACGCTACATCGAGGACCACGGCGAGGACGCCTACGTCGGCGAGATAGTCGACGGCGTCCGCACGGTCGCCGAGGCGTTCTACCCGCGCCCGGTCCGGGTCCGGACGCTGGACGCGCCGACCGACGAGTTCCGCGAACTCGAAGGCGGCGAGCGCGAGCCACACGAACACAACCCGATGCTCGGCTGGCGCGGCGTCCGGCGCAGTCTCGACACGCCAGACACCTTCCGGGCGGAACTGGCCGCGTTCCGTCAGCTGTACGAGTTGGGCTACGACAACGTCGAGGTGATGTTCCCGCTGGTGACCGACGCCGAGGACGTCCGGCGGGCCCGCGAACACATGGCCGCGGCGGGGATCGACCCCGGAACCCGCAGCTGGGGCGTGATGGTCGAGACGCCCGCCTCCGCGCTGTGTGTCGACGGCATGGCCGATGAGGGGGTCGACTTCGTCTCCTTCGGGACGAACGACCTGACCCAGTACACCCTGGCCGTCGACCGGAACAACGAGCGCGTCGCCGACCGCTTCGACGAACTC
>PXQN01000074.1 GCA_003021305.1 Halobacteriales archaeon QH_10_67_22 | reverse complement strand
TAGAACGGGCACACTCGCTAGAGCATGATGGAAAAATGGCGTGATTTCCTGCCTCCGTGTAGGCGACAGGATTCGCCGCTTCCATCTGCCTGTCAGCAAGGTGCTTTCTCCCGACGTTAAGTGCGCCTACAACATCCCGGTCGCATTCATACTCGCACTCGGGACAGTGGAAGTGGCCGCCGTGGCGACAGTCTGAGTGGTCGTCCGGCGCGTTCACCGTCCGGCCACGCTCACCACATCGGGGGCAGTACCGCGAGGTGCCCCACGGATTCACCGTCTCCACGTCCATCCCGAGCAATTCAGCCTTGTATGCGACGAGATCGAGCAACTCACCGCGTGCCCACGACGAAATCGACCACGCAACTGTTCCACGTGTGTCGCTGCTGTCGAGTTGACCGAGTGATTCGAAGACGATCCGCTCACAGCCACCGGCAGCGGCTACCCAGACGAGTTCGTTCGCAATCTCGTGCTGGATTTGCTCACGCAGCCGGCGCTCTTTCCGGCGCGTCTGACGGAACTCGGCGAGCAAGTGATCGAATCGGTCGGTGTGTGTCTTGCCCTGTCGGCGTAACTCGGCCAGACGGTCGTTGATACCTTCAGCGTCGGCCTTGAGACGGAACAGTTTGGCTTTCGCCGGATGGTCGAGAAATTCGGGCGGGGCAACCTGTGTCAGCTCGTCGTCGTTCTGCTCGACTGGGACGGCAGTGACTTGTTTTTTCACACCGAGATCGACCGCCAAGACCCGCTCAGTCACCGTGTCACACTCGGGTTCGGGCACGGCAACAGGCACATCCAGCGTATAGCCATGTTCGCTCGTGTGGAGTGTCGGGGCCTTCAGGTCGCCCGTGTCGAGCAGTGCCTGAAACCGGGAGTGGACAGGGAAGCGCAGTTCGTGGTCAGTCCAGTCGTGGTAGCTGTCCGGTGAGAGCGAATCCGGCGCGTTGAGCGTTACGACTACCTCGCCCTCATCGACCGACAGGACGTGGATGTGATAGTCGCCTTTGTCGGGTGCGTACGGGAGTGTGCCGTTGGGATCGGGGCAGGCCACGAGATCGGTATACGAAGCGGGGAACCGTCCGTGACGGTCGTAGTAGTCGTTGAGTTTCTCCACCACCGCTTCGAGAACGTTCCATTCGATATATGGTGAGTCGTCATCATCGAACAGTCGGGTTCGGAGGCGGTGCCAGCCGATCCGCTTGATTTTCCGCTCGGCGACGGTGTCGGTGACGAACTGGAAGGCGTCGTACTCGTCGGCGTGGGCGTCGAGAACGTGGGTAACGCGCTGATAGACGCATCGTCTGAAGCGGCTATACAGATACTCGTCGACGCCTGCAAAATCGTCACGGTCATTGTCTCGAATGTAGGTATAGGATTGTCCCGTATGATCGCTGAGCGCGCCGAGATGGTTGTCATGCCAGTATTCCTCGGAGAGTAGCCGGCGTGCGTGCCGCTGAACGAGGGTGGTGAGGCGGTCACAGGCGTCGTGATCCTCGTCGGGGATGTGGAACTGTTCGGTGAGTTGTGTCATTCGTTGTCAGAGGCTGGCTCGGAGATGCGTGTGATCTTGACTTGTGCGCCGATCCAGCGTTTTGGGATGATGACGTGAGCGCCGTTACCTTGCGGTTTGACCTCTTTTTCGACGGTTTCCTCGCCACGGATGAGAAACACGTCGTCGTCTTCGATTTCGAGTGTGGCGTCGCCCATTGTTCGTACAAATAATTAGTAATGTACGAACATAAAGGTTGCGACACCGATGTTGTACTATTTCATACTGAAAGAGACCGAAGAAAACCAAATTCAGTAACAGTTACGAAACCCCCGTCCCGACAGAGTGGCGTCGTGGCACGGTCGTGGCGACGGGCGGGCTTTTGACCCTCGGCACCTTACGGCAGGTATGCGCGTGGCGATAGTCTCAGTCGGCGACGAACTCCTCGCGGGCGATACCGTCAACACGAACGCTGCCTGGCTCGGACAGCGACTCGACGAGCGGGGCGTGACGGTCGCACGGGTCACCGTGGTGCCCGACGACGTGGGCGCGATCGCCAAGGTCGTCAACGAGTACCGCGCCGCCTACGACGCGGTTCTCGTCACGGGGGGTGTCGGGCCGACCCACGACGACGTGACGATGGACGGCGTCGCGGCCGCGTTCGGGCGGGACCTGGCCGCCAGCGACGAGGTTCTGGAGTGGCTCACCACGACGGGTGGCTACTCGGCCGAGGACCTCGCGGCGGGAACGACCGAGATCCCGGAGGGCGCGCGGATGCTCGTCAACCCTGAGGGGGTCGCCCCTGGCTGTGTCATCGGCGGGGTGTACGTCCTGCCGGGCGTTCCCGCGGAGATGAAGGCGATGTTCGGCGAGGTAGCCGACGAGTTCGCGGGCGAGGTCGGCCACACCGAGTCGGTGGTGGCCGCCGAACCCGAGAGCGAACTGCTCGACCGACTCGCCGGGGTGCGCACCCGCTTCGACGTCACCGTCGGCAGCTATCCCGGCGAGAACGTCCGCGTCAAGATCCAGGGCAGTGACGCCGAGACTGTCGAGTCCGCTGCCGCCTGGCTTCGCGACCGGGCCCAGCGACCGGCTACCGAGTGAGCCACTTCAGCCACAGCGCCGTGAACACAATTCCACCGAGCAGTATCACCCAGCCGGCGGCGTCTATCAGTCCCGTCTGTACGCCCTCCTGCAACACCGGATTCATAGCGGGCGTTGACTACCCGACTGCGTGCGGTCGTACCGGTAAATCGCTACAATAATCACTATCATTCACGCCGCTTTAGTCGACCGCCCCTCTACAGTGGTGCATGCGACGGATCGGGCTGGTTGTGAACCCGGTCGCCGGAATGGGTGGCCGCGTGGGGCTCAAGGGGACCGACGGGAAAGTCGAGGAGGCACGCGAGCGCGGGGCCGAACCGAGGGCTCCCGACCGGGCGCGGGCCGCGCTCGACGGACTCCGTGAGGCCGACGTCGACGTCGACGTCGAACTGTTCACCTGGGGCGAACCGATGGGCGACGGGGTCGCCCGGGCGGCCGGGTTCGACGTCACGGTGCTGGGCCACCCGGCGGGCGAGACGACGGCGGCGTCCGACACGAGAGCGGCCGTCGAGGCGTTTTTCGACCGCGGCGTCGACCTGGTTCTGTTCGTCGGCGGTGACGGGACTGCGGTCGACGTGGCCGAAACCCTGGACGAACTGGACAGTGAGGTGCCCGTCCTCGGGGTTCCGGCAGGGGTCAAAGTGTACTCGTCGGTGTTCGCCGTCCGGCCGCGAGCGGCGGGACAGGTCGCGGCGACGTTCTCGGACGTCGAGACGGGCGAGGTCAACGACGTCGACGAGGACGACTACCGCCAGCGCGAGGTGACGACCGAACTCAGAGGGATCGTCCGGACGCCCCGCGCCCAGCAGCGCCAGGCCAGCAAACAGCTCGGCGGCGGCACCGTCGAGACGCTCGCCGAAGGGTTCGCGGAGGACGTCTCACCCGACACCACCTACGTCCTCGGGCCGGGGAGCACCGTCGGCGCGATACAAACGGCGCTCGGGTTCGAGGGGTCACCGCTGGGCGTGGACGTCTACCGCGACGGAACTGTCCTGGTCACGGACGGCGGCGAACGCGACATCCGCGACGCGATGGGCGAGGACACCGTCGTGGTCGTCTCGCCGATCGGCGGCCAGGGCTTCATCTTCGGCCGGGGCAACCAGCAGATATCGCCCGCCGTGATACGGGAGTCGACGGTCGAAGTCGTCGCCTCGCGGTCGAAACTCGACGACCTGGACGTCCTGCGGGTCGACACTGGCGACCCCGACCTCGACGAACAGCTGCAAGGCTGGCTCCGCGTCCGAGTCGGTCGCTACGAACGGCGACTCGTCCGCGTCGAGTAAGAATCGTCAACACAGGAGGAGTAAAACACAGCCATTATCCACCGTGTTCGGGGTGAATATTGCGGGTATTCGGATGATCGGTTGTTGAACGTCCAATAATGCCGACCCCCGTCGAAAAATATTAAGTGACGTATAGTCATCTTTAAGGTGAGAGACGGATAATGAAGGACATATGGAAACACGAAAGGTACAGCGGTTAGGTCCATCGACGCTGGCGATGACGCTGCCGGCCGAGTGGGCCCAGAAACACAGTGTCGAGAAGGCCGACGAGGTATCGCTCCGGATGGGCGGGAAGGGGACCCTGACGGTGATGCCCGAGTCCGTCCAGGGAGAGGAGGCCGAGGCCGCGATCCACGCCGAGAACCTCGACGCGGACGCGCTCGAACGGGCGATCCTCTCGCAGTACGTCCTCGGGCGGCGGATCATCCACATCGAGTCGCCGGCCGGCGAGACGCTGGACAGCGCCCACATCAACGCCGTCTACAACGCCGAGACACAGCTGATGGGGCTGGGGGTCGTCGAGGAGACGCCCGAGAGCATCGCGATCCGCTGTTCGGTCGACCCGGAGGACTTCACGCTGGACAACCTCCTGGAACGCCTCGAGAGCACCGGGGCGACGATGCGCAACGAGGGGATCAAGGCGCTGGCACACGGCAACCCGGACCTGGCCCAGCGGGCGCTGAACCGCGAGCGCCAGGCCAACAAGATCTTCGTGTTGCTCCTGCGGTTGATCTTCACGTCCTACCAGAACCCCAACCTCGCTCGGGCAGTCGGGCTGGACGACGGGTTCCCGCTGATCGGCTACCGGTCTATCGCCAAGAACCTCGAACTCACCGCCGACAACGCCGAGGACATCGCCGAGATCGCCCTCGAGACGGAAGGTCACACCCTGAACGTCGACGACTCCACGATGCGACGGATCCGGGAGTTCACCGACGACGTCGGCGAACTGTCGGAACTGGCGGTCGAAGCGGCGGTCGAACGCGACTACGACCTGGCGATCGAGGTCCGCGAGCAGTTCCAGGCGTTCGGCGACCGCGAGACGGACATCCTGGACGAACTCGACGAGCTGCCCAACGACGAACTCCTGCGTGTCCGCGAAGTGCTCGTGAGCCTCCAGCAGACCACGGAGTACGCCGTCCGGAACGCCGAGATCGCGACAAACCTCGCCTTGAACGAGGAGTCCGAACACACGACGATCCAGTGATACGGTCGTGCGTACCCAATTTCGCCAGTGTCGGTGAAGACCGGCGTTTCGGAACACGGAGAGAGCCTTCTGTTTCGTGGGAATACAAAGAAGTACGCACGACCGTATGAGAGCGCGCCCGCGCCCGAATGACTTAAGTACGGACTCCCGGAACGAGTGACCATGACCGAGACAGCCGGGGGATCGGACATGGGAATGGGACTCGCGCTCCTGTTCGGCGTCGTCGCAGTGGTCGCCGCCGTCGGGATGGCGGTCACGGTGGAGACACAGGTTGTCGCGGCGTGGTTTTTCGCGGCCGCGATGGTCGCCGGGACGCTCGCGGTGGCCGCGCCCCATCTCTACGGGTGAGCGGCTGGCGACGGTCAGTTCTGGCCGCCACCCTTCTATAAACGATTAAGAGTGTTCACATCCAAGGTGTACACATGAGCGAACTCGGCGAGGAGGACAGGCAGATCCTCGAGTACTTGCGCGACAGCGTCTCCGGGGAGGGGTACTTCAGGGCCAAGAACATCGCGGACCAGATCGGACTCTCGGCCAAACAGGTCGGCGCGCGCTTGCCGAAACTCGCAGAGGAGTCCGACGACGTCGAAATCGAGAAGTGGGGGCGCGCGCGCTCGACGACCTGGCGCGTCACGCGGAGTTGAGGGTTTTTTACTCGCCCGGTCCCGAACACCGGCTATGACTGTCCGGGTCGAGCGGTCGTTCGAACTGCCGGCGGGACGCGACCAGGTGTGGGAGTTCATCGCTGACCCGGGACGGCGCGCCGGCGCGATACGCGTCGTCTCGGACTACACCGTCCACGACGACGGGAGTGCGACGTGGCAGATCGACCTCCCGATCCCCGTGATCGACCGCACCGTCACCGTCGAGACCGAGGACGAGGAGGTCCGCCCGCCCGAATACGTGCGCTTTGTCGGTCGCTCGTCCGTGATGGACGTCGTCGGCGAACACGAACTCGTCGCGGTCGACGGCGGAACGAACGTCGTCAGCACCTTCGTCGTCGACGGGTCGCTCCCGGGGGTCGAGCGGTTCTTCCGCCGTAATCTCGACGGCGAACTCGAGAACCTCCGGACTGCGTTGCTCGACTACCTCGACGCGACGTGAGGCTCGCGCTCGCCCAGATCCGGGTCGCGGGTGGTGACCTCGCGGGCAACGTCGCCCGCGCCGTCGACGCCGTCGACCGGGCGGCCAGTCGCGGTGCCGACCTCGTGGCGCTGCCGGAAGTGTTCGACGCGTCGGTGAGACGTCTTCGGACACGCTAGCCCCGAAATTGGACTTCATACGGTCGTGCGTAAATCTTGTCGTTCCCACGAAACGGAAGACTATCTCCGTGGTCCGAAACGCCAATTCTCACCGAAACTGCAGAAATTGGGTACGCACGACCGTATCACTCCTCGGGTTCCTGCCGGTCGTCGGTCGCGTCTGAGGGCTCCGTGTCCGGGGACCCACCGTCGGAGGGTGACTCGTCCCGGTCGCCGGAGCCCCCTCTGTCGAGGCCGAGAGACGGGCCGAGTCGGCGCCGGAGCAAGAGGACGGCCACCCCACCGGGAACGCCGACCGCGAGCGCCCACGGCGTCAGCGCGACGACGGTGTAGATCAGCCACTCGCCGGTCGCGACGACGTCTCTGACCGAATCGGTGAACACGCCGGCCAGCGTCGGCTCTGCCGGTTCGGGCGCCTCCGGCCGGGGTTCACGCAGGTCGACCGTCAGCGTCGAGTAGGTGACCCTGTCCAGCAACGCCCGTCGCTGGGCTTCGAGGCGTTCGATCTCGCCCTGGACCGTGGAGAGTCGTTGCTCGATCGTCACCAGGTCCTCGGTGTCGTTGGCTTCGTCCAGAAACTCCCTGAGTCGGTCGCGCTCGCGTTCGAGGTTCGCCAGCCTGGCCTCGACGTCGACCAGTTGCTCGGTGACGTCCCGCGTCCTGACGTTCTCGTGTTCGACGGTCCCGCGGTCGGTCACCGCCTCGCGGGTCGTCGAGAAGTTCTCGGCCGGCACGCGGACGACCAGGCGGCCGGTTCGCCAGGTGGTGTTCCCGGACCCGCGGCGCTGGAACCGCGAGTCGGCGACGTAGCCGCCCCGGGCGGTGACGTTGTCCTCGATGGCGCGTCTGGCGGTCGTGAGGTTCGACACCCTGAGCGTGACGTTGCCCTCTCGGACGACAACGCGTCCGTCGCCCCCGGCCGCCGCCGGCCCGACCGAATCGACCACGTCACCGGCATCGTCGTCCGACCCCAGTCGTTGCTCAGCGGGTGGCTCTCCGCCCCCGTCGCCCGCATCAGCCTGCTGTCCGATATCTTCCCGGGCCCCGGTGTCGCCACTGCCGCCGAGCCCCGCACAGCCCGACACCAGGACCGAAAGCACCACCAACACGATGAGCATCCGCTGTCGCATACCGTCCCGGACGGACGGGACTCAAAAAGCCGTTGTCGAGGCTAAAACAGCCACTGATACGGTCGTGCGTACCCAATTTCTGCAGTTTCGGTGAGAATTGGCGTTTCGGACCACGGAGACAGTGTTCTGTTTCGTGGGAATCAAAAGAATTACGCACGACCGTATGAGAGGACCCGACCCACAGGACGGAGTGGCACTTCGCCCTCTCAGGCCGGCGAGAGCCGTCCCGTGACTTTATATCCGATGGTGCAGTAAATAGCCCTGCCGGGACGACGCTTTTCACGTCGATACCGGCATAGACCCGCGCTCAGCCAGGCCATCGCGTCCGCTCGCTCGCGGGGTCCCGTCCGGACGAGACCCCGTTTTCCTCTCGGTCTTCCCGTACTACTGGTCCGTTCGTGATAGTTTCGGCCACCTCGGGGCTCTCAGTCGTCCTCGGTTCGGATCTCCGCGGACAGTCCCTGTGCCATCCGGACGTCTTTCGAGTTGTTGAGCGTCCAGGCGGTCCGGTCGGTGACCGCCTCTATCACCTCGCGGGCGCTCGGCGCACCCTTGCCGGACTTGCCGACGCCGCCGAAGGGCAACTGGACCTCGGCCCCGATACACGGCAGGTTGGCGTAGGCCAGTCCCACCTCGGCGCGGTCGCGAAAGCGGTTGATCTGGCGGTAGTCCTCCGAGATTATCGCGCCCGTCAGCCCGTACTTCGTGTCGTTGTGGATCGTCAGCGCCCGATCGACGTCGCCCTCGTACTCGATGAGTGCGACGTGTGGCCCGAACACTTCCTCGTGGATACAGCGTAGTTCGGGGTCGTACTCGACCTCGTAGACGAACGGCCCGACCCAGTAGCCGTCCGCGTGGCCGTCCGGGATCTCCTCGTCGGCGAGGGTGGCGCGGTCGACGAGCACCTCGGCACCCTCCCGGCGCGCGAGGTCGTTGTACCGGTGGAACTTCTCGACCTGGCTCTCGTCGACTACCGGGCCCATGAACGTCGACTCCTCGAGTGGGTCGCCGACGGCAACGTCCTCGGCGAGGTCGACGAACCGGCGCTTGAACTCGTCGTACACCTCCGTGTGGACGATCAGGCGCTCGCTGGAGACACAGCGCTGGCCGGTCGTCTTGAACGAGGACATCACCGCGGCGTGGACCGCCAGGTCGAGGTCGGCCTGGTCGGTGACGACGACTGCGTTTTTCCCGCCCATTTCCAGGGCACACTCCCGGCCGGCTTGGCCGCCCAGTTCGTCGCCGATCTCGTGGCCCACCTCGGCGGACCCGGTAAAGAGGACGGTGTCGACACGGTCGTCGGTGACGATGGCGTTGCCGGCGTCTCCGAACCCCTGCACGACGTTGAATACGCCCGGCGGCACGCCGGCGTCGACCATCATCTCCGCCACAACCTGACCACACCAGGGCGTCTGTTCGGCGGGTTTCCAGACGACGGTGTTGCCCTCGACCAGCGCGACGGCCATGTGCCAGAACGGGATCGCGACCGGGAAGTTCCAGGGTGTGATACAGCCCACGACGCCGCGAGGTCTGCGTCGCATGTACGAGTCCTTGCTCGCGATCTCCGAGGGCACCACCTCACCGTGGGGGTGGCGGGCGTTGCCGGCGGCCCACTCGACCATGTGTGCGGCCTCGACCACGTCGGCCCGCCCCTCGCTGATCTCCTTGCCACACTCCCTGGTGACGATCTCGCCGAGTTCGTCCGTGCGGTCGCGCAACTCGTGGTAGACGTCCCACAGCACATCCGCGCGGTCGACGTAGGAGAGTCCGCGCCACGCCTCGAAGGCCTCGGCCGCGGCCGTCACGGCCCGCTCGACGTCGGCCGGCGTCCCGCGGTGGAACGCACCGAGTGGCTCCCCCGTCGCGGGCTCTACGCTCTCGAAGGTCTCCTCGCTCGTGCCGGCCGTCCACTCGCCGTTGACGTAGTGACGGCCGGTGTCTGGTACCTGGTGGCTCATGGGGTACGGTAGCACACCTACGACGTCTGCGAATAAAAGTTCGTTCCCCAGGTGGAACGACCGTCCCGCTACTCGTCGGCGACGACGTCCATCGCCGCCTCGAAGTCCTCGCGCCGGATAGTGACCTCGTCGGCGCGGTCGCCGGCCTCTTCGGGGGTAGCGTCGGTCGCCACCTCGCTGATTGCCCGCATCGAGGCCTCTCGCACCAGGGCCTCGACCTGTGCGCCCGAGAAGTTCTCGGTGTCGGCGGCCAGTTCGTCCAGGTCGACGTCCTCGCCCAGGGGCTTGCCCTCGGCGTGTACGTCGAATATCTCCCGGCGTGCGGCCTCGTCGGGGTGGGGGACCTCGACGTGGCGTTCGAGTCGGCCGGGGCGCAGGAGGGCGGGGTCGATCACCTCTTTGCGGTTGGTCGCCGCGAGGACGATGAGGTCGGGGTTCTCTGCGGCGCTGTCGAGTTCGGTCAGCAACTGCGAGACCACGCGCTCGGTCACCTCGTTGCTGTCGACGCGCTGGCTGGCGATGCCGTCGATCTCGTCGAAGAAGACGACCGCCGGCGCGGTCTGGCGGGCCCGGTCGAACACCTCCCGGACCGCTTTCTCGCTCTCGCCGACGTACCGGTCCATCAGTTCCGGGCCGGCGACGCGGATGAAGTTGACGCCGCTCTCGCCGGCGATTGCACGGGCGAGGAGGGTCTTGCCGGTCCCGGGCGGCCCGTGCAGGAGCACGCCCGCCGGCGGGTCGGTTCCGGTCGCGTCGAACAGCGGGCCGTACTCCATGGGCCATTCGATGGACCGTTCGAGCGTCTCTTTGGCCTCCTGGAGGCCACCGACGTCCTCGAACGTTACCGTCGGCGATTCGGCGACGTACTCGCGCATCGCGGACGGGTCGACCGCCCTGAGCGCGGCGTCGAAGTCCTCGCGACCCACGACCGGTTCGTCGGTCGTCCGCCGGAGCGCGTGCATCGCTGCCTCCGTGACGAGCGTGTGGACGTCCGCGCCGACGAACCCGTGGGTCCGGGCGGCGATGCGGTCCAGGTCGACGTCCTCGGCCAGTGGCATCCCCCGCGTGTGCACCTCGAGTATCTCCCGACGGCCCGGTTCGTCGGGGACGCCGATCTCTATTTCCCTGTCGAAGCGTCCGCCGCGGCGCAGCGCCGGGTCGATCGTGTCCACGCGGTTTGTCGCGCCGATGACGATCACCTGCCCGCGCTCTTCGAGTCCGTCGAGCAGGGTCAACAACTGGGCGACGACGCGGTTTTCCATGTCGGCCTCCTCGTCGCGCTCACCGGCGATGGCGTCGAGTTCGTCGATGAAGACGATAGCGGGCGCGTTCGCCTCGGCCCGGGCGAACGCCTCGCGCAGGCGCTCCTCGCTCTCGCCTTTGTACTTCGAGACGACTTCGGGGCCGCTGATGACGTCGAAGTAGGCGTCGACCTCGTTGGCGACTGCACGGGCGATGAGCGTCTTGCCCGTGCCCGGCGGTCCGTACAGCAACACGCCACGCGGCGGGGCGATCCCCAGGCGCGTGAAGACCTCGGGCTCGGAGAGCGGCAGCTCGATCATCTCGCGGACCATATCGAGTTCGTCGTCGAGGCCACCGATGTCCTCGTAAGAGACGCCCGTCTTGGAGGCGGACGTGTCTCCCGTTCCCTCGCCGCCACCCGACCCGCCGCCCCGGTCGGCGACGGCGTCCTCGCCCGACGACGTTCCCGTCGTTCCGCGGGCGGGTTCCAGCACCGTGACGTCGGTGTCGTCGGTGATCCGGACAGCGCCGGCGGGGTCCGTATCGGAGACGGTGAACGCGCCGACGCCGTCGATGTGGACCTGTTCGCCCTCGCGGAGCGGCCGGTCCAGGAGCGCCCGCCGGACCGCGGCCTCGCGCTGGGCCTGGCTCAGGCCGACCGGGTTCGAGAGTTGCACCGTCAGACTGTCCGCGTCGCTCACTTCAGTCGCCGTGACAGTGACCGTGTCACCGATCGTGACGCCCGCGTTGGCACGCGTGTCGGCGTCAATGCGGACGTATCTGCCGTCACCGCCCTCGGGCCAGGCTTTCGCGACCGTGGGCTCTTCACCCTCGATGACGAGCGGGTCGCCGCTCAACACCCCCAGGTGTTCCCGCACCGTTTCGGGGACCCGCGCGATGCCGCGGCCGGCGTCTCGCTTGTTGGCCCCCTCGACGGACACCTCGATGGTCTCGTCGGGTCTCATATCCGGACTATCGGGGCCACGTTCTAAACCCTTCCCCTGCCGGAGAAACGCCTTTGTCGTCCCGCTGCGGATGTGCTGTATGGTCGTGACAACCGAACGCGACGAGATGACCTGGTATAAGTGTGAGGCCTGTGGGTTGCTGTTCGACGACCGTGACGACGCCCGCCAGCACGAGGAGAACTGCGACGCCGAGGAACCGTCATACATCCAGTAAGCCGAGGCACACAAGCAAGTCGACACTCGATACTTCGGTTGGCGGTCTCCGAGACGTCTCGATGGTGACACACCGACGAGCGTGTTCACGTACTTGTGTCCGACAGTATCACTACTCGCTTCCGGGGGGAACGACCTCGACGCTGTCCTCGCCGAGGTCGTCCTCGAGGAAGACGAACACGCGCCCGTCGACGACGTCGAAATCGACCGAGACTGTGACCCGGTGTGCCGAGACCGCGACGTCGACCCCCGGAAACAGCGACTGTTCGGTCCCGTCCTCGACGATGACCCGACCGACGCCCGTCTCCGCCAGGATATCCGCGGCCGTCGTCCGGTCGTTGACGTAGGTCAGCACGCCCCGGGTCTCGGTTTCGTCGGTGACCAGCACGTGGACGTCTTTGCCGGGGCCGCTCCGGACGCTCCCCTCGACGGCGCGGGGGACGCCGCGGTAGAATACCTCGCGGCCGTCGAGGTACTCGACGGTGACCCCGTCCTCGCCCAGGTCGACACCCAGCGTATCCGGCGCTACGTCGTCGCGCAGGCTCATACCGGGGCTGGGGATGCCGGCGGCAAAAGCCCCGCGTTCCGGTCGCCGACACTACCCGGCTGCCCGCTTTCCACAGACGTAAGTATCGCCGGCGGCCACTGGGGGGTAGGATGGACGGACAGGCTCGCGCCCCCGCTGCGGGGACGGTGCTCAACGCGCTGGCGACAGGAACCGGTAGCGCCTTCGCGATCGACGAGTACACCACCGCGCACGTCGAACTCGGCGGGACCGACGAGGCGGTCACCGGCGAGATAGCCGGCGCACCCGACGCCGACACGCGCCTCATCGAGGCGTGTGTCACCGCCGTCACCGAGCGGTTCGGCGACGGCGAAGGGGGCCACGTCCGCACCGAGAGCGACGTGCCGATGGCGTCCGGGCTCAAGAGTTCCAGCGCCGCGGCCAACGCGACGGTGCTGGCGACGCTGGACGCCACAGACGCCGGCGACGAGATCGCCCGGACCGACGCCTGTCGCCTGGGCGTCGAAGCCGCCCGCGATGTCGGTGTCACCGTCACCGGTGCGTTCGACGACGCGAGTGCCAGCATGCTCGGCGGCGTCACGCTCACCGACAACACTGACGACGTCCTGCTGGACCGGTCGGAACGTGACTGGGACGTTCTCGTCTGGACACCGCCCGAACAGTCGTTCAGCGCCGACGCCGACGTCGAGCGCTGCCGGCAGGTCGCCCCGATGGCCGAACTGGTCGGCGACCTGGCCCGTGAGGGGTCGTTCGGCCCTGCCATGACGGTCAACGGCCTCGCCTTCTGCGGGGCGCTCGGGTTCGACGCCGACCCGATGGTCGAGGCGATGGCACACAGCGAGGGCGTCTCCCTGTCGGGGACGGGCCCGAGTTTCACGGCCGTCGGCGACCGCGAGCAGTTGCGAGCGGTCCGGGACCGCTGGGCCGCCCGGGAGGGCGAGACCTGGCTGACGCGGACACAGACGGAGGGAGCCACGATCGTGTAATGTACCCACGACTAAAGTCGTGGGCTTTCCCCCGCAAGGGGTTTCGGCCCACGACCCGACACCTCGTAGGCGGGTTGCACGCACAGCGTTCTGCCGGAGGAGACTGTTCTGTATCCTCCGGCGTACTCTCGCCGGGCTTTATCCGGCAAGGCGCTGGCCCATGGAGGGGCACGTTCGCCGTGACAAAACGCCGCGGCGACCGGCTGGCACACACCGCTTTAATTCTCAGTGACCTCGAACGCGGCTGTTTCGCGGCCACAGAATGTGGCTCGGAGAGACAGCGGCATCGGTCCCGAGTTTCGGCTCATTGCCGGGACGGTCTGTCCG
>PXQN01000073.1 GCA_003021305.1 Halobacteriales archaeon QH_10_67_22 | reverse complement strand
GTCGGCTGGTGAGCCGACGTCTGATACTGTCGGACACAAGTACGCGAACACGCTCGTCGGTTTTTCACCATCGAGACGTCTCGGAGACCGCCAAACAAAGTATCGAGTGTCGACTTGCTTGTGTCCGATAGTATGACCGCCCGTCCGCTTCAGCGTTGACGGGCGAGACGCACGCCGTGACCCCACACGTGACAGGTGAGCACCGCGCCGTAGGCGACGAGCAGCGACGCGACGATCGGTCCGGCCCGACGGATCTGGAGGGAGACGCTGGCGATAGAGACGATAGTCACGAGCGCCACGGCCCCGGCCATCCACCGGGAGAAGTAGGCGGCGTGGCCGGCGAGGGGACGCACCCGGTCGAGGCTGAAGGCTGCCCGGAGGCGTCCGGTTTCGGCGGCGACTGCGAGCGCCGCGGGGACGAGAAAGGCAGCGACCAGAAACAACACGAGGACGGCGGTCGATCCGGCGTAGAGAAGCAGTCGCTCGCCACTGGCCAGTTGGGACCCCTGGACGCGGGTGACGGCGCCGTAGACCGTGACCAGCAAGACGAGCGCGGGACCGAGCAGGTAGCCGAGCACGACGAACAGCGTCGCGAGGCCGCGACCCAGGAGCGCCCGGAGGTCGGCGCCGAACCTGGGAGCGGCCTCGCCGCTGGCGCTGGCGGCGATCACGCTCGTCAGATACCCCAGCAACGGAACCAGTGGCACCACAGCGAGTGGCGGCACGAGAAACGCGGCCATGGCCAGGATCCAGCAGGCGACGAACGGACGCTCGCGCCCGTCGCCTGCGAACGGGTAGCCGAAGGTACCGAACCTGGTCGGTCGCATCCACTTCGACGGTCACCCGCCCGGCACCTATGCGCTCCGATCGCCATCACCTCCACAGGTGGCAACCGGAGACGAAGTAAAACTCATTAAAATTTGTACAAGATTTCCCCATCCTTAAATACAAGCGCCGAGAATTGAGGTTCAGGCAGTCCCCAACTATGCCACGGAAGACATACTCGGAGTTAACACGACGGCGATTCGTCACAGCAGGAACAGTCGCGGCGGCCCTCGGAGTTGCGGGATGTTCAGGGGACGGCGGCGACGGCGACGGCGGCGACGGCGGTGACGGCGGCGACGGCGGCGACGGAACCGAGGCGGCCACCGTCGAGGTCCTCCACGGCTGGACCGGTGGCGACGGCGCCGAGGCAGGAGAGGCACTCGTCGCCGCGTTCGAGGAGGAGTCTGACGTCACACTCGAGTTCAACGCCATCGGCGGCGGCGGCAACGAGAATCTCGACGCAGTGGTCGCCAACAGGCTGAGTAACAACGACCCGCCGGGGTCGTTCGCGAACTGGCCGGGCAAGAACCTCCAGCGCTACACCGGTGCACTGGGCAGCGTCGACGACGTCTGGGAGGAGGAGGGCTTCGCCGACAGCCACATTCAGGAGGCCGTAGACCTCCACCAGCAGGACGGCACCTTCCGCGCCGTCCCGCTGGGGTCACACCGCCTGAACAACCTGTTCTGGAACGTCGAGGTCGTCGAGGAGGCCGGCGTCGACCCGAGTTCGATCACGGACATGTCGGCGATGGTCGACGCACTCGACGCGGTCGCGACCGAGACCAACGCCGTGCCGATGACCCACGCGATGAGCGGGACCTGGACCACGACCCAGCTGTGGGCCGCGGTCATGCTCGGGACCGAAGGCGTCGACGCCTATACGAACTTCATCGAGGGGAGCCCCGACCGGGCGGCCGTCAAGTCGGCCTTCGAGTCGACGGCGGAAATCCTCGAGAACTACATCAGCGACGACGCGGCGTCGCTGGACCTGACCGGCTCGAACAACAACATCATCAACGGCGACGCGGCGTTCATCCACCAGGGCAACTGGGCGGCCGGCGCCTACGGCAACGCCGAGGGCTTCGAGTACGAGGCCGACTGGGGCGCGAAAGCGTTCCCGGGCACGGAGAACATGTACACGCTGCACTTCGACTCGTTCCTCTATCCGGGTGACAACCCGACGCCGGAAGCCTCCAAGGAGTGGCTCCGGTTCGTCGGCAGCGAGGCGGCCCAGACCGCGTTCAACCCCCCCAAGGGGTCGATCCCGACGCGAACCGACGTCGACCTGAGCGAGTTCAACGACTACCTCCAGGACGCCGCGGCCGACTTCGAGGAGGCCGAACACAGGCCGCCGACGCTCCAGCACGGGCTGGCGGTGGTCAGAGAGACGATGAACGCACTCAACGACGTCATCGCCGACGAGTTCACGGGTCCGTACAACGTCGAAGCGGCCACGGACGGCTTCGTCGACGCCGTCTCGAACTGACGAGTTCCCCACTCCCTTTCCCCCAATGCGTGACATTTTACGTACCGTTCGGAGACGACTCACACACGACGACCCGAGTACAGACGGCGGCACGATAACCGAGCAGCGTCCGTCGCCGGGAGCGACCCAGCGGGTGCGTGACCGACTGGGCGACCGGTTCGGGAGTGACTTCGTCGAGTCGCTGCCGTTCTGGCTGCCCACCTTCCTGCTGATGGGGCTGTTCGTCTACGGGGCGATCATCTGGAACTTGCTGATCTCGCTGACGGACTACCAGGGGTTCGTCCAGCCCGACTACACGAACCTGGACCTGGAGATGTACGCTCAAGCGTTCACCGATTCGAGCGTCGTCTCGGCCAGTGTCAACACGTTCTTGCTGTTGATCGCGTTCACGCTGGCGACGCTGGCGGTCGGGCTGGGACTTGCGATCCTCGTCGACCGACACATCCGGTTCGAGAACACCTTCCGGACGATCTATCTGTTGCCGATGAGTCTCTCCTTTGTCGTGACCGCCCAGTTCTGGCTGTGGATGTACAACTTCAACAACGGCGTCGTCAACATCCTGTTGGGTGTCGTCGGACTCGGGCCGGTCGACTGGCTGGGCAACCAGTCGGTCGTCCTCTGGGCGGTGGTGTTCGCCCTGATGTGGCAGTTCTCGGGCTACGCGATGGTGGTGTATCTCGCCGGCCTGCGGGCGATCCCGACCGAACACTACGAGGCCGCCAAGGTCGACGGCGCCTCGACGCTGAAGATGTACTGGCGAGTGATCGTCCCCCAGCTCAAAGGCTCGACGATCAGTGCCTCGGTCGTGTTGATGGTGTTCGCGCTGAAGGCGTTCGACTTCCTCTACTCGCTCGTGTCGGGGTATCGCCCGCCCGCCGGGTCGGACATCCTGGCGACGAAGATGGTCCGTGAGGCCTACAGCAACCTCAACTGGGCCTACGGCTCGGCCATCGCGATCATGCTGTTCGCCATGGCGCTGTCTATCATCGGCCCGTACCTCGTCTACCAGTTCAGGAGGGGGAACCTGTGAGCGACGCGATGGCCGACGCCGAGGAGGACGCGTCGGCGCTCTCGTCGGTCGACCTCTCCAGAGTCGCCCTCTACGGGGCGCTCCTGGCAGTCATGGCCGCCATCCTCACCCCGATCGAGGCGGGACTGGTCACGTCGTTCAAGACGAGTCCCGGCGGCGTGAGTTCGACCCTGCCGTTTGCCCCGCCGACGCCGGAGTTTTTCACCCTCTCGAAGTGGTCGGCGGCGCTGAACGCGCTGGGTCGCGGGATGGTCAACAGCGCGCTGTACGCGATCCCGGCGACGGTCATCTCGGCGTTTCTGGGCAGCCTCGCGGCCTACGGGCTGACCCAGGCCCAGTGGAAACCGCGATACAAGGCGCCGCTGCTCGCGCTGGTGGTCGCGGGGATCTTCATCCCCTACCAGGCGGTGCTGGTGCCCCTGTCGCGGTTCTGGGCCGTCTACGCGCCGCTGGACGAGTGGCTGTCCTTTCTCTGGGCGCTTGGTATCAACGACGATTACGTCGGTATCCTCGAACTGCTCATCACCCACGTCGCCTACGGCGTCCCGATCTGTACGGTGCTGTTCAGGTCGTACTACAAGAACATGAGCATCGAGATGGTCGAGTCCGCTCGCTTGGACGGCGCCTCACTCAGGCGGGTCTACCGGCGGATCATCCTGCCGCTGTCGACGCCGATGTTCGCAGTCGTCCTGATCTACCAGTTCACCCAGATCTGGAACGACCTGCTCTTTGCGCTGGTGCTGGTGTCGACCGAATCCAGCCCGGCGGCACCGGTGACGCTGATACTCGCCGGCCTGGGCCAGTCCCAGGAGGGCGTCGACTTCCCGTTGCGGATGGCGGGGGCGTTCATCGCGGCCCTGCCGACGCTTGCGGTGTACGTCATGTTCGGCGAGGAGTTCGCCGAGGGGGTGGCGTCGTGACCCCCACACACGACGGAGCGACTCACACACGGAGGATCTAACATGGCAGAACTCGAACTCGATGCACTGACGAAAGTGTTCCAGGACGGTGACGACGAGGTCGTCGCGGTCGACGACGTCTCGGTCGAGATCGACGACGGCGAGTTCCTCGTCGTCGTCGGCCCCTCGGGCTGTGGCAAGTCGACGACCCTGCGGATGGTCGCCGGTTTGGAGAGTGTCACCAGCGGCCGGATCCGTCTCGGTGACCGGATCATCAACGAGGAACGACCACAGAACCGGGACATCGCGATGGTGTTCCAGTCCTACGCGCTGTACCCGCACATGACGGTCCGGGAGAACATGTCGTTCGGACTGGAGGAATCCACCGAGATGCCCGACGACGAGGTCAGAGAGCGCGTCGAGGACACAGCCGGGCTGATGGGCATCGAGGGCCTGCTGGACCGACGACCGACCGAACTGTCGGGTGGCCAGCAACAGCGGGTCGCGCTCGGTCGGGCCATCGTCCGTGACCCCGAGGTGTTCCTGATGGACGAACCGCTCTCGAACCTCGACGCGAAGTTGCGCTCGCAGATGCGCACCGAACTCCAGCGACTCCAGGAGGACCTGGGCGTGACGACGATGTACGTCACCCACGACCAGACCGAAGCGATGACGATGGGCGACCGGATCGCGATCCTCGACGGCGGTCGCCTCCAGCAGGTCGCCACGCCCCTGGAGTGTTACCACGAACCCGCAAACCAGTTCGTCGCCGGGTTCGTCGGCGAACCGTCGATGAACTTCTTCGAGATGCGCTACGAGGAGGGCCGACTGGTCGGTGACGCCTTCGAGTATCCGCTCCCGGCCGAGATCGACGAGGCCGTCGCGGGGGCGACTGACGTCGTCCTCGGCATCCGGCCGGAGGCGGTCGAACTGGTGGGCGAGCGCGACGGTGGCCACGACTTCCCCGTCGTCGTCGACGTCGTCGAACCGATGGGTAACGAGAACACCGTCTACCTGGAGTTCGAGGACACCGCCGAGACCCTCGTCGCGACGACGGATGGCATGCTCCGCATCACCGAGGACGAACGCGTCACGGCGCGAATCCCCGAGGACGCCATCCACGTCTTCGACGGCACGACCGGCGAGGCGCTGCACAACCGGACCGTCGTCGACGAAGAGGTCGCCAGCGTCCCCACCGAGTGAGGACACTGCTCGCCTGTCGACAGCTCTCGGGCGGTGTGTTCCAGCCTGTTCGTTCTACTCGGCTTCGACGCGTTCAGCGTCTCTCCGTCGCCCGACCCCGTAGGTCCGTTCGGTCTCGACCGTCTCGTACCCCATCCGGGCGAGCGCTCGCTCCTCCAGGGACCCCTGGACGAACGACGCCAGCAGGGCCGCGACTGAGAGTCGTCGTCGCCCGGTAAGCACGCAGTTGGTGTGCCCCCCGTCGGTCGCTTCGACGGTGACAGCCGTCCGAGATTCGCGGTCGCCGCCGACGGAGACCTCGACGACGATATCGCCGTCCCGCTCGTGGCCCTCGTAGGAGAACGTGGTCTCGCGACCGAACCGGGCGACCGAGCAGACGGCGCCGTTCTCGCTCGGTTCGACCGAATCGGCCCGCGACCGCTGGAGTGCCATGACCGGGAGGTCCGGCCCGGTGAAGTCCGCGACGATCTCGGCCTGCGACTGGGCTGTCGTGAGCGTCTTCCTCTCCCGGACCGTGACCAGCGGGGCGTACAACACGCCGGCCCAGAGGGCACCGACGGCGAAAAACTGGACGACCGACCCGTAAACGGCGGCGGCGAACAGTGGAAGGCTGGTCGCCACCAGCACACCGAGATACACGTAGGTCCGTCTGTTCGCCGACCGGGCGAGGTCGTCGAACTCCGCGGTCATGGGTGGAGATATCCCCGTCCGGTGATGGTTCTTTCCGATCAGGACCCCGGGGGCCGACTCCGCAGGGTCTTATAGTGATTATTGTCGGTCTGTTCCGTATCGACCGCACGCAATCGTGCGGTCGTACCGGTAAATCGCTACAATAATCACTATTAGGCCGGCGGTCCTCTACCGTCTGGTATGACAGTTATCGGGTTTCTGAGCGTCGCGCCGGTCATCGAGGGGAGCATGTCCACGGAGGTGGCAGAGGCCGTGGCAGCGCTCGACGAGTTCGACGTGGGCTACGAGACGACGCCGATGGGCACAGTGATAGAGGCCGAAGACAGCGCCGAACTGTTCGCGGCGGCGGCGGCCGCCCACGAGGCGGTCGACGCCGACCGGGTGAGTACGTTCCTGAAAGTCGACGACAAACGAACCGTCGAGCAGTCCGCCGACGAGAAAGTCGACGCGGTCGAAGAGCACCTCGGACGCGAGGCCAGACGCGAGCGAGAGTAGCCCCCGACTGGCAGCCCAGGGCCGATGTCGCGAGACCCGGGAAAGTAAAACCCCGGGCAGCACAAACGGGGGTATGCAGAGTCTCAACCGGATGGCGACGGAACTCGTCGACGAGGCGCTTGACTTCGCCGACGAGTTGAACCTCGCCGTCCACCAGTTCGACAGCGACGCCCTGGTGGTCGACTTCGGCGTCGAGGTACCAGGCGGCGTCGAGGCCGGACTGATGCTCGCCGAGATCCAGACTGCCGGGCTCGCGACGGTCCAGACCCGGATGGACGAACTCGCCGGCGCGCCGCTGACCCACGTCGAGTGTTCGACCGACCGGCCGGCGCTCGCCCTGTTGTGTGCCCAGAAGGCGGGCTGGGAGGTCAGCGTGGGCGGTTTCGAGGGACTCGGGAGCGGTCCCGCGCGGGCGCTGGTGGCCGAGGAAGACGAGTTCAGCCGGATCGGCTACCGCGACGACTTCGAGTTCGCCATCCTGACCGTCGAGAGCGACCAGCTCCCCGACGAGCGAGTCGTCGAACACGTCGCCGAGATGGCCGGCGTCGCCGAGAGCGGCGTGTTCATGCCTGCGTTCTCGACGGCGAGCATCACCGGCAGCGTTCAAATGGCCGCCCGGACGGCCGAACTGGCCGCCTTCCGGCTCTCCGAACTGGGATACGACCCGCTCGAGATACTGTCGGTCTCGGGATCGGCGCCAGTCGCACCGGTCGCCGACAACGAGGAGACTGCCATCGCCCGAACGAACGACGCACTCGCGTACGGCGGCCAGGCACACCTCGTCGTCGAAGAACCGTTCGACCGGTTCGACGATGTGCCCTCGACGGCCACCGACGAGTACGGGACGCCCTTCGCGGACATCTTCGCCGAGGCCGACTGGGACTTCTACGAGGTGCCCGAGAGCGTGTTCGCCCCGGCCCAAGTGACTGTCGACGTCGTCGGCGGCGACACACACGTCCTCGGTGACGTCGACGAAACGCTGCTGGCCGAGAGTTTCGGCCTGTAGCCGTGCGGTACAAGGTCGTTCCCGAACCGCACGGCCTCGACACCCTCCGGGCGGCACATGCCGCGGTCGCGCTCGTCCCCGACAGCGTCGAGGACTGCTGTACCCGCATCGTCGACCGGACCGCGATACCCTCCCGGGACGCTGCGCGGGAGTGGCTCACTTTCCTCCAGGCGCTCGAACTGGTCAGGGAGACTCCCCAGGGGTTCGAACGGGTCCGCACCGACCCCGACCGGGAGCGCCTGGCCGAGGCCTTCGAACGGCGCGTCTTCGGTGCCCGGGAACTGCTGGCCGCGCTCGACGATGCGACAGTGACCGCCGACGAGGCGTTCGAACACCTCCGACCGGCCGTCGGCGAGTGGGAACGACAGCGCCACACCGACTGGACTGCCGAGTGGCGCGAACGCAGCCGGCGTTTGCTCGCGTGGGCCGAAACCTTCGGGCTGGTCGCCCGCGAGGACGACAGGTATCGAGCGGCCGAGCGCGAGTGAGCGCCCCGAGGTTGTCGCGTGCAAACACTTACCACAGTGTGGCACGTCAGTACGGCTATGTCGATTCCCGGCCCCGGTGTCGGGGGAGTGACCGATGAAAATACAGTGTGAACACTGTGGACGCAAGGCGACCGTTCGCCCGGACGACCACTCGCGCGCCCTGATGCAGTACTGCCGCCGATGTGGCGAGGAACTCCCTCCGAGCGAGGAGTGGTGAGTCGCAGGTCGGCGCCCAGGTCCGCCAGGCGGTAGCGCCCGCCACGCCGACTGCCCCTGCAGCGGTCGCGTCGACGCCGTCGCCGGTCGCTGTGACCGTCCCGGCCAGGCATCGGTTCCGGGACCTCCTCGACCGACAACACGTCCGGTCCGCCGTGTTCGTGCAGACGTACGGCTCGCATGTCCCACCGAACGGCCCGAGAGGGCAAAGGAATACTCCGCTGGCGAGGTCGCTTCGATGCCGGATTACTTCTTGGGAAAGATATATTTATACGCAAGCCAGGAGAACGTCGAGGTGTGCGAGAAAACTTCAGGCGCATCTACAGTCGCGCCAAGCACGCAGCGATCGGGGCGGCCATCGGGGCCGCTATCGGTGGTATCGTCAGTCGAAACCTCGCCAGCACTGGCGGCGGAATCGGCGCATTGACAGGCGCTATCGTCGGCGAGAAACGCGTCTCCGTGGAGTCGGTCGTCGAGGACGTCAAAGAGGTCGACGTCGACACCGACAGTATCCCCGACATCGACTGACCGACTCCGAGCGGTCCGTTCTACGCAGAGACGCTCGGCCTCCGCCTGGTCAAACAGACAGTCAACCACGACGACCCTGGGAGCTACCACCTGTACTTCGGTGACGGGGTCGGGACCCCCGGCACGAACATCACCGTCTTCGCGTGGGGCGAGGACGGTCGCCCCGGCGAGTTCGGGGCCGGACAGACCCGGACGACGGCCTACCTGGTCGACCCCGGGTCAGTCGACTGACGCGCCGTAGCGCATCGAGGCACGGTTGCCGCCGTTCGAACCCCCGGGCCGTTGATACGGTCGTGCGTAATTCTTTTTCTGCCCACGAAATAGACGACCACCCTCGTGGTCCGAAACGCCGATCCGAACCGACACTGCAGAAGTTCGTCCAGCAGACGCGAGCGAAACCTGCCACGGCGACCGCTTTTGGGATCGACCTCCTCCGAGACCTTCCCGCATGACTTTTTACATTTCAGTCGATGTATCATACAATGGGGTCGGATACTCGCGAGCGCCCTACAGTCTCCCGAATGGTGAGACGAGTTCCCGACGACATACTCGCCGTTTTCGCACTGACAGGGCTGACTGCAGCCGCGACGTTCGTTCCAGGCGTGCGTGAAACGCCGATTCGAGCGCTCTTTGCGACCATTTTCGTGTTGCTGGTTCCTGGTTGGGCGTTCGTGGCTGCGCTCTTCCCACGAGCGGGACCGCCGGAGGGCGAAGCGACTCCCGACGTGACTGGCCACGGGATCACGCTGTTCGAACGCGTCGCGCTCTCGTTCGGGACATCGATCGCTATCGTCCCGGTGGTCGGACTCGTCCTCAACTTCACGCCGTTCGGTATCCGTTTCGGGTCGGTCGTCGTCTCACTGGTCGGCGTCGTCATCGTCCTCGCTGTGGTCGCGACCTGGCGTCGCTCGGCGATCAGACCGCAACATCGCTTCTCGGTACCCGTTTCGCGGTGGGTCCGCTCTGGCAGGGGAACCCTCTTGGAAACAGAGAGTCGTGGAGACACTGCACTCTCGGTGTTGTTCGTCCTCTCGGTCGTGCTCGCGACCGGGAGTGTGGGTTTCGTCGTCGCGAACCCGAAACAGGGTGCGGCGTTCACAGAGTTCTATCTCGTCACCGAAAACGAGACTGGCGAGCTGGTCGCCGGGGACTACCCGGAGAATTTCACCGTTGGCGAGTCACAGCAACTGGTCGCCGGGGTTTCTAATCACGAACACGAGACGACTACTTACACTGTCCTCGTCGAACTACACCGCGTGCAGGTTCTGGACAACACGACTGAAGTGATAGAGCGCAACCGACTGAACCGCTTCGAAACTGAGTTGGACGATAACGAAACGTGGCACAATTCCCATTCCGTGACACCCGAACTGGCCGGTGAACGACTCCGTCTGACCTACCTGCTGTATCGCGGTACCCCTCCGGACGACCCCACTGTCGACAGTGCCTATCAAACGCTCAGACTGTGGGTGACCGTCAAGGACAGATGATCGCTTCCACCGGCGACCGGGTTGGACTACAGGACCGGAAACACGCGCAGGAAGTTACCCAACAGCGTCCCGACGAAAGCCGCGAGTCCGAGTACTGTCAGCCAGTGGGCGTACCGCTGCCACGACGGGTCGACGTACACCGAGAAGGTCAGTTCCCGGGCCACGAGCAGACCGAGCAGCGAACACACGAACAGTAGTTCGTACGTGAACACGCCCACTGACACGAGAAAGAGCAACGAAACGCCGCTCCAGCCTAGAGAAACCGCGACGAACGTGGTCCGTCCGTAGCGCATACTCACTCTGGTGTACCGATACTTACGAAAGTGTCGCCTCGACCCAAATAGTGACAGTAGCGTAGCGCGCCCTGTCAACAGCACGACAGCCGACGGTCTATGGAGTCCGTTGTTGGTCCGTCTCGCACACGGCGTTACCGACCGAAAACGTGTCAGAACTATTAAAAAGCACCAGCCGAAAATATGGTCGTGTGTGGGGATACAGACCGTCACGAACGGGAACTCACCTGGGTTGGCTCTCGGGTAACTCTTCATTTCTCCAGCGCGTCCGAACCGTCGCGGCACAGACACCGTTCCAGCGGTACGATCGACGACCGAGCAAGGGTGCTATCGCTCGATGGAACGGTAGCCTGACTTTCGATATAGGGAGTGAATGAACGCGT
>PXQN01000072.1 GCA_003021305.1 Halobacteriales archaeon QH_10_67_22 | reverse complement strand
CACTGCTGATACTGTCGGACACAAGTTCGTGAACACGCTCGTCGGTGTTTCACCATCGAGACGTCTCGGAGACCGCCAAACGAAGTATCGAGTGTCGACGTGCTTGTGTCCGACAGTATTAATCCGTTTTGCGCTCGTGTTCGCCGGTCACACTGCCGTCGTGGTCTTTTGTACACCTCCGTCGTAGGACTACTCATGTCAGGTCCAGTATCCTGTCCACAGTGTGGCGAGACGATCGAATCGACCGACGACCTCGAAGCCGAGGAGACGCACGAACTCGACGTCGACGAGGACGGTTCGGTCAGCGTCTACAGCGACGACGGGACCTTCTATCGCTGCCGGGCGTGTCGGGGCGCGCTGGGCGTCGGCCACTCGTAGTGACTCCATAGCGAGTGTCACCTAACGGAGCGACGAACCTGGCGTTGTCCACGATGTAGGAACCACGCCGTCGACCCGTGCCGGCGGTCGAGCCAGGATACTGTCGGTCGGTCCCGTCGGTCGGAGACGAAAACGGGACCGTCGTGGTCGCTTACTCCTCTTCGTCGTCGCCCGAGCCACGGCGGCGCAGTGCGATCGTGACCATAGCGACGATAGCGACGATGGCGATGAGTTTTGTTCGGCTCATACACCCGAACGGACGCCGCCCGTCATTATAAAGATGACAGGATGTCGTGTTCGGTACCCGCCGACGGGTCAGCGCCCGGAGAAGACGCCGAGTCGGCCGTTCCCGAAGCCGACGTATACCGCTCCGTCGTGGCCCTCGGCCGTAAAGACCGTGTCCGTGGGACGGTAGACGGCGCGCGGTCCGCCGGTGTCGCCGTCGAGAGCGAACAGACTGGTCCAGTCGGCCTCGTCAGGGGTGATCGCCTCGGCGACGACAGTGCCGGCGGTTTCGGCGACGGGCCAGCCGTTGTTTGAGGGCGTCTCGAACCGGAACTGGCGCTCGCCACCCAGGAGGCGGAACGCGTCAACGGCGTTCATCCGCGGGGCCGTCCGGGTGTACAGTCGCCCCCCGTCGGCGGCCAGCAGCGGGTCGTTGCCCGGGACTCGCTGGCGCCAGGCGACGGTGCCGTCGGCCGTGACCGCGGCGACGGCGTAAAAAGACGGTTCCGGAGGTTCAAACGGCTGTTTTAGCCGAGTGCTTAAAAATGACCGTCACCTCCGGGCCCGGGTGGCGGTGCTCTCCGACTGATAGTGATTATTGTAGCGATTTACCGGTACGACCGCACGCAGTCGTGCGGTCGATCCGGAACAGACCGACAATAATCACTATGAAAATGGGGAACGAAGGGGTCCACGGAGCGTGTGACACTGCGCTCTCCTGGGCCCCTAAGTGATACTTATGGCTCATCCCACAAAAGCCCGACCCATCCGGAGTGAAAGTGGAAAACGGGGGTAGAAGCCGTTTACGACCCGTACGTGAAAGCACTGTCGTGACCCGAAACGGTCAGTCCCGGGGCCGTCACCGCGTCAGCGGCACGGAGTAGCCCCGTTCGCGGTCGACGGCGGCCTCCCAGGTGCGTTCGCAGTCACAGGACACCTGGTCGAAGACCGAGGGGTCCTGTCGTTCGTCGAAGTCCTTGATGGCGCGCTGGACGCGGTCGTCACAGTCGCCACAGTTGTGCGCGCCCCGGTCGGAGCCGTGGCCGACCGGGTCCGAGACGACGATGGCGTCGACGTCGGTCGTCGATTCCAGTACTTCGCAGACCGACCAGAGCCACGGCGGGCGATAGCCGCCGGCGTGGAACAGCTCCTCGACCATGGTGTGGCGCTGGACGTTCGTGGGGTTCATCGAGACGGTGTGACAGCCTTCGACGGCCCCACAGCGGCGTACGGACTGTTTCATGTCCGCGATGGCCTCGCCCTCGGAGAGGAAGGGCGGTTTCATGAGGAGGTACGCCTTGACGGCGCCGCCGGCGGCCCGGGCCTCGGCGCAGGCGCCCTCGAAGTCGGCGAAGTCGAAGTACTTGTTCACGCAGTCGTGACGGACCCGGTCGGTCGCCGTCTCCAGGCCGACGGCTACGTCGGTTTCGAGGCCGCGGTCGACGAAGTCGGTGACTTTCTCGCGGTCGACGAAGTCGGGCAGCGACTCGACGACGATCCGGTCGCGGTCGGCGAACGTGTCCGCGATCGCCCGGCGCGTCTCGGCGCTCACTTCGCGCTCGTCGAGGAAGGAGCCGGAGGTGTAGATCTTGACCAGGTCCGCGGGCTCGTCCGCGTTGTCGGCCTCGTGGTCGAGACAGGTCTCGACCTGGGCCGTGAGGTCCTCGTGGGCGACCGACCCACCTTCGACGGACTCTGCGACGTAGCCACACATCGTACAGCCGCCGGCGCGGGCCCAGCGACAGCCCCCGGTGTTGAGGATGATGGTGAGCGAGTCGACGAAGCCGTCGGGTGTGTTGTCCTCGTCGAGCCACACGCGGGTCGGTTCGCGAGGGTCGTAACTGGCGTCGTTGCGGGCACGGATCTCCCGCATCGCCCGGTTGTGGGCGTCCATCCCCTTGCCCTGCTCGTACACCTCGGGACTGGGCTGGCTCATTGACGTAGTCTAACTCGTCGGCCCGGGTAAGCGCTTCGTGTCCCGGCTGGACCGGTCATACTGTCGGACACAAGCGAGTCGACACTCGATACTTCGTTTGGCGGTCTCCGCGACGTCTCGATGGTGAAACACCGACAGCGTGTTCACGTACTTGTGTCTGACAGTATCAGCCGTTTCGCAACAGTGCGAACCGGACGTCGCCGCTCACGCTGTCGACGGCGGGCAACGCCGAGGGCCCGTAGTGCATGAGCACCAGGGCGGTCAGGAGGAGAAAGACGGTGCCGACGCCGGCCGCGAGACCGGCAGCGGTCGCAGTGGCCCGGTCGTCGCCAGCCTCGAACGCGCCCGCGAGTCCCGACGCGGCGACCAGGCCGGCAGCGGCGAGCGCGACCAGGCCGAACGTCCGGACGGCAGTCCCGACGGTGACCGACGTCACGAACAGGCCGGCGACGGCCAGCGGCAACCCGACCAGGACCGTCACGGCGTACCCCGCCAGTCCGAACCGGGTCCGCGTCCGGAGTGCCGTTCGCAGCCACTCCTGGCGAACGGCGGCGTAGAGCAACAGCGGATACAGCGGGTGGATGTACCGGACGGTGATCATCAGCTTGACCGGGAGTTGCGGGAGATACAGCGCGACGAACAGGAGCGAACAGACGACGGCGAACGCGTCGGCCGTCGTCACGGAGAACCCTTCGCGGCGTCGCGTCCGTATCGCGCTCGCGCCGTACCGGAGCGGCCAGACGGCGACGGCGGCGGCTATCGGCATGCTCTCCAGGACCGAGAGGTTCGTCCCGTCGCCGAAGAAGATACCGGCGGGGTCGTACCCGTGGCGCCCCCACCGCAGGAAGACGGTGACGAGGCGGCCGGGGTCGGTGCCGACGACGGCGACGCCGTCGACGTACTGGAACAGGCCCCGCTGGAGGAAGGTAAACAGCGCCGTCGGGAGGAGCGGCTCCAGTCCGGCGAGCGGGTTCCAGCCACCGTCAGCGTTCGTGGAACTGCCGCCGCTCCCGGCACCGCCCCCCTCAACCCCGCCGGCGCTCGCCCCGACGTTCCCGACGACCTGGGCCTGACCGGTGTACCTGTCGAGGAGGCGGGGCGGGTGGACCGGGGTGCCCGAAATGAGGTAGTTCGTCACGAAGAAGGGAACGAGCGAGAGCGCGAACCCGCAGGCGATGACGGCCAGCGTGCGTCGGTCGTTCCTGGGGGCGGTCGGCAGGTCGACCAGGGCGACGGCGAGAAACAGCGTGAACCCCTCGGGCGCGTGCACCCAGGTCAGCAACCCGGCACTGGCGTAGGCGACCGCACGGAAGCCGGCCTGACCTAGCCGGGCTCCAGCGGTGTCCTCGCGGCTGCGGACCAGCGCGTACAGCGCGACGACGACGAACGCGGCGGTGAAGGCGTGGCGTTTGGGGACCGTCGCCCAGAAGCCGACCGGCGTGGCGACGGCGACCGCGCTCCCAGCGAGGACGCCGAGTACCGGTCCCGACTGGCGCGCGACGAGTCGGTACAGCGTGACGGCGGTCACGGCCGCGACGACCATCGTCGTCACCTGGAGCGCGACGAACGGCGCGTCCGAGGCGAAGACGGTCACCGACGGGAACTCGGCCGCGTTAACCGCCGCGGCGACGAGGCCCACAGTCGCGCCGACGGCGACGCCCGCTCGGCGGTGTCCGAGGTGGTCCCCGACGGCGGCGGCGACGACCGCGACGAGCCCGCTCCAGCCGACGACGACGAGCCAGTGAAACGCGGCCGGGCCCACCATCTCGACCAGCCAGTAGGCCGGCAGGCTCGCCACGACCTGCCCGTAGTTGCGACCGTAGACGGTGTCGTCGACCCGGTGCATTCCCGGGTGGATCGACCCGACATCGCCGACCTCGCCCAGCGCGAGCGACCCGTCCGCGAGGCCGACGAGCATCGTCCCGAACAGTTCGATGTCGGTGATGAACCGGCCGACGCGCCAGGTCACCACGAAAAACGCCAGCACGCCACAGAAGAGGACGACGCCCGTCCGGTCGCCGAAGAGGACTTCGACGACTGCTCGCCGGGCGTATCGCACGCGGTCCCGGTCGAGGCGGTCCCGAACGACGCTCGTCCCCGCCATTCCCGCCGCACTTTCCGGTCCGGCGAGTAATGGTTTCCGGCGACAGCATCGTTTCTGATACTCGGCCGACCCGACAGCGGGTGTCCCCCGGCGGTCGTGGCCCACTCAGGTCTCCGCGACGTGTCTGACCTGGACGGCGATACCCCGCGTCGAGCGGTCCATCTCCGGGCCGGACATCTGTGCACGGCCGACGGCGAAGGCGCTCGGGCCTTCGACGACCACCTCGTCGCCGACGCGGACGTCGTGGTCGGCCGCGACGACACCCGGCGCGAGGACGCTCCCGTGGGGGACGAAGTCGTCGATCTCGACGCGCTTGGTCGGTGCGTCGCTGTCGACCCAGCGGCGGGCTCCCGCGAGGGTAAACGCGAGCGTCCCGTAGTTGCGGGTGACGACCGCGAGCTGGTCGCCGTCGGCGTCGTGGGCCTGGAGACCGGGGTGGCTCCCCCGGATCCGCAACTCCCCGAAGAGGTCGTCGCCGGCACCGTCGCCGAACTGGTAGTCGGCGATCGCTTTGACCGTGTTGTGCTGGCGCTCGCGCTTGCCGTACTTGAGTTCGTCGGCGAGCTCGGCGGCGAGATTCCCGATCGACTCGGTCGTCGTGGGGTGGTCTTCGACCGTGTAGACGAACTCGGTGTCCAGCGCCGCCTTGACGCGCTCGGTGATCGGCCGGTAGTCCTCGGGCACGTGGGCGATGACCCGCGGGTAGTCGTTTCGTTCGAGGTAGGCCCGGAACACGTCGGCGACGAACTCGACTTCGGTGGCCGACCACCGCCCCGTCACCACCGAGTCGTAGTGCTGGGCGGGGTAGGTCAGTTCCAGTTCCTGGGGGACGGCGCCGATGGGCGAGGTGAGAGACACCTTGTGGGCGCGCCACTGGACGGCGTCGTGGAACTGGCCGTGGCTCTGGGAGTCGCTGTAGGGTTTGCGCGCCGAACACGGGACCACGACCAGCGGGTTGGAAAAGCGGTTGCGGTAGCGGTCGGTCACGCGGCGGGCGAACCGCTGGATCTCGACGCGCCGGATAGTGTCCTCACTGGCAGCTGTCATCTCAGCGGTCCGCACCAGCGGGGTGTGCTGTTCGAGATAGCCGTACTGGTCGTCGAGGCGCCTGAAAACGGCCGTCAGCCACTGCTCGTGGCGGGCCTGTCCCTCCAGGTAGTCACGGAGTCGCCCCTCGTGGACCCGGCGGCGGGCCGTCGCCAGGGCGGCCGCCAGCGCGTTGACGTTATGGGTCGCACAGTCGGCCCGGTCGAACGACTCGCGGGGGCCTCGGCAGGCCGGACAGGCACAGGGTAGTTCGTCCAGATTGTCGAGGAAGGCGTGGCCGTCGACGGTCAGGTAGTGGCCCTGGGTGCCCCGGACGACGGCGCGGTCGGCGTCCACGAGGTCGACCCCGGCGTAGACCAGCGTCGCGACGTTGGCCGGCGTAGCGACGCCGGGCAGGTAGAGTGCGGTGTCGGGCGGGACCGTCTCTCGCACGCCGACGACGGCGTCGACGAACGCCTCGGCGTGGCCGACGACCCCCGGCGCGCCCGAGAGGACGTAGGCGTCGGTCCCGCAGTCGGCCGCGGTGTCGGGCGAGACGACGGCCGCGCTCGGGAACTCGACGTCGGCCGCGTCGGGCGCGAACGCCTCCTGGACTTCCCCGGGCGTGCCGGCGGGTAGACCCCGGTGTGGGAGGAGCGTGAGAGAGCCGTCGTCGCCCGCCGGACGGTCCCGGTCTGCGGTCCACTCGCTGCCGGCGTCCCGGAGGACCGGGTGGGCGAGGTCGGTCTCGGGCCGGAACGAGTCCTCGCCGTCGGGGTCTGTCCCGGCGTCGGCGTCGGTCACGAGCGCTGGCGTCCGCACGGACGGGTCGAGGCGGAGTTCGCCGACCCGGGCCGCGCCGTCGCGCTCGTGGACCTCGAAGTAGTCGGTCACGTCCACCCGGTCGGTGCCGGCGGGAATGAGACTGTCGACTCGACGCGAGTTCGAACCTTCAAATACGCCGGGCGCTTAGAGGGCGGTGTGAGCACTGACGTCCCGGGGGACGCTCCCGTTTTGCTGTTCGACGGCGTGTGTAACCTCTGTGCCGGGAGCGTGCAGTTCGTCGTCGAACACGACCCCGGGGGACAGTTCTACTTCGCGCCCCTCCAGTCCGAGGTCGCCGAGGCGTTGCTGGCCGAGGTCGGGTACACCGACTACGACTTCGACACCGTCGTGCTGGTCGAGGACGGGGAGTACTACACGAAGTCCGACGCCGCGCTCCGGGTCGCCGCCCGACTGGAGGGGCCGTGGTCGCTGCTGCGGTTCGGCCGGGTGGTGCCCCGCGTCCTCCGGGACTGGGTGTACGACCGCGTCGCCGAGTACCGCTACCTCCTCTTCGGCAAGAAAGACCGGTGTATGGTGCCGACGCCGGACCTCCGCGAGCGGTTTCTCGACAGCGACCCGATGACCGACGGCGGCCGCGAGTGATAGTGACTGTCGTCGCGACCGCAATCGCTCGTGACGACTGCCTCGCCGCCCGCCGACCTCCAACCGACCGGCGAAGGGAAAGACAGTTGCGGCCGGACGGGCCAGTATCCGTATGCGCATTGCCGTCCCGAACAAGGGTCGCCTGCACGAACCGGCGATGGATCTGTTGGAGCGTGCGGGGTTGCAGGTCGTCGACGGCGCCAACCGCAAACTGTACGCCGGGACCGTCGACCCGGACGTGACGGTGCTGTACGCCCGTGCCGCCGACATTCCCGAATACGTCGCCGACGGCGCCGCCGACGTCGGTATCACCGGCCTCGACCAGGTCCGTGAGGCCGACACCGACGCGCTGGTCGACCTTCTGGACCTGGAGTTCGGTGCCTGCCGGCTCGTGCTTGCCGCCCCGGAAGAGGGCGACATCGAGGCCGTCGCGGACCTCGAAGGCGGCACCGTCGCCACCGAGTTCCCGTCGATTACGCGGCGGTTTTTCGCCGAGCAGGGCGTCGACGTCGACGTCGCGGAGGTGTCGGGCGCGACCGAGCTCACCCCCCACGTCGACATCGCCGACGCCATCGTCGACATCACCTCGACGGGGACGACGCTGCGGATGAACCGCCTCGCCGAGATCGCCGACGTACTAGAGTCGTCGGTGCGGCTGTTCGCCCGCGAGGACGTCGCCGACGACGAGAAAGTCCAGCAGGTCCGGATGGCCCTCGAATCCGTGCTCTCGGCCGAGGACAAACGCTACCTCATGATGAACGTCCCCGACGAACGCCTGGACGACGTGAAAGACGTCCTCCCGGGGATGGGCGGCCCAACAGTGATGGACATCGCCGGCAAAGACGGCGTCGCCGTCCACGCCGTCGTCGACGAACGGGAGGTCTTCGAGACGATACACGACCTCAAGGACGTCGGCGCCAGCGACGTCCTCGTCACCGAGATCGAACGCCTCGTCGAGTGAGGACCCGAGATTCGCCCCACCTGGTTTCACACTGGCCGGTCGAGAGAGACGTATGGGCGTCAATCGCTGGGACGACCCCGAACGCATCGACACGCTCGACGGCGGTGGCGAACGCCGGGTCTTGGGCTCGACCGACGAGATGCTGCTCGTCCACTACTCGCTGGAGGCGTACAGACCGGACTAACGCCCCAGCTCCTCGTGGGCCGAAGAGAGGTCCCGCGAGGCCAGCGCCGACAGCAGGGAGAGTTCGCCGGCGAGCGCGCCGGCGGCGATGATCTCGGCGAACGCGTCGGCGTTGGTCCCCGGCGGGTCGCCGCCGCCGGCCAGACCGAGCAGTTCCAGCGCCTCGGTCTGGGTGTCGAGATCCGTCCCACCGCCGACGGTGCCGACCTGGAGGCTCGCCAGCGTGACGCTCGCGTACAGCGCGTCCTCCCGGACCTCGACGGTGGTGATACAGTTCGACCCCTCGACGACGTGGGCCTCGTCCTGGCCGGTCGCGAGGAACACGCCAGCGACGACGTTGGCCGCCTGGGCGTTGAACCCGAAATTGCCCGCCTTGGCCGACCCGACGAGGTTCTTGCGCGTGTTGACCGTCTCGACGGCCTCGGGGGTGGCGTCCAGGCGCCGTTCGACGGTCTCGCGGGGGATAGTCACGTCGGCCGTGACCGTGTGACCCCGCCCCTCGACGGCGTTGATGGCGGCCGGTTTCTTGTCCGAACAGAGGTTGCCCGACAGCGCGACCAGCTCGGCCGGCGTCTCGTCTTCGACGAGGGCGGCCGCCTCCCTGGTGGCGATGGTCACCATGTTCATCCCGTTGGCGTCGCCGGTGTGGTAGGAAAAGCGCAGGAAGACGTTGTCGCCGACGAGATAGGGCGTCACCGACTGGAGGCGGCCGTGACTCGTCGTCGCCTCGGCGGCCGCGGCCAGGCGGTCCTCGTTGTCCTCGACCCACTCGATGACCGCGGCGCCCTCGGCGGCGCCCGCGACCCGGAAGACCGGCGCGCGGGTCATCCCGCGTTTCGTGATCCGCGCGGTCGCGCCGCCGGCCGCCGAGACCGCCGAACAGCCGCGGTTGACGCTGGCGACCAGCGCGCCCTCGGTCGTCGCGATGGGGAGGTAGTAGTCGCCCGCGGCGTGGTCGCCGTCGACGGCCAGTGGGCCGACCACCGAGGCGGCGGGCCGCGGTCGCCGTCGCCTCGTCGGCGTGGTCCGCCAGTTCGTGGAGGTCGAGGTCGCCGTCGAGCACCCGCGTCGCCAGCTGTTCGGGGTCGGTCATACGCGCGGTTGGACGACGCGGCGTTAATCGCTTTCGACCGGTCGCGAACCACGCGGGCCACGTCAGATCGATTTCGCGACCGCTCGTTCGTTTCATAGTGATTATTGTCGGTCTGTTCCGGATCGACCGCACGCAATCGTGCGGTCGTACCGGTAAATCGCTACAATAATCACTATCAGTATGAGTGCCGACGCCGATGACGCCAGTGACAGAGAGTCCTGACAGGGTCAGTCTGTCCCGTGGTCCGTTCTCCGGGCGGGAGATAGTGAAACCGATAGTGCGTCGCGGAGTCTCCGACGCTCACTCGCTCAGTTCTTCGAGCAGTTCCTCGGCGCGGTCCTGACGGATGGCGTCTTCCTCGACCATCCGTTCGGCGATCTCGTCGACGAGTTCGCCGGGCGCGCCGGCCTGGATGGCGATGTTCTTCGCGTGGAGGCTCATGTGGCCCTGCTGGATGCCCTCGCTGACCAGCGCCCGGAGCGCCGCGAGATTTTGAGCGAGGCCGACCGCGGCCAGGACGCCGGCGAACTCGTCGGCCGAGTCGACGTCTAAGATGTCCATGGCGGCCCCCGCGGCGGGCTGGAGCTGGGTCGCACCGCCGACGGTGCCGATCTGGATCGGCATCTCGATACTGCCGACGAGGTGGCCGTCGTCGTCGACCTCGTAGGTCGTCAGCGAGTCGTAGCCGTCCATCGCGGCGTAGGTGTGGGCGCCGGCCTCGATGGCCCGCCAGTCGTTGAACGTCGCCGTCGTGACGGCGTCGATACCGTTCATGATCCCCTTGTTGTGGGTCGCGGCGCGGTAGGGGTCGCCCTCCGCGAACGCCCAGGCGTCGACGATGCGGTCCCGGACTTCCTCGCCCGAGAGGTCGCTGTCCTCGTCGTTCAGCTGTTCGGGCGGGACCCGGCAGGTCGCCCGGCCCAGGCGCCGGTCGGCGAGGTTCGAGAGGATGCGCAGTTCCACGTCGCCGCCGGTTATCGCCTCGATCTCGGGGGCGAGCGCCTCGGCCATCGTGTTGACGGCGTTGCCGCCCATCGCGTCGCGCACGTCAACGACGAGGTGGGTGACGACCATCTGGCCACGGGGCGTGTCGACGACCCGGACCTGGACCTCCTGACAGCCGCCGCCGTGTTCGACTAGGACGGGGTCCTGTTCGTCGGCCAGTTCGCGCAGTTTGTCGGCGTGCTGGTGGATACGGACCTTCGCGGCGTGGGGGTCCTCGACGTCGACGGCCTGGATCTGGGCGATCATCAGCGGCCCGCTCACGTCGGTCGTGAAACCCCCCTCCGCGCGGGCCATCCGGGCGGCATACGACGCCGCGGCGACGACGCTGGTCTCCTCGATGGCCATCGGGACCAGCGTGTCCTCGCCGTCGATCTTGAAGTTGGTCGCGACGCTCAGCGGGTACTCCAGCGTGCCGATGACGTTCTCGCTGATGGTGTCGGCCCGCCGGTCGTCGAGCCCGAGGCCGCCGACGGCCTCGACGGCGTCCTCGTCGAGGTCCGCGAGGCCGCGGATGCGTTCGCGCCGTTCCTCCACGCTCAGCTTGTAGAAACCGGAGATTCGCGAGTCCATGTGTTCCCGCTTCGCGCGGGAGGCTATAAATCATGCTCACTCGCGGAGCCGTTAGCCCTGCGTCCGTTCCATCTCGTAGGAGAGCCGGTGGGGCATCAGCGCCAGCGCACGGACGATCGCCGCCAGCGCGACGAAAGTGCCCAGCAGGATGTGTGCGATGCCGCCGAGTTTCAGCCACAGAAGCGTCGAGGACCACTTGAAGAAGTCGTCCAACAGCGGGTGAAACTGCGTCAGTTCGAGCACCAGCGCGTTCCCGGTCAACAGGTATCCCGCGACGGCGAAGACGGCACCGACCGTGAGCATCTTCTGTATCGAGCTGACCGTCGACTGGATGTGCTCGGGCGATTCGCGCGAGAGCTGGATTGCTTCGGTCGCCATTACACCACTACCGGCGCACGGTTACTGTATAATACTCCGTTACTAGTGAAAACCGTGTTCACACCACCGGAACGTATAAATAACGGCAGTAGCCGTGGCGCGGGAGCAGGGAGCCGGGTTACAGCAGGAACACGGCGACGGCCAGGCCGATGCTCGGCAGTGCGACGGCGGCGTAGACGACCTTGCTCCAGCTGATGACCTTCCGGCCGTCGAGCGGGCCGAAGGGGATCATGTTGAACCCCGCCAGCAGGAGGTTGATGCTCAGACCCTGGCCGCCGATGGAACCGGCGAG
>PXQN01000071.1 GCA_003021305.1 Halobacteriales archaeon QH_10_67_22 | reverse complement strand
TCCAATCCCGGCTGAGAAGCGTGAGAAGTTGACACTAATCGATGGATAGCCGGTTTCCGATACTCATGCGGACTGTGTTGAGCGATGTGTGCTTGGTCTGTACTGAGTGAATTGGGTGGGCGAAAAACGGGTATGTGAACCGTTGTATGACACCCTGGTCTACACGGCAAGTATCGTGGTATGTCACACCACACCACTGGGGGGAAGACGGCACTTGAGCGTCTCCTGGGGCGGTACGAGACGACGGAGACGAAGTGTCCCGAGTGTGGCTACGTCGACGAGGAGGGCAGCTGGACGAGCCGGACCGACGGGAGTGGGGTCGTCTACCGGCACGTCTGCCCGAGCCGTGACGCGACCCACGGCGCACACCGTAACGCCCGACGCTCGCTCACTCGGCGTCTTCGGGCGTGTCGAAGTCGTGGAAGTGTTCGCCTTTCTCCTTCGAGAGGACGTTCAGCGCGGCCGCGGCGCCGTCGCCGGCGGAGATGACCGCCTGCCACTCCTCGACCCTGACCATCGCGCCGGTCGCGTAGGCGTCGTCGACGCTGGTCTCCATGGAGACGTCCACGTTCACCACGTCCTCGTCGGTGAACGCACAGCCCAGGTCCTCGGCCAGCGAGCGGTCGGTCCCCGTCGCCAGCACCACGTAGTCGGCGGCGTAGGTGTCCTCGTCGGTCTCGACGGTGAACCCGTCGCCGTCGTCCGCGACGGCGGTGACCTCCTCGCCCTGGTGGCGGTCGACGCCGAACGAATCGACCTGCTCGCGGGCGTCCTCGACGAACGCCGAGCCGTCCTGGCTGTCGATCCCGAGGTAGTTGAACAGGTGGGCCATGTGCATCCAGGTCTCGTCGGTGTCGAAGACGACGGTGTCGAGCCCGTTTTTGGCCGTGAACAGTGCCGCGCTCAGGCCGGCGGCGCCGCCGCCGACGACTGCTACGTCTGTCATGTGTCGCTGTTCGACGAGATCCGTGTTAGTCGTTTGGTCTCTGGGAACGGAACTCCTGTTCGAGCAGTTTTTTCGTCCGGCGGTGGCGGTACCGGAACATCGGTTCGAAGCCGACCCACGCGAGCGGGCCGACGGCCCCCCCCAGTGGCCCGCCGAGGAGGCGATACTCGACGTGGTCGGTGACCCGCGTGCCCCCGGGGACCGCCTCGAAGCGGTGGGTGTGTTCCCAGTAGGGGAAGGCTCCGCGGGTCATCTCGTCGACGAACAGCGCCTCCCCATCGCCCTCGCGGACGGTCACGATGTAGGAGATCCACCGCTGGCGCGGCCCGACGCCGAACGGTCGCACCGACGCTTCGAGTTTCGACCCCGCCACCAGCTTCTCGGGGTCGGGTTCGCCGTCGGGGCCGACGACCCGTTCGAGGCGCAGGTTCATCCAGCCGGGCGTCAGCGCGACCAGTCCCGACGCTCTCGAGTGGAAGTCCCACACTTCGTCGAACGGCGCTTTGACGACTGTCTCGCGCTCGTAGACGGCCATGGCGGTTGTTGGGAACGGACGCTGATAACTGATGTGAATGTGACACTGACCAGTCGTGACGGCGTCAGGGCCAGGTGCCCGACTGCTGGGCGGCGCTGGCGATGCGCCGGATGGCGACCACGTAGGCGGCCACCCGCAACGTCGGCAGGTCACCCTCCTCGTAGGCAGCCGTCAGTTCGTCGAAGGCGTCGACGACGACTGTTTCGAGTTCGTCGTTGACGCGTTCTTCCGACCAGTAGAACCGCTGGCGATTCTGGACCCACTCGAAGTACGACACCGTGACGCCGCCGGCGTTGGCGAGCACGTCCGGGAACACGGACACGTCGCGCTCGGCGAAGACGTCGTCGGCGGCGGGCGTCAGCGGGCCGTTGGCCCCCTCGACGATGACCGACGCGTTCACGTCGCGTGCGATGGTCTCGTCGATGGCGTTCTCCAGCGCCGCGGGCACCAAGAGGTCCACGTCCAGCGTCAGCAGTTGTTCGTTGGTGAGCGTCCGCTCGGTGTGGTCGACGACGTCCCCGGTGTCGTCCTTGGTGGCCCTGGCTGCTCGCGGGTCGAGCCCCTCGGGGTCGTAGGCCGCCCCCGAGGAGTCCGACACCGCCACGACGTCGGCACCCAGGTCGTCGAGGAGTCCGGCGGCGATCGAGCCGACGTTGCCGTACCCCTGGACGGCGACGGTGGCTCCCGACAGGTCCATCCCGAGGTAGTCGAACGCCTCGCGTGCGGTGAGCGCGACCGACCGGCCGGTCGCCTCGACGCGACCCTGACTGCCGCCGCTGTCGATGGCCTTGCCCGTGACGACGCCCGGTTCCGTCGTGCGCTCGATAGTCTCGTAGGTGTCTTTGATCCAGTTCATCTCGCGCTGGCCGGTGTTGACGTCCGGGGCGGGCACGTCCCGGTCGACGCCGATCAGCGGGGCGATTTCGGTCGCGAACGCCCGCGTCAGCCGTTCGAGTTCGGCCGTCGAGTAGTCGTCGGGGTCGACGCGGATCCCTCCCTTCCCGCCGCCGTAGGGGATGTTCACGACGGCGCACTTGACGGCCATCCACCCCGAGAGGGCCGCCACCTCGTCGCGGTCGACCTGCGGGTGGTACCGGACCCCGCCCTTGTAGGGCCCCCGGACGCCGTTGAACTGCGAGCGGAAGGCTTTGAACACCTCGGTCGTCCCGTCGTCCAGTTCGACGGCCAGGTTCGTCTCGAGGACTCGCTCTGGGTGTTTGAGTCGCTCGACAGTCCCGGCGTCCACGTCGACGTGGGCCGCCGCGTTGTCGATCTGCTCTTGCAGACTCAGGAAGGGGTTGACCTCGTCGGCCATGCACGCACAACGGTAAGGACGGTAAAAACAGTGGGGGGCGTGGTCGCCATCCTCGGGATCCGCCATCTCCGCCCGCCGTCGTCGCGGTCTATCACCGTCCGGGCCTGGGCAACCAGCGGGGCGTCTATCATCTCGCCGTCGACGGCGAACACCCCTCGCCCCTCCGCGGCGGCCTCCTCGCTAGCCCGGAGGATCTTCCTGGCCCACTCGATACGGTCGGGCGAGGGCGTGAACGCCTCGTTTATCGGGGCGACCTGTGCGGGGTGGACCGCGAGTTTGCCGTCGTAGCCCAGGTCGCGGGCGAACGCCGTCTCCTCGCGCAGTCCCTCGGTGTCCTCGAAGTCGGTGTAGACCGTGTCGATAGCATCGACGCCCGCGGCGCCGGCCGCGAGGACGACGTGTTCGCGGGCGTACAGTACTTCGGTCCCCGCGTCGGTGCGGGTCGCCCCGATGTCGGCCGCCAGGTCCTCGGCGCCGAACACCAAGGCGTCCGTCGGCCCGGCGGTCGCGATCGATTCGGCCTGCAGGACGCCTGCGGCGGTCTCGACTAGCGCGAGCACCGGGCAGTCGACCCCGTGCTCGCTCGCCATGTCCGAAAGGTCGGTCACGTCGTCACCGCTGGACACCTTGGGACAGACCAGGGCGTCCGGGACGGCGCCGTCGAGGACGACTTCGAGGTCAGCGCGCGCTCCTCGGTCGGGCGGCGATGGCCGCACGCAGACTTCG
>PXQN01000070.1:56080-77228 GCA_003021305.1 Halobacteriales archaeon QH_10_67_22 | reverse complement strand
GAGGGGTCCCCGATGGCGGCCGTCGGGGACTGATCCCTATCCACTCGGACACGAACCGAGCAACAATCTCCTCGCCCGTCCGGCACGCAGAAACCGTTTCGCTCCCCGATCGGAAAAAAGCGTGTTGAATTATTCGTGTCCGAGTGGATAACGGGAACGCTTACGGTCGGACCCGACCCAGAGGCGAACATGACCGCCGATTCCGTCCAGTCGCTGATAGACCAGCTCCACGAGGAGGCCGCGCTGGACCTGCCAGACGCCGAGACGCCCGAAGTCGGCATCGTCATGGGGTCGGATTCGGACCTGCCGACGATGGCCGGCGGCAAGGGCAAACGCCCGGGTGCCCACGCCGCCCTCGTCGAGGAACTCGGCTTCGCCGAACAGACAGACTACCGGGACCCGCCCGAAGCCCGGTTCACCTTCGAGACGTTCGTCGTCTCGGCCCACCGGACGCCCGAACTCATGACCGCCTACGCCGAGACCGCCGAGGCGCGTGGCCTCGACGTGCTCATCGCGGGCGCGGGCGGCAAGTCGGCCGACCTCCCGAACATGACCGCATCCATCGCCTACCCTCTCCCCGTGATCGGCGTCCCCGTCCAGGAGAAGTCCGTCGACTCGGTGATCGGGATGCCACAGGGCGCGCCCATCACCGCCGTCGACGCCGGCAAGTCGTTCAACGCGGCACTCACTGCGGCCCAGATCCTCGCTCGCGAACACGGCCAACTCCGCGAGCGCCTCGTCGCCTATCACCAGGACCTTCAAGAAGACGTCGGCGAAGTTTCCCGGGACCTGCACGAACTCGGGACGCCCGGGTTCAAAGCGGCCTACTGGGACTCGGAAACGTGAGACTGGGCATCGAGTAGTCGGAAGATGTCCGCTGTCGGGTCCCGTCGGTTTCTCCGAGGACCGACGCACTCGGGGACCGACAGACTGAACAATGAACCCTTATATGGTCCCGATTCAAAGCCTCACAGTACAGAGACACATGAGTAACCCTTGGATCGCCATCGGGGCACTGGCGGTGGTCGCGGTCGCCATCCCGATGAGCATGATGGTCGCCTCGCGGCTCCTCCGCCCGAGCGTGCCCGAACAGGGCAAGCGGGCGGTCTACGAGAGCGGCGAGGTCCCGACGGGTGACACGCGCATCCGGTTCAACATCCAGTACTACATGGTCGCGCTGTTGTTCGTCGTCTTCGACATCGAGACCGTGCTCATCTTTCCGTGGACGGTCATCTACCGCGACGCCGTCGGCGAGGTGGGACTCGCCCGGGCCCTGTTGCCGATGCTCGCGTTCGTCGGCATCCTCGTCGTCGCGCTGGCCTGGGCGTGGCGCAACGGCGCAGTCCGGTGGATCCGCAGCCCGCGGGCCACGAAACAGCGAGTAGACAGACAATGAGTAGTGACCACAACACGGCAGACGGTACAGGGATCGAATCGACCCAGGAAGCCCGGATGGGCGAGGGTGCCGACAGTCGCTTCAACTCGACGCTCCGGGAAGCCTTCGGCTCGACGCCGTTCATCCTCACGAAGTTCGACCAGTTCATGAACTGGGTCCGGGGCTCCTCGATGTTCATGCTGCAGTTCGGGATCGCCTGCTGTAGCATCGAGATGATGCACACGTACGCGGTCAAACACGACCTCGACCGCTTCGGCGCCGGTGTCCCCCGTGCCTCGCCCCGGCAGGCCGACGTGATCATCGTCCCCGGCACTATCGTCTCGAAGTTCGCCCCCCGGATGAAACGCGTCTACGACCAGATGCCCGAGCCCAAGTTCGTCGTCTCGATGGGCTCGTGTACGATCTCCGGCGGTCCGTTCCAGGAAGGGTACAACGTCATCAAAGGCGCCGAGGAGGTCATCCCGGTCGACATCCACGTCCCGGGCTGTCCGCCCCGGCCCGAGGCGCTCATCTACGGCGTCGCCAAACTCCAGGAGCGCATCGCCAACGGCGAGTCCGCCCCCGTCACGGTCAAGCCCTACGAACTCGAGGAGTTCGGCGACCTCGAACAGGACGAACTCGTCGCGAAACTCGCCGACGAGATCGGCGAGGACGACCTCGTGATGCGGTACAACTGGGTCGATTCGCCATGAGTTCCGATAGACGTTCCTGCTCGCCGTGCTGGGCGGGCTGGGACTATCGACCTCGTGCTCGCCACCGGAGGTGGCTCGCATGAGTCTGGAAGAACCGGAACCCGACGACGCGCTCGCAGCGGTCGGCGAGACCGACGAGGGGCTGGACTACGACGCGCTCGCGGCCCTGCTGGGCGACCGCCTGCTCGACCGCGAACAGCACGTCAACGCCGAGGGGTTCGTCGTCCGGCCCGACCTCTCCTGTCTCACCGCCCAGCAGTACGGGGACCGCTACGAGTCGATCTACCACCTCAGGAAGTACGACGAGCCGACCCACGAGCTGTCGGTCGTCGTCCCCTCGCCCACGGACGACCCGCACAACGAGTCGGCCAACCCCGTCTACCGGACCGCCGACTGGCACGAGCGCGAGGCCTACGATCTGGTCGGCATCGAGTACGAGGACCACCCCGACCTGCGCCGAATACTGTTGCCCGAGACCTGGCAGGGCCACCCCCTCTCGGGGGACTTCGACGGCGAGGAGCCACAGATAGTGACGCTACGCGAGCACGCCAACCCGCTCCAGGAGGACCACCGCGGTGACGACGCGGACACGATGTTCGTCAACATCGGGCCCCACCACCCGGCGACCCACGGCGTGCTCCACATCAAGACGGTGCTCGACGGCGAGCAGATCGCCGACCTGGAACCGGACATCGGCTACCTCCACCGCTGTGAGGAACAGATGTGCGAGCAGGGCACCTACCGCCACCAGATAATGCCCTACCCGGACCGGTGGGACTACATCTCGGCGGGCATCTTGAACGAGTGGGCCTACGCCCGCGCCGCCGAGGACCTGGCCGACATCGACGTGCCCAAGTACGCACAGGTCGTCCGGACGATGTCGGCGGAGCTGTGCCGGATCGCCGCACACATGCTCGCGGCCGGCACGTTCGCGCTGGACGTGATCGGTGACTTCACCGCGACCTTCATGTACGCCGTCCAGCAGCGCGAACAGGTCCAGAACATCCTGGAGGACCTCACCGGTCAGCGGCTGATGTTCAACTATCTCCGTCTGGGCGGGGTCGCCTGGGACATCCCCGAGCCTCGTGACGAGTTCTTCGAGAAGATCCGGGACTACTTAGACGACCTGCCAGAGAACGTCGCGGAGTTCCACAACCTGCTGACCTCCAACGAGATCCTCCAGATACGGACGGTCGATACGGGCGTCCTGCCGCCGGAGGAGGCCAGATCCTACGGCGCGACCGGGCCCGTCGCACGCGGGTCGGGCATCGACTACGACCTGCGCCGCGACGACCCATACGGTTACTACCCCGAACTCGACTGGGACGTCGTCACCGAACCCGGTTGTGACAACTTCGCGCGCCTGCTCGTCCGTCTCCGTGAAGTCGAGGAGTCGGCACGCATCATCGAGCAGTGTGTCGACCTGCTCGAGGACTGGCCCGAGGACGAGCGCGAGATCCAGTCAAACGTCCCCCGGACGCTACGGCCCGACCCCGACACGGAGATCTACCGGGCCGTCGAGGCCGCCAAGGGCGAACTGGGTATCTACATCCGCTCGGACGGCACCGACAAGCCCGCGCGGTTCAAGATCCGCAGTCCGTGCTTCTCGAACCTCCAGACGCTGCCCGTGATGTCCGAAGGTGAGTACGTACCCGACATGATCGCCTCGCTGGGCAGTCTCGATATCGTCCTCGGGGAGGTCGACCGTTGATGCAGGCGACGGCGACCGGTAACGCCACCGGGAACGCCACCGGAACCACCGTCGACATGCTCGTCGACGTGGCGGGCCTGGGCGCGTACGGTCCCGGCGGCGAAGCGGTCGCGGCACTGGCCGTCGCGGCCGTCATCGGCACCCTGATGCTCACCAACACGGCGCTGGCCGGTCCCTGGGCCAAGCGGAAGATCACCGCGGCGTTCACCGACCGCATCGCGGTCAACCGCGTCGGTCCGTTCGGACTGCTCATCATCGTCGCCGACGCGGTCCGACTGCTCTCGAAGGAACTGATCGTCCCCGAGGGCGTCGACCGCCCGGCCTGGGACCTGGCGCCGCTGGTCATCGCGAGTTCCGCGCTGCTGGGCTTTGCGGTGATCCCCTTCGGGAGCGGGCTGCAGCTGGCCGACCCGGAGACGGGCCTGGCCTACGTGTTCGCGGTCGCGTCGATCGCCTCGCTGGGCCTGATCATGGCCGGCTACGCGTCGAACAACAAGTACTCGTTCATGGGCGGGCTGCGCGCGATCGCGCAGAACCTCGCCTACGAGATCCCGCTGGTCATCACGGGCGCGTCGGTGGTGCTGTTCACCGGCTCACTCCAGATGTCGGAGATCGTCGCGGCCCAGACCGCGCCGCTGTTCGAACTCGGGCCGGTCGCGATACCGTCGTGGTACGCGTTCGTCAACCCCTTCGCGTTCGTGCTCTTCCTGGTGGCGAACATGGCCGAGATCGGGCGCAACCCGTTCGATATCCCCGAGGCGCCCACCGAGATCGTCGCCGGCTACCAGACCGAGTACTCCTCGGTGTACTTCGTGCTCGTCTATCTGGGCGAGTTCATCCACATCTTCCTCGGCGGGGCCATCATCACGACCGTCTTCCTCGGCGGGCCCGCAGGGCCGGTGCTCCCGGGTATCGTCTGGTTCATGGTCAAGATCTGGGGCATCTTCCTGCTGACCCAGTGGGCGCGGTCGGCCATCCCGCGAGTCCGGATCGACCAGCTCATCAGCATCGGCTGGAAGGGCATGCTCGTGCTCTCCTTTGCGAACCTGGTCCTCACGGCGGTCATCGTCGGAGTGATCGCCGGATGACCCACAATCCGTCCCCCAACGCAGGTGACTCCCAATGATAGGTATCCTCAAGTCGATGGCAACGACGATGAAACACGCGCTCGACGGCAACACGTTCACCGTCGAGTACCCCGAGGACGAACCGGAGGTCAGCCCCCGGTTCCGCGGCGTCCACAAGTTCAGCCAGGAGCGCTGTATCTGGTGTCGCCAGTGTGAGAACGTCTGTCCCAACGACACCATCCAGATCGTCACCGACGACCAGCGCAACGGCGAACAGTACAACCTCCACATCGGCCAGTGTATCTACTGCCGGCTCTGCGAGGAGGTCTGTCCCGTCGACGCGATCATCCTCACGCAGAACTTCGAGTGGACCGCCGACACCAAAGACGAGTTCGCCCTCGACAAAGAACAGCTCAAGAACGTCCCCTGGTACAAGGACATCGACCCGCTGGAGTCGCGCGAACCCGACCGGGGCAGCTGGGTCGGCGAAGGCGAGGGCGAAGTGGACTATCAGTAGCCGTACTGCGAGCGACGCGAGCACACCCGAGCGGAAACCAGGTGGTGGCGACCGGGCGGGTAGCGATCCGGCGTGGCCGGTCGGGAGGTGAAATATCTGAAACACTTTCTGTGTCTTTATTACGGGGCCCTTCGCAGGCGCACACGGTATGGAAGCGATAGGCGCCCACGACGTGTCCAAAGAGTACGGAAGTGAGACGGCCCTCGACAGGGTCGAACTCACCGTCGAACAGGGTGAGACGTTCGGCTTTCTCGGTCCCAACGGCGCCGGCAAGTCGACGTTCATCAACGTCTTGCTCGATTTCGTGAAGCCCTCCAGCGGAACGGCCGAGATATTCGGCAACGACTGTCAAGAGAACGGAGTCGCGGCCCGCGAGCGGGTCGGCGTGCTCCCCGAGGGGTACTCGGTGTTCGACCGACTCACCGGCAAACAGCACATCGAGTACGCGATCCGGTCGAAAGAGGTTGAGGCCGACCCGATCGAGATACTCGACAGGGTCGGGATCCGCGACGCGGCCGAACAGAAAGCGACGGAGTACTCAAAGGGGATGGCCCAGCGTCTCGTCCTCGGGATGGCCCTCGTGGGCGAACCCGACCTCCTCCTGCTGGACGAACCCTCCACCGGACTGGACCCCAACGGCGCCGCGGAGATGCGAGACATTCTCCGCGAGGAAAACGAGCGGGGCGCGACGATTTTCTTTTCGAGTCACATCCTCGAACAGGTCGAGGCCGTCTGTGACAGAGTGGGGATCCTCCAGGACGGCGAACTCGTCGCCGTCGACACCATCGAGGGGTTGCGGGAGTCGCTGGGCGGCGGAACGAAACTCGTCATCACCGTCGACGCGCTCAAGAACGGGACCATGGAGACCATCCGCTCGGTCGGCGGCGTCGAGACGGCGCTGGCACGCGACGACGCCACCGTCGAAGTCACGTGTACGAACGACGCGAAGATGGACGTGGTCGTCGAACTCCACCAGGCCGGCGTGGACGTGGTGAACTTCCGGACCGAGGAGGCCTCGCTGGAGGACATGTTCATCGAGTACACCGGGTCTGCCCACAGATGACCTGGGCGGTCATCGCGAAACAGGACGCCAGGACGACCGTCGGCGCCCGGTCGGTGAAGGTACTGCTCGGGTTGCTCGCGTTCGTCGTCCTGCTGTTCGCGTACATATATCCGGTCGTGGGTGGCGACACGATCTCGACCGCGCGGTTCCCCGGGTTTGTCAGCGGGGCGCTCGCGACGCTGGTGCCACTGGTCGCGCTCCTGCTGGGGTACAACGCCGTCGCGGGCGAGCGCGAGTCGGGCGCCGTCCTGCTGTCGCTGTCGCTGCCCCACAGCCGGCGGGACCTGGTGCTGGGGAAGTACGTCAGCCGAACCGGGCTGGTCGCGGGGACGCTCCTGGTTTCGCTGGTCGGCGCCGGGGCGCTGGTCGTCTACCCGTTCGGCGAGCTCGACGTAGTGCCGTTCCTGGCGTTCGTCCTCTTCTCGCTGTCGTTCACTGCCGTCTGGAGCGGCCTGGGGGTCGCCGTCTCGCTGGCGGCCTCGACGAAACGGCGGGCGCTGGTCGCCGGGTTCGCCCTGTTTTTCCTGTTCGTCGTCGTCTGGGACGCCGTCACCGGTGCGCTCCAGGCCGGGTTGACCGCGGTCGAACTCATCGACGGTTCGCTGCCCGACCCACTGCGGTTCGTCGTCGGCCTCGAACCCGGGCGGGCCTTCGGCCGACTCGTCACCGGATTCGTGGACCCGACCGATAGCATCGAGGGCGCGTGGTACCTGAGCAAGTGGGTCTCGCTGGTCGTGCTCGAACTGTGGGTCGTCGGACCGATGGCCCTCGCCTTCCTCTGGTTCGACGGGAGGGACCTCTCGTGAGCTGGCGCGCCGTCGCACACAAGGACGTCCACGACGCCAGTCGGTCGAAGACGATCTGGGTACTGTTCGTCCTGCTGGGGTTGCTGACGGTCGGGTACGCGGTCGTCCACGAGTTCCTGGGGCCGGAGGAGCCGACCTTCCTGACGTTCCTGGGGGGGCTCGCCGGGCTGGTCGGCACGGTCCTGCCGGTGCTGGCGCTGTTGCTCGGGTACAAATCGGTGATCGAGGCCCGCACGAGCGGGAGTATGTTCCTCACCCTCTCGTTGCCCCACTCCCGGCGCGACGTGGTGACCGGGACGGTCCTCGGTCGGACGGTCGTGTTGCTCGCGCCGACGCTCGCCGGACTCGTCGTCGCGGGGGTCGCCGGCGTCGTTCTTTACGGCACCGAAGGGGCACTCCTGTACCCGTGGTTCATGTTCGCGGTCGCGCTGTACGGCCTCGCGTTCGTCGGCCTCGCCGTCGGCCTCTCGATGTGGACGACGGGCGACCGGTGGGTCACGTTCGGCGCGCTCGGTGGCTACCTCCTGCTGGTGACGTTCTGGAGTAGTCTGCACTCGCTGACGATGCTTTTCCTCCACCGGTTCGACCCGAGCGTGTTGGGTGACCTGCCCGACTGGTCGCTGCTCTTTCGCCTGCTCGGTCCCGGAGAGGCGTTCGACCGCCTGCTCCGTGCGGGGTTCGACCTCGAACTCGCGGGCCGCTACGTCGCCGAGGACGCCCCGCTGTACGTCGACTGGTGGATGGCCCTCCTGATACTGGCCGCCTGGTGTGTGGTCCCCCTCGCGCTCGGGTTCCGGCGCTTTGGCGCCGCGGACCTCTGACGGCGGTCAATCCTCCGTCGACGGTCCGTTTCACTGGCATCCCGAGTCGGCCGGTCTCGTGGTCGGTCCCGACGGCACCCCCGACCGCGCCCTTTATCGACCGTCCTGCCCTAGCGGGCCCGTTGGATGGCCAGTGATCCCCGCCACGCCGACGCCACCGGACAGCCATCGCAGGCGACCGCCGCCACGCGTGCTCCGGACATCGACCCCGCGGAAGCGGCGCTGTACGTCGACGGCCTCGAAAAGACGTTCGGGAGCGGCGCCGACGCCGTCACTGCCGTCGACAACGTCTCGTTCGCGGTCGAACCCGGCGAGGTGGTCGGCCTGCTCGGGCCCAACGGCGCCGGCAAGACGACGACGATCAAGTCGATCCTCGGGTTGATACTCCCCGACGCCGGCGACGTCCGGATCCAGGGGACCGACGTGTACGCCCACCCGCGGCGGGCGTACGAACACGTCGATGCCATGCTGGAGGGCGCGAGAAACGACTACTGGCGGCTCACGGTCCGGGAGAACCTGCGGTACTTCGCCGCGGTCCGCGGACACGACCCCGACGAACTCGCCGACCGCCACGAACAGTTGCTCGACGCCCTCGACATCGCCGACAGGGCCGACACGGCGGTGCGGGACCTCTCGCGGGGGATGAAACAGAAGGTGTCACTGGCGAGCGTCCTCGCCGGCGAGGTGTCGGTGGTCTTTCTCGACGAACCGACCCTGGGTCTGGACGTCGAGAGTTCGCTGACGTTGCGCCGGGAACTGGTCCGACTCGCCGACGAACGCGACCTGACGGTCGTCATCTCCAGCCACGACATGGAGGTCGTCGAGGACGTGTGTGACCGGGTCATCATCATGAACGACGGCCGCGTGGTCGTCGACGAGACGGTCACGGACCTGCTCGCGGGGTTCGAGACGCGGGGCTACCGGTTCACCGTCCGTGGCGCGGACGAGTCCACCCTCTCGGCGTTGCACGAGCGGTTCGGGCTCTCGTCGGTCGAGCGCGTCGACGGCCGGGTTCGATTCGAGGTGGCCGGCAACACGGCGACGTTCTACCGCCTGACCGACGCGATGGCGGCCCACGACCTCGAGGTTGCCGGCGTCGAGACGGTCCAGCCCGACCTCGCCGAGGCGTTCGTCGAGGTGACCGGCGACGGGAGCGAACCCGACACCTACCGGGCACGCGACCGCCAGAGTGAGGGTGGTCCCCGATGACGACGACCGAGCGCGACCGCGACCCCGAAACGCCGTCCAGAACGCGCACGCCGGCGGGCTACTACCGGCTCCTGCGGGCAGTCGTCTCCCGTGACCTGCTGGTCTGGGCCCGCTACCCGGTCGACGCCGTCACCGGGCTCGTCCTGGGGGTGTTCTTCTTCGGGCTGATGTTCTACGGCGGGCGGGCCGTCGCCGGGCAGGCGCTCACCGACTCCATCGAGGGGTTGATCGTGGGCTACTTCCTCTGGACGCTCGCGCTCGGTGCCTACCAGGGGGTCAACAGGGACATCCAGTCCGAGGCCAGCTGGGGCACCCTCGAACGCCACTACATGACGCCGTTCGGGTTCGGCCCGGTCGTCTTCGCAAAGGGCGTCGCCGTCGTCGCGCGAACCTTCCTGACCTCCTTCGTCGTGCTGGCGGCCATGCTGGTGATGACCGGGACGACGCTGGACCTGAACCTCGTGACGGTCGTCGTCGTTGGGACGCTTGCGGTCGCCTCGGCGATGGGCCTCGGACTGGCGATGGGCGGACTGAGCGTCCTCTACAAACGCATCGGCAACGTCGCCAGCCTCCTCCAGTTCGCGCTCATCGGCTTCATCTCCGCGCCGGCCCTAGACGTGCCCCTGGCGGGCGCCCTGCCGCTGGCTCAGGGCTCCGCGATGCTCCAGCGAGCGATGAACGACGGCGTCCGACTGTGGGAGTTCGAGCCGACCGCGCTGACCGTCCTCGTCGGAACGGCCGTCGGGTATCTCGCCGTCGGCTACGGCGTGTTCGTCCTGGCGACTCGACGCGCCCGGCGACTCGGCGTGCTCGGCGACTACTGACAGGCTGTCGGACCGTCGAAGGCGTTTCGATGCGTCCGCGCGGTGGACTCATACGGTCGTGCGTAATTCTTTTCATGCCCACGAAATAGACGACCGCCCTCGTGGTCCGAAACGCCGATCCGAACCGACACTGCAGAAATTAGGTACGCACGACCGCATCAGAAAGTGTTTTACAGGAGACCACCACAACGTGACAACGTACTACCATGAGAGAGTACGTTTCACGCAGGGGATTCCTCGCGACCGCGACGGGGGTCGCGGCCGCTGGGGTGGCTGGCTGTAGCGGCGAATCGTCCGAGGAGACAGCGACCGAAGCCGAGACCGAGACCGCCACGGAGGCGGCGACGGCGACGGCGACGGAGGCAGACACGGCCGAACCGACCGAGACGGCGGCGGCGTACATGAACGGGGTCGGGTCGGACGCGAGCGTCTCGCTGTCGGTCCCGTCGGACGGGGTCGAACTCACGAGTCCGTCCGTCCAGTGGGCGGCGACCGCCGAGGGCGTCACCATCGAGGAGTCGGGCGAGGTCAACGAGGGGGCCGGGCACTACCACGTGCTCGTGAACGAGGACCCGGTGACGCCGGGTGAGACCATCCCGAGCGACGACACCCACGTCCACTACGGCACGGGCCAGAGCGACGGCGTGTTAGAGCTCGAACCGGGCGAGCACACGCTGGTCCTGCAGGTCGCCGACGGCGCACACACGGCGATGGGCCTGACCGACACCGTCGAGGTCACGGTGAGCGACGAGGCCGCCCTCGAACTCGAGACGTCCGTCGAGGGCAGCGTCGTCGAGTGGGACGTCACAGCCCAGAACTACACGATCGAACCGTCCAGCGAGGGGATCAACTCGAACGCGGGCCACCTCCACGCGCTCATCGACGTCGACCACGTCGCAGTCGGCGAGACGATCCCGAGCGACGCCAACCACGTCCACTTCGGCGACGGGTCGACCAGCGGCGAACTCGACCTCGCCGACCAGCTGGGCGAGGACTACGAACCGGGGGAGTACACGATCCACTTCCAGGTCGGGTCGGGGAGTCACCGCGCGACGACGGTCCACGCCCACACGACGGTCACGACCGAAGCGGCGACGGAGACGGCGACGCCGACCGAGACTGAGACGCCGACGCCCACGCCCACACCGACGCCGACGGAAACGCCGACGCCGACCGAGACACCGACGCCGACGGACGATTCGATGTACTAGCGGTCGCGCGCCGGGGCGCCGGGCCCCGCTCTCGCGGTTTCGAGCCGTTCGCGCACCGTCACAGGACACGCCGACCAGCCACGGGGCCACGGAACCAGTCACGGGACCGACGAATTCGGCCGCGTGTCCGCTCGCGCGCGGATGGATAAGGAAATCTTCAAAGGGCGCCCGATAAGAGTCCCAGGTAACAATGGCACTGCTCGAGTCGATCGCGTTCGCGCTGTTCGCCATAGTCACGGTGGGGAGCAGCATCGGCGTCGTGGTGATGCGCGACGTCTGGCACTCGGCGCTCATGCTGGGGGTGGCGCTTTTGAGCGTCGCCGTCCACTACGTCATGTTGCGTGCCGAGTTCCTCGCCGCCATGCAGATCCTGGTGTACGTCGGCGGCGTGCTCATCCTCGTCACGTTCGCTATCATGCTCACTGCACGACGCGAGGGCAACGAGGTGGCCGCATGACCTCGCGTCCGCGGTTCGCGACCGACGTCAACTACGCCAACGGCACCGCGGCGCTGGCGCTGTTTGGCGTCCTGGCCTGGACGTTCGTCAACGCCGACTTCCTCCCGCCGCTGGGCTTTGGCGAGGGCGAGGTCACGCGCAGCATCGGCTTCGCGATGTTCGACATGCTCGAACTGATCCCCGACGGACACGGCGAGACCGAGGGGTTCCTGGTCGCGTTTATCGTCATCGCGGTTGTGCTGGATGCCGCCCTCGACGGGGCGGTGATGCTCGCCCGCCGCGAGGGCGAGGACGAATCGCTCGTGACCGCGCTGGCCGACGGCGGCCGCCGGCTGACCACTCGCGAACGCGACGGACTGGACGACAGCGGTCCGGCGGCCGACAGCGGCCCGGACCCGGCCGCCGATTCCTGGGAGGGCGAGGACTGATGGCGATCGTCACCCAGTACTATCTGGTCCTGTCGGCGGCGGTGTTCTGTATCGGCGTCTACGGGATCCTCACTCGCAGCAACGCGCTCATGTTCCTGATGTCGGTCGAGTTGCTACTCAACGCGGCCAACATCAACCTCGTCGCGTTCTCGTTTTACTACGGCAACCTCACGGGGCAGGTGTTCACCCTGTTCACGATGGCCCTGGCCGCCGCCGAGGTGGCCGTCGGCATCGGGATCATCCTCGTGCTGTACCGCAACTTCGAGGACATCGACGTGACCAAAGCCGCGACGATGAGGTGGTAAGATGGCAGGTGCATACGACTTCGTTCCGGCGATCGCGGCGCTTCCACTCCTGGCCTTTGTCGTCTCGCTGTTTTTCGGGCAGTACCTGCCCCGGCGGGGCGCCGAGGCCGGCATCGTCGCGACGGCAGGGTCGCTGGTCCTCTCGATGTGGACGGCCCTGACCGTCGCCGGCGTCACCGGCTCGGCGACCACCTACAACGAGAACCTCTACACGTGGGTCGCCGGTCTCGCGGACTCGGCGGTGACGCTGCGTCTGGGCGTGCTCGTCGACCCGCTGACGGCCCTGATGTTACTCATCGTCTCGCTCATCTCGCTTCTGGTCCACGTGTTCTCGCTGGGGTACATGAACGACGAGGGCGAGACCGGTCTCCCGCGGTACTACGCCGGCCTGGGCCTCTTTACGGCGAGCATGCTCGGGTTCGTCTTCGCAAACAACCTGCTGATGGCGTTCATGTTCTTCGAACTGGTGGGCCTGTGTTCGTATCTCCTCATCGGCTTCTGGTTCCGCGATGCCGGTCCCCCGTCGGCCGCCAAGAAGGCGTTTCTCGTCACCCGCTTCGGTGACTACTTCTTCCTCATCGGCGTCGTCGGCGTCTTCGCCACCTTCGGGACGGGCCTGTTCGCGCCCATCGAGGGCGCCGAGACCCTCCACAGCTTTCCGGAACTCGCCGAGGAGGCCATCGCCTCGGGCGCGAGCGAGGCGGGCGTCCAGACGTTCTTCGGCCTCGGGCCGGAGGCGTGGTTTACGGTGCTCGGGTTGCTCGTGCTGGGCGGGGTCGTCGGCAAGTCCGCACAGTTCCCGCTGCACACGTGGCTGCCCGACGCGATGGAGGGTCCGACCCCGGTGTCGGCGCTCATCCACGCGGCGACGATGGTCGCGGCCGGCGTCTACCTCGTCGCACGCATGTACGGGTTCTACCTGCTCTCGCCGACGGCGCTGGCTATCATCGCGCTGGTCGGCGGGTTCACGGCGCTGTTCGCCGCGACGATGGGCGTCGTCAAACAGGAACTCAAGCAGGTGCTGGCCTACTCCACCATCTCCCAGTACGGGTACATGATGCTCGCGCTGGGTGCGGGGGGGTACACCGCCGCAGTCTTCCACCTGACGACCCACGCCGTCTTCAAGGCGCTCCTCTTTCTCGGTGCCGGGTCCGTGATCATCGCCATGCACCACGAGGAGAACATGTGGACGATGGGTGGCCTGCGCGAGCGGATGCCCGTCACCTACTACACGTTCCTCTCGGGGTCGCTGGCGCTGGCGGGGATCGTCCCCTTCGCCGGCTTCTGGTCCAAAGACGAGGTGCTGTACGAGGCGCTGATCCACGGGCTCGGTTCCGAGGGGTCGATCGGGACGCTCCTGCTCGCGGGCTACGCGATGGGGCTGCTCGCGGTGTTTTTCACCGCCTTCTACACGTTCCGGATGGTGTTTCTCACGTTCCACGGAAAACCCCGGACCGACACGGCGCGTGACCCCGAACCGGTGCGCTGGAACGTGAAACTGCCGCTGGCGGTGCTGGGCATCGGCGCCGCGACGGTCGGGTTCATCAACATGGTGCCGGTCAAGAAAGTCACCGGCGCGGAGATCGATTACCTGCACAAGTGGCTCGCCCACGGCGGGATCGAACTGACGACCTCGGAGCACTACGGGGAGTTGCTCCACGACGTGGCACACATCGAGCAGGCCGAGCTGGGGCCGCTGGCGCCGGGTGCGGTGTCACTGTTGCTGGCGCTGGCCGGGGTCGGGGCGGCCTGGACGCTGTACAACGTCCCCGAGCCCGAGGAACACACGGACAGGCTGGGCGGAGTGAAGACGCTACTCATGCACAACTACTACCAGGACGAGTATCAGGTGTGGCTGGCACAGGGCGTGACGGTACAACTCGCACGCGCGGCCGACAAGTTCGACCAGGGCGTCGTCGACGGCGTCGTCAACGGGATCTCCAGCGTGAGTCTGTTCGTCGGGTCGCGCTTCCGGCGGATCCAGTCGGGCGTCGTCGTCAACTACGCGACGCTGATGACGCTGTCGCTCGTGCTGTTGCTGCTGGCGTTCGTCGTCGCAGGGGGTGTCCTGTAGATGCCTATCGCGGGTCCCATCGAGGCGCTGCTTGCTGTGACCGTCGTCGGCGCGGTCACTGTCTTTCTCACACCGGACGAGTACGCGGCCAAACTCGCGACGGGGATCAGTCTCGTCCCGGTCGCGGTGAGCCTCTGGATGTACAGCGTTTTCGAGGCCGGGGGCAACGCCCTCACGGGCGGGGACCTGGCCTTCGAGTCGACGCTCGCCTGGATCTCGCTGGGCCAGTACGAACTGGCCTACCACGTCGGACTCGACGGCGTCAGCCTCCCGCTGTTGTTGCTGACGACGGTGCTGACGACGCTGGCGCTGGTCAGTTCCTGGACGCCCATCGGCGAGCGCGAGTCCCAGTTCTACGGGCTGATGCTGTTGATGGAGGCGAGTCTTATCGGCGTGTTCGCGGCGCTCGATTTCCTGCTGTGGCTGGTCTTCTGGGAGTTCGTCCTCATCCCGATGTACTTCCTCATCGGCGTCTGGGGCGGCCCACGCCGGAAGTACGCCGCGATCAAGTTCTTCGTCTACACGAACGTGGCGACGCTGGTGATGTTCATCGGCTTCGCCGCCCTGATCTTCGGGCTGGGCGACTCGATATCGTCGTTCGACCTGCCCGAGATCGCACAGGCGCTGCGGACCGGCGGCAACCTGGAGACGTTCGTCGGCATCGAGCCACCGGTGCTCAGGCTGGCCGCCTTCACCCTGATGTTCGCCGGGTTCGCGGTCAAGGTGCCCGTGTTCCCGCTGCACACCTGGCTACCCGACGCCCACGTCGAGGCGCCGACGCCGGTGTCGGTGATGCTGGCCGGCGTCCTCCTGAAGATGGGGACCTACGCACTGCTGCGGTTCAACTTCACGATGCTCGGGGAGACCGCCAAGGCAAACGCTGGGATCATCGTCGCCTTCGGCGTGTTGAGCGTCATCTACGGCGCGCTGCTCGCGCTAGCACAGCGCGATCTGAAGCGGATCGTCGCCTACTCGTCCATCTCCTCGATGGGCTATGTCATCCTCGGACTGGTGGCGTTTACGCCACACGGCTTCGGCGGGGCGACCTTCCAGATGCTCTCGCACGGCCTCATCTCGGGGCTGATGTTCATGGCCGTCGGCGTCATCTACAACGAGACCCACACGCGGATGGTCGGGGACATCTCGGGCATCGCCGACCGGATGCCCTGGGCCGTCGGCGTGTTCGTCGCCGCGGCCTTCGGGTACATGGGGCTGCCCTTTATGTCCGGGTTCGCCGCCGAGTACATCGTCTTCCAGGGCGCGTTTGCCTCACAGGTCATCCCGGCGGCGCCGCTGGTGACCGCGGTCACGATGTTCGGGATCGTCGTCGTGGCGGGCTACCTCCTGTGGGCGATGCAGCGGACCCTCTTTGGCGAGTACAGCCTCGAAACCGACTACGACGTGACGCGCGCGCCCGTCCAGGACGTGGTGCCACTGGTCGTGTTGCTGGTGCTGGTCATCGCCCTGGGGAGCGCGCCGGGACTGGTGTACGGGATGATACAGGACGCCGTTAACCCGCTGTTGTACGGAGGTGTGTTGCCATGGTGATAGACATCGCTGGCGCGTCCGTCCCGGACTGGGTCGCACTGGCCCCGACGGTGGCGCTGGGGCTGGGGGCGATGTTGCTGTTCGTCGTCGACATGGTAGAGCCCGAACCCGGGACGAGTTCGAACGCGACGCTCGCCGGGATCTCCACGCTCGGGGCGCTGGTCGCGTTCCTCGTCGCCGGCTCCTTCCTGGTAATCGGGGTCGGCCAGCCCGACGGGACGGGCGCAGTCTCCCTGTTCAACGACCAGCTGGTCGTCGACGGCATGAGTCTGTTCTTCGTCGTCATCGTCGGCAGCGTGACGGCGCTGGTCTCGCTCGCGAGCTACGACTACCTGGCGGGCCAGCGCTACCAGGCCGAGTACTACGCGCTGGTGTTGCTGGCGGCGACGGGCATGTCGCTGATGGCCTCGGCCAACGGCCTCGCGACCGCGTTCGTCTGCCTGGAACTGTCGAGTCTCCCGTCGTACGCGCTGGTGGCTTTCCTCAAGGACAACAAAGGCAGCGTCGAGGCGGGCCTGAAGTACTTCCTCGTCGGGGCGCTGTCCTCGGCGGTGCTGGTCTACGGGATCAGTCTGGTGTACGCCGCCAGCGGCCACCTCCAGTTCGACGCCATCGCCGAATCCCTGGGCGCCGAACCCGAGTTCGTCGGCGTCCTCGGCATCGGGGTCGTGATGGTGTTGCTCGGCTTCGCGTTCAAGACCGCGAGCGTCCCGTTTCACTTCTGGGCGCCCGAGGCCTACGAGGGCGCACCCGCGCCCGTCTCGGCTTTTATCTCCTCGGCCTCGAAGGCCGCCGGGTTCGTGCTGGCGTTCCGTGTGTTCCTGACTGCCTTCCCGGAGATAGGCGGCCTCGCGGGCGGTGACCCCGCAGTCGACTGGATCGTCGCCGTCCAGGTGCTCGCCGTCGTGACGATGACCGTCGGCAACTTCGCGGCCGCCACCCAGGAGAAGGTCAAACGAATGCTGGCGTACTCCTCGGTCGGCCACGCCGGCTACGCGCTCATCGGCCTGGCGGCGCTGAACGCCCCCCAGCAGGACTTCGTCCTCGGCGCGAGCATGATGCATCTTCTGGTGTACGGCTTCATGAACACCGGCGCGTTCCTGTTCGTCGCGCTGACCGAACACTGGGACGTCGGCCGGACCTTCCAGGACTTCAACGGCCTCTCCGAGCAGGCGCCCCTGGCGTGTGCGGCGATGACCGTCTTCCTCTTTAGCCTCGCCGGACTCCCCATCGGCGGCGGCTTCGTCTCCAAACTCTACCTGCTGGGTGCGACCGTCCAGGCCGGCACCTGGCTGCTCGGGGCCGCCCTCGTCGTCAACAGCGCCCTCAGCCTCTATTATTACTCGCGAGTCGTCCGGGCGATGTGGTTCGAAGAACCCGACGCCAGCCTGGAGGTCGACTCCTACCCCACGTCGCTGTACGCCGCCGTCGTCATCGCCGCCGTCGCGACAGTCGTCCTCCTGCCGGCCTTCGGGTTGCTGTCGCCCAGCGCCATCGACGCCGCGTCCGTGCTATTCTGACCCGCCGTTCGCTCCTCGTCTCCCCCGCCGTTTTCCGCGCTCGTGTCCGCGCAGCGCTGCCGGTCAGTTCTCGAAGCGTTTATCAACGACTGACATGTCAATGAGAAATATGGACAGGCGGACGTTTCTCCGAGAGGGGATGGTGGCGACGGCCGGCGTGGGCGTGCTGGCGACGGCCGGGTGTTCGCAGGTGCCGGTCGTCGGGTCCGGGGGGAGCGGGCGCCCGTACGCGAGGTGGCTGCACGCGCCGGGCGAACTGACGAACACGGAGTACTACGGGGCGCTCGTCGTCGACGCGGCGACCGTCTTCGACAACCTGGACCGCTTCGAGCGCGAGTACGCTGTGAACGTCGAGTCAGCCTACCGCCCGACGCTCGAGTCGGCCGGTGTCGCGCCCGCGGCGGTCGACAAACTGGTCGAGACGACGAGGCGGGCGACACCGGGTGGCTGGTGAGCGAGCGTGCGCTGGTCTGGCTCTCGGGGACCGAGCCGGTCGAGGAGATGGCGCGGGCGGTCGTCGAGACCAGCGAGGGCGACCGGAGCAGATACGTCGACGAGCACACGGGTGCGGACGTGTTGACGAGCACGCTCTCGGACGGGTTCGACCTGCGGCTCAACCCCTACGAGCGGGCCACGGTCGACGACCCGAGAGACGCAAGCTTCGAGGGCAGCGTCGGTATCGGCACCAGCCTCTCGTTCGACGGTGACGAGATCAGCGCCGAGGTGGTCCTCGCCTACGAGGAGGCCGCCGACGCCGACACGGACGACCTGGAAGCGTACGTCGAGGCGACGCGCTCGACCAGTTTCAAAGACGTCTACGACCTGTCGTTCAGCACGTCGGGCCGGGCGGCGGTCGTCACCGGCAAGATGAACCCCGAGTTCATGTCGCTGTATCTGGACTGACCGTCGCCCGGTGACACAACGGTTTAGTGGGCCGCTACCGACCCCCGAATCAGTGGTTCGTCGTCGCGCTCGTCGGCCCGGAGACGGTTCTGGGCGTCTCGGCTGAACGCGTCACCGTGACTGGACTGCTCGCTGTCGGAGCTCTCCTGGGCGGGTACGGCTGTTGTCTCGTCGTCACGGACTGGCTGTTCGCGCTCACAGAGTCGAAACGGCGCAAACACGACCTCCGGAACGTGCTCAGACTGGCCTTCGGGCTGGTCACACTAGTCGGGGTGCTGGCGGTCGTCACCGAGCAGTGGCTGGGCGTCCTGTTCTCGCTCCTGGACTGGGTGTACATCATGGTCAACCGACCCTACCAGGTCGGCGACCGGGTCGCCATCGGGGACCCGAAAGGCGACGTCGTCGAGGTGGCCGACGAGACGGACCTCGAAGTGCAGGAACGCCCCTCCGTCACCGTCGTCCAGAAGGCCTCCTGGGTCAGACTCGAGGTCCGGTATCTCGTCCACCCGCGGCGCGGCCAGCGGACGAAAAAAGAGCTGTACGACCGGGTCCTCGCGGCGTTCAACGCCAACCCCGATCGGGTGAAGTTCCCCGTCAGCGCTCCCGCACCGTCATCGTCATCTCCTGGCGGGGGTGCATCGTCAGCGACGGGAGCAATTCCAGCGGCGATTCACCCTCGAAGTCGAGTTCGTACTCGCTGACGACGGTCGCGACGATGATCTTCGCCTCCAGCAGGGAGAGGTGTTTGCCGATGCAGTGGCGCGGGCCACCGCCGAAGGGGAAGAAGGCAAAGCGCGGGCGGTCGGCGCGCCGTTCCGGGCTGAACCGCTCGGGGTCGAACGTCTCGGGGTCGTCCCAGTATCGCTCCGAGCGGTGGACGCCCCACTGGGGGATCATCAGCGTCGACCCGTCGGGCACGTCGTACCCGCCGAGTTCGACCGCTTCGGTCGGCTCCCGGAACACCGTGAACACGGGCGGGTACAGCCGCATCGACTCGTTGATCACCCACTCGAGATACTCGAACTCCCGGACGTGTTCCATCCCGGGGCGGTCGTCGCCGACGATGTCGTCGACCTCTCGCTGGACGCGGTGCTCGGCCGCGGGGTGTTCCGAGAGCAGGTACCAGGTGTAGGTCAGCGTGAGCGCGGTCGTGTCGTGGCCGGCCAGCAGCATCGTCATCATCTCGTCGCGCAGTTGCTGGTCGGACTGTTCGCCACGGTCGCGGGCTCGGATGAGCACCGACAGGAAATCCATCGGCCCGTCGTCGGTGACGGCGTCACCCACCGTCCCGCGGCGGGCGGCGACGATGTCGTCCAGGACGTCTTCCAGGCGCGAGACGGCGGTCTCGAACTCCTGGTCGCCGGGCATGGGTACCCACTCGGGCATCGCGAACCGCAACGGGTCCGGTTCGAACCGCTGGCCCAGCGGCTCCAGTTGCTCCTCGATGACGTCTATCTTCTCGGCCGGGAGTTCGACGCCCAACATCAGGTCGAGGATGACGTTCAGCGTGACGCGGGCCATCTCGCTCTCGGCGTCGATGCGGTCGCCGGCCGCCCAGTCGTCGACCATCGCCTCGGCGTGGTCGGTGACGCGGTCGGCCATGCCGCCCAGTCGCGCCATCGAGAACGCGGGGTTGGCGAGCTGGCGCTGTTGCTTCCAGGTCTCACCCTCGCCCAACAGCAACCCGTCGCCGAGCAGGTCGCCCAGGGCGTCGTTCTGGAAGTCCGGTTTGCGGAACACGTCGGCTTCGGAGACCAGTACCCGCTCGATGTCGGCCGGGTCGGTGAGCATGTACGTCTCCATCGGGCCCATGTCGAAGTGGGCGACGTCGCCGTAGGCCGACTCCAGCGTCTCGATGAAATCGAACGGGTCACGCGAGTACTGCCGACTGGCACCAAAGAGCGGTTCCCCCTTCGGTCCCGGGGGTGTCTCGGACATACCGGGCGTTACGGCTATACCGGTATCAATGTCTCGACGGTTCATCGACCGGCCGGCCGGGAGAACCCTCGCCCGGTATGCTGCCGGCCGGCAAGCGACGTGCCTTTTGCCCAGGGACCGCGAAGCGTCGGTATGTCACTGGAGGAGACGCTGCCCGAGACGGTGTCGGCGTACGCGAGTGCCATCGGTCCGGACACCGACGACCTGATCGAGGAGATGGGCGCACAGGCCCGCCAGACGGAGTTTCCCTACGTCGGTCCGGCCGTCGGTGGGTGGCTGGCGATGCTCGCGCGGCTGACCGGCGCCGAGCGCGTCTTCGAATTCGGGTCGGGCTTTGGCTACTCGGCGTACTGGTTCGCCCGGGAACTTCCGCCGGACGGCGAGGTGGTGCTCACCGAGGTCGACGCCGACGAACTCGACCGGGCCCGTGACTACTTCGCGCGCGCGAACCTCGACGCGACGGTCCACTTCGAACTCGGGGACGCAATCGAGACCATCGATGCGTACGACGGCCCCTTCGACGTCGTGCTGATCGACAACGAGAAAGACCGGTACGCCGAGGCGTTCGAGGCCGTCCGCGAGAAGGTCGCTCCCGGTGGCGTGGTCGCAGCCGACAACGCCGTCGCCGGCGGCAGTATCGACGTCGTCGACCTCCGCG
>PXQN01000070.1:54062-56070 GCA_003021305.1 Halobacteriales archaeon QH_10_67_22 | reverse complement strand
GTCCGCGGGGCCGAGGCGTTCGAGACGGTCCTGTTGCCCCTCGGCGAGGGCGTCGCGGTGAGCCAGCGCCGACACTGACCGCGCCCGGAGCAGTCGGACGCCCCGCTCTTACCGTCACGCCCAGTCTCGAATCCGAAAATCGGGGGCGACCGCTTATGTGGGTGCTCAAAAAAGAGCCCCCAACCTATCGCATGAGCCTGATGATCGACATCCGGAAACTCGGGTTGTTCAACAAGATGGCCAAAGAGGGGGGCAACACCGTCGCCGACCACCTCTCCCAGATGACCGGGATGGAGACCGAGATGGAGATCACCAAGATCAACTTCATCGACGTCTCGGACATCAAGACCCACGTCGGCCACCAGGAACAGATCGGGATCAGCATCGAGATGGTCGAACCGCCACACGGGCACATCCTCTTTCTGTTCGAGGCCCAGAGCGGGACGGAACTCGCACACGGGATGATCGGCGACATGGGCGAGACCGACCCCACGACCGACGGTTTCACCGACATGGAACGGTCGGCCATCCAGGAGATCGGCAACATCATGACCTCCGGGTTCATCGACGGCTGGGCGAACGTCCTCAACACGACGATCGACATCGGCACCCCCTCCTTTATTTTCGGCCCCGGCAGCGGCATGGTCGACGACCTCGTCGGCGGCCGTGACACCGACATGGCGCTCATGTTCGACTCGCGCGTCCAGGCACCTGACTCCGACGTCGACGTGAAAGTCTACACCTTCCCCGAACTGGACGAACTGGTCGGGCTCATGCAGGAGATCGAGGTCTAACTCCGAAATATTCTTGCATTGACAGTACGAACGTCGAGTACCGCGAGCCTGCCCGACCGAGTTCACCTCTCGGGACCACTGTCACCATCACCCTGGTGCTCGCCCTCTTTCGGGTAACCACGGAGACAGCGGCACTCTCTCCGGCTGCCGTCGTCGCGCTGGGTGTCTTCGGTGTGCTCGTCGAACTGTACAACTATCGGGCGGGGACGGACTACCTGCGCGTAAACCTGTGACGCCGGGAGTGAGAAACTCAAAACGGGTTTGTGATTGTTTCAGGACCTATTTGCGTTTTCGTGTCCCAGTAGGGGTATGGACCTGTTAGACGAGCGACCGGTGCCCGAACACGCCCACGAGGTCAAGGCGGACGCCAGAGAGTTCGCCGCCGAGTACATCGAACCCAACGCCGAGGAGTACTTCCGGTCGGGTGAGTACCCCCACGAGATCCTCCAGGCGGGGATGAACGCGGGGTTGGTCGCCCAGGATATCGGCGAGGAGTACGGCGGTCGTGGGCTGGACTTGGAGCAGGTGCTGGCCATCGCCGAGGAGTTCTACCGCGCGGACGCGGGTATCGCGCTGACGCTACAACTGGCGAGTTTCGGGGCCGAGATCGTCGAGGACCACGGCGCCGACCACCTCAAAGAAGAGTACCTCCGCCCGGTAGCGGAGAACGACCAGATCACCGGGCTGGCCGTCTCGGAACCCGACACGGGAAGTGACCTCGCGGGGATGGACACCACGGCAGAGAAAGACGGCGACGAGTGGGTTCTCAACGGCGAGAAGTACTGGATCGGCAACGGCGTCGAGGCCGACTGGGTAACCGTCTACGCCAAGACCGGCGACGACCCGGACAACAGGTACGGCAACTACTCGCTGTTCGTCGTCCCGACCGACACCCCGGGCTACGAGGCCGAACACATCCCCGAGAAGATGGCCTTCCGGGCGTCGAAACAGGCCCACATCACCTTCGAGGACTGCCGGATCCCCGAGGACCACCTCGTCGGCGTCGAGGGCGCGGGCTTTTACATGCTGGCGGAGTTTTTCAACCACGGCCGGGTCGTCGTCGGCGGCCACGGCATCGGCCTCGCGGCGGCGGCCATCGAGGAGGCCTGGTCGTTCGTCCACGACCGGGAGGCCTTCGGTCGGTCGGTCGACGAGTTCCAGGCCGTCCAGCACAAACTCGCCGACATGCGCACCGAGTTCGAGGCCGCCCGGGC
>PXQN01000070.1:0-54022 GCA_003021305.1 Halobacteriales archaeon QH_10_67_22 | reverse complement strand
CGGTCTTGGCCGACCGGCGGATCGCCCGCGTCTACCGCGACGTCCGGATCCCGGTCATCTACGAGGGGGCAAACGACATCCAGCGCAACCTTATCTACAACCAGACGCCGAAATAGGACGACCGCCCCGCTCGAAACCGCTTCGAGCGGTCGGTCATCGGGCGCGGCAGGTCTTATCCCAGGAAAAGGTCCTTGTTAATGCCCAGAATGGCCCCGAGACCACCGAGACTCATTATCCCGCCGATGAGTATGATGACGAACCCCTGTGCGATGCCAGCCAGACCTTCTATCAACTGCACCATCCGATGAACGCTCTCTCCCGTACCATCGAAGCCGCCCCACCGTCACACACAGCTCACCATCACATCCGCGTCGATCGGCCCCGACTCCGGAAGATAGTGCCTTCGAAGGCAATCAAAAAAGACGTTCGTTTGACACCTCCGGCTGCCGACACAAAGACCGTCCGACGCCCCCGTGTCAGCGAATGTCTCTCGATCGGGAAATCGGCCGTGAGACGCGCCCTATCCATCCCTCACGATTAATGAGGGGTGACTAAGTGGAAACCCTTTAGTCCGGGCCAGTCGTGCTTTCCGTACGGCACCTGCAGGGGGCCGATGGATATCCATGACAGACCAGGAACTAATCTGGCGGATCGCGGGCGGTTCCGGCGACGGCATCGATTCGACGAGCCGGAACTTCGCGAAGGCCCTGATGCGGTCGGGTCTGGACGTTTTCACACACCGACACTACCCGTCGCGCATCCGGGGCGGCCACACGTACGTCGAGGTACGGGCAGCAGAAGGCGAGGTCAGGTCGCGCGGCGACGGCTACAACGTCCTGCTGGCGCTCGGCGACAGTTTCGCCCGCAACCCCCAGGAAGACGCGTACTACGGCAACGAGGAACTGAAACCCCTCACGGAGAACTTCGACGACCTCCGTGAAGGTGGCGTCATCATCTACGACGAAGGACTCATCGACGGCGAACAGGTCGAGGAGGTCGGACTCCACGAGAAAGCCGAGGAGAACGGCTGGCACGTCTACCCGGTCGACTTGCGGGCCATCGCGAAAGAACACGGCCGCGAGGTCATGCGTAACAACGCCGGGATCGGCGTGATGTCCACCCTGCTAAACTTCGATACGTCCTACTACGAGGAGATCATCGGCGAAGTGTTCAACGAGGAGATCGCGGAGGCAAACCGCAAAGTCATCGAGCAGGGCGCCGACACCGCCGAGGAGTTCGACGAACATCCCGCACTCCAGATGCCAACGGCCGAGGAACCCGATGCAGAGCAGGCGCTGGTGTCGGGCAGTGACGCCATCGCCTACGGGGCCCTGGACGCGGGCTGTCGGTTCATCTCGGGCTATCCGATGACGCCCTGGACCGACGTGTTCACGATCATGTCCCAGAACCTGCCGAAGTTCGGCGGCGTCTCCGAGCAGGTCGAAGACGAGATCGCCGCCGCATCGCTGGCCATCGGCGCCTCCCACGCCGGCGTCAAGGCGATGTCCGGTTCGTCGGGTGGCGGGTTCGCCCTGATGAGCGAACCGCTCGGACTGGCGGAGATGACCGAGACACCCCTGGTCTTAGTCGAGGCGATGCGGGCCGGCCCGTCGACGGGGATGCCGACCAAGCCCGAACAGGCCGACCTCGAACACGTCCTCTACACCAGCCAGGGCGACTCCACGCGGGTCGTCTTCGCGCCGGGCAACCACCAGGAGTGTTACGAGCAGATCCGCACCGCCTTCGAGATCGCCTACGAGTACCAGATCCCGACGATCCTCATCTACGACCAGAAGCTCCAGGGCGAGTTGCGCAACGTCGACCGGAGTTTCTTCGACCGGGACCCCGACCCGGACGCGGGATCGGTGCTCACCGAAGCGGAGATCGAGGAGGCCGCCCACCACAACTCGGGCAAGTTCCTCCGCCACGAGTACGACGGCGAGAAGGGCATCAGCCCCCGCACCGTCCCCGGCCAGAAGGGCGGACGCTTCCTGACGACCGGCAACGAACACAACCCGGCCGGCCACATCAGCGAGGACCCCGAGAACCGCGTCCTCCAGATGGACCGGCGCCGGGGCAAGTTCGAGTACATCCGCGAGGACCTAGACGAGAAGGGCAACCAGACCCACCACGGCCCCGAAGCGGCCGAGTACGGCATCATGACCTGGGGTAGCCACCAAGACACGGTGTTCGAGGCCGTCGACCGCCTCAACGACGCGGGCCACTCGGTCAAGGCGCTGGGCGTCTCGGACATGATGCCCTACCCGGTCGAGGAAGTCAGCGCGTTCCTCGAGTCCGTCGAGGAGTGTCTCGTCGTCGAGATGAACGCCTCGGGGCAGTTCCGCGGGCTCACCCAGAAGGAACTCGGTCGCTTCGGACCGAAGCTGTCGAGCCTGCTGAAGTACAACGGCAACCCCTTCGAGCCCGCCGAGATCGTCGACGGGTTCGAGTCCAGTATCGACGGCGAGGACCTCGCCGCGACCAACATGAAGTACGTACCCGCCGCAGGTGACTAACAATGAGCGCATTCTCAGCAATCGGTGAAGACCGCGAGATCGAACAGGACGAGTTCACACCTGGTATCGAACCCCAGGCGACGTGGTGTCCGGGCTGTGGTGACTTCAGCGTCCTCAAGGCGCTGAAACAGGCCATGCCCGAGGTCGGCCGCACGCCCGACGAGACGCTGCTGTGTACCGGCATCGGCTGTTCGGGCAAGCTCAACAGCTACTTCGACAGCTACGGCTTTCACACCATCCACGGGCGCGCTCTGCCCGTCGCACGGGCCGCGAAGGTCGCCAACCCCGGCGTCGAAGTGATCGCCGCCGGCGGTGACGGCGACGGTTACGGTATCGGGGGCAACCACTTCATGCACACTGCCCGCGAGAACCACGACATGACCTACATCGTGTTCAACAACGAGATCTTCGGGCTCACCAAGGGCCAGACCTCGCCGACGAGCCCGAAGGGTCACAAGTCAAAGACCCAGCCCAGCGGGTCTGCCAAGGCACCCCTGCGCCCGCTCAGTCTGTCGCTCGCGTCGGGTGCGAGCTACGTCGCCCGGACGGCGGCGGTCAACCCCAACCAGGCGGCCGAAGTCGTCGCCGAGGCCATCGAGCACGACGGCTTCGCGCACATCGACTTCCTCACGCAGTGTCCCACCTGGAACAAGGACGCTCGCCAGTACGTCCCCTACACGGACGTCCAGGATTCGGACGAGTACGACTTCGACATCACCGACCGCCAGGAGGCCGGCGAGATGATGTACGAGGTCGAGTCCAAACTGTACGAGGGCGAAGTGCTGACGGGCCGGTTCTACAAGGACGACCGCCCCTCTTACGGCGAGGAGAAACGCGCCACCGGCGAGATGCCCGAACAGCCCCTCGCCGAGCGCTACTTCGACGAGGATGTCGAGTGGGAGCGATGCGCCGACGAACTCATCGACAAACACACCTGATACGGTCGTGCGTAATTCTTTGTATTCCCACGAAACAGAACACTGTCTCCGTGGTCCGAAACGCCGATCCTCACCGACACTGCCGAAATTGGGTACGCACGACCACCGCTGGTCGGTCACGGTGACGGACAGCGACATGGGTGGCGCACGGTTCGACGTCCGAACCGGCGGCTGACGGTCCCTCCCGGGACCGTTCACCCCCACTCGTAGATCCCGTAGAGGTAGCCGACGCCGACGGTGCCCGTCAGGACGAGGAGCCAGACCAGCTGTGCGGCCTTGCTGTAGTCGGGCTCGGTCAGGAGTGACCACGCGCGCCCGGGAAGGAACTCGCCGAGCAGGCGGCCGAGGAAGTCGAACTCCTCGTCGGCCGAGTCGGGGACGAACCCCTCCATGCCGCGCTTGGAGTAGCCCTGCCAGAACGCCCGGTCGAGCAACCACCGCGGTTCGGTGCGGTAGGCGAACACCTTGTGGCCGACCCTGGCGTCGGGGACGTAGTAGACCCTCCGGCCGTGTTCGGCCTGCAGTCGGGCACACAGTTCCGTCTCCCCGCCCTGGAGGTTCTTGTCGCCCTTCCGGCCGCCGATCTCGGTGTCGAACCCGCCCAGTTCGAGGAACACGTCACGGCGAAAGGAGAGGTTCGACCCGTTGGTGTTGCGCACCTCGCCGGGCGTGTCGGGGCCGTGGCCAAAGCCGCGGTGGGTCACTCCTATCAACCAGTAGAACTCCTCGGGGAGAAACCGGGGTTTGCCGTCGACCCAGACGGGTGTCATCTTCCCGCCGACGGCGAGTGCGTCGTGGTCCTCGTAGGCGGCGACGAGGTGGGCCACCCACTCCGGGTGGGCGAGGGCGTCGTCGTCGATAAAGGCGACCACGTCACCGGTCGCGCGTTCGGCGCCGGTGTTGCGACTCTCCAGGAGCCCACGGTTCTCGTCGTTACAGTGGGTTCGGACGTCCTCGCGGTCGCCGAAGTCGGCCTCGAAGCGGTCGAAGACGGCGGGGTCGCCGTCGCTGACGAACACCAGTTCCACCTCGTCGTGGGTCTGGTCGAGGACGCTCTCGGCGGCTTCGGTGACGGCGCCGTAGCGGTCCATCGTGTGCGCACAGAGGACCACTGACACGCGCATACCCGCCCTACGAAAGGGTATCGTCATATGCTTTCCGTCTGGCCGCTGGACAGGCTGGCCGGTGATTCACGGCGACTCGGTGCCGACCGGCGACTCACCCGGGGCCGGGATATGACAAGGCTTATGCGCGAGATGGGACTGGTTCGGTCTAATGAGTCAATGGCGCGGCCGCATCGAGGAGATCGAAGATGCGGGGGACCTGCTGCCGATCGTAGAGCAGTACTACCAGATCCCCACGCTGATCGGTCTTCTGGTGTTCATGCTCTGGAGTCGCGTGCGAGACTGGGAGAACTTCCTCGTCGACGGGACCGTGTACTTCAGCGGGAACGACGCCTGGTACCACTACCGCATGATCAAGTACACGGTGACCCACTGGCCGGCGACCAGTTCGTTCGACCCGTGGACGCATTTCCCCTACGGAACACACTCAAGCCAGTTCGGGACGCTGTTCGACCAGTTGATCGCGACGGCAGCGCTCGTCGTGGGACTGGGCAACCCCAGTGACCACACGATCCGGATGGTCATACTGTTCGCCCCCGCAGTGTTCGGCACGGCGACGGCGATCCCGGCGTATTTCATCGGCAAGCGCGCGGGCGGTCGCTTCGCCGGCCTCGTGACCGTCGGCGTGATGGCCGTGTTCGGAAGCATCTTCGTCTCCCGCGGGACCGTCGGCTTCACCGACCACCACGTCGCCGAAGTGTTTTTCATGACGACCGCAATCCTGGCGACGATGGTCGCGCTGTCGGTCTCGGAGCGCGAGATGCCGGTCTGGGAGTTGCTCAGGGAACGTGACGCCGAAGCCGTCAGAGCGCCTATCGCGTGGTCGGTCATCGCGGGCGTCGCGACGGGCCTGTACATCTGGACCTGGTCGCCCGGCGTCTTCCTCATCGGCATCCTGGGAACGTTCTACCTCCTCGAGATGAGTTCCCTCCAGGCGCGCGGGCGGAGTCCCGAGCCGATCGCCATCGTCGGCGCCGTCTCGATGTCCACCACAGGGATCATGTCCCTCGCCGTGATGGAAGAGTTGAGCCTCGGTGCGACGAGCTACAACGTCGTCCAGCCGCTGCTCGCGTTCGGCGTCGCGGCCGGCTGTGTGTTCATGGCGTGGCTCGCCCGCGAGTGGGACACCCGGGACCTGGTCGACTACCAGTATCCGGTGGCAGTGGTCGGGATCATCGCCGTCATCGCCGGCGTGACGGCCGTCGCGTTACCGGACGTGTTCGGCTTTTTCACCACCCAGTTGACGAGGGTCTTCGGGCTCTCGACGACCGACACGGCGGGGACTGTCGGCGAGGCACAGTCGATCCAGTTCGGGCGGCTGTTCCCGCGATACCGGTTTACGCTGTTTATCGCCCTCCTGGGCGTCTTCTACGTGGGCGCGAAGCAGTTCCTCTCGAAACCGCGGTCCGAACTCCTCCTGCTCGCCGTCTGGACGGTGTTCATGCTGTTCGCGACGCTCACACAGCGCCGGTTCGACTACTACTTCGGCGTCACCGTCGCAGTGATGACCGGCTACACACTCGCGAGAGTGGCCGCCTTCACGAACCTCTTCGAATCGGTCGAGGACATCGACACCTGGCAAGTGGTCAGTATCGTGGCGATCGTTCTCGTCGTGTTCGCGCCGTTCTTCCTGGCGAGCGGCGGTCTCATCTCGCTGCAGACCAGCCAGGCCGGCCCGGGAACGGCGCCACAGGCCTGGAACGAGACGCTGGGGTGGATGGACGACAACGCACCCGCCGAGGGGAACCTCGAGGGTGCCGGCAACGAGGGTGAGATAGACTACTACGGCGAGTTCGCGTTCACGGATGACTACGAGTACGAGGAGGGGTATTACGGCGTGATGTCCTGGTGGGACTACGGCCACTGGATCACGGTGATGGGCGAGCGGATACCGAACGCCAACCCGTTCCAGCAGGGGGCCTCGGACGCGGCCAACTTCCTCCTCTCGGGGAGCGAACAGCAGGCCAACGACGTGCTCGACGAGCTCGACGACGGCGGCGGGACCGAAACCCGCTACGTCATGGTCGACTGGAAGATGGCGACGACGGAACAGCGGTTCCGGGTCGGCGGCGGCGCCAGAAACCTCAACGGCAAGTACTTCGCGCCGTTCCAGTTCTACGACGCCGGCAACATCACCCGGTCGGACTACTACGAGCCGCTGTTGTACCAGACCGGCAACGGCCAGTACCGGACCTTCCAGCGGCAGAAACAGCCCTACTACGAGTCGACTGCGATCAGGCTGTATCACTACCACGGGAGTTCCTACGAAGCCCGGCCGGTCGTGCTCGACTGGGAGATCGAGAACGTCAACGGTCAGTCGTTCCCGGTGAGCAACGGCACCAGGGCGTTCGACAGCGTGAGTGCAGCGCGCAACTACACCGCCAACGACCCGACCTCACAGGTCGGCGGCGTCGGCAAGTACCCCGAGGAACGGGTTCCGGCACTCCAGAACTACCGGCTCGTTGCGACCAGTAACCGGTCGGCGACACAGTCCAGCCAGTACCTCCTCGGGCTCCGCAAGGTCGGCCGTGGCGCGTTCCAGTCCCCGATCCGAACGCAGGTCGGCGTCAACCAGCAGTTGCTGGACACCATCCACTACGGCCACCCCAACTGGGTGAAGGTGTTCGAGCGAGTGCCCGGCGCGACAATCCAGGGCGAGGGCGCCCCGGCGAACACCACCGTCGAGGCCGCCGTCCGGATGAACGTCCCGACCAGCGAGACGTCGTTCGTCTACCTCCAGCAGACGACGAGCGACGAGAACGGCGAATTCGAGATCACGGTCCCGTACTCGACGACCGGCTACGACGAGTGGGCCCCCGAGGACGGCTACACGGACGTCCAGGTGCGGGCGGACGACGCCTACCAGTTCCGGACCGACCCGATAACGAACGATACCGGAGCAACCTACCGGTACACCGGCGAGACGAACGTGACCGAGGGCCAGGTCATCGGCGAAGCCGACGCGGCCCCGACGGTGACCCTGGAGCAGGGCAACGCGACGTACGGGAACGAGCGAGTGGTCGAAGTGGACGACAACGAGACCGACCCCGAGAACCCGACGAACGAAACGACGCCGACGCCCACCCCGGACGGGACCGACACGGGAACTGACTCGGGCACGCCGACGGCGACGCCGGCGGGGACGGACACGCCCGACGACCCTGCGACGGGCACCGCCACGCCGGACACCTCGGCCGGCCTCGGAACGCCGGACCCCCTCCGGTCGGCGCTCGCGATACTCACACCGGTCGTCGCGGTGCTCGGTATCGTCCTCGGTCGTGACTCCTAATCCCGGTCGCCGACGACCCCGACGGGCGTAGCCGAGGGACGACCGTGGGGGAATCGGATTCGCGACACGGGACCGCCGACTCCAGTATCGTGGTGTGGTCACGTGTCAGGGGCGGGGCTTCACAGTGTTTTTATACTGACCTTGGCTTCATAGGGGTAGATGCTGGGACGGCTCGGCGCGTATCGCGGGGGTGGATTCAGCCGACGAGTCATCCACGGAGACTCCCTCTCGGTCAGTGAAACCCCGATTGCGCCCGCGAGTTCGGTCACGCCGGTCGACGGGGTCTTGCTCCAGAGTTCCGGTGACGTCGGGGGTATGCTCGTCGCCGGCGTGCTCCTCGTCCTCGTCGGTCTCGTCACCGTCGCCATCGTGACGGGCTACGCCAGTTCGCTGACGAGCAGTCTGTTCGATGGGGACCGCGTGGCCACCGGGGAGTCGGGAGCGCCGACGTCTCCCCCCGAGACCGAGGAGGCGCCGGCCGAGGCGGGACAGGTGGAAACTGGGGAGTCCGAGGCCGTCGAGCTGACCGACAGGGAACTGATCGTGGACATTCTGGAGGACAACGACGGGCGCATGAAACAGGCGCGCATCGTCGACGCGACCGGGTGGTCCAAATCGAAAGTCAGTATGTTGCTCTCCGAGATGGAAGACGACGACGAAGTGACGAAACTCCGCGTCGGCCGCGAGAACATCGTCAGTCTCAGCGGCAACGAACCCGACGCCGCCGGCTCGCCCTTCGACGGCGAGTGACGAGAACCACCGGACCCGTGAGTGAGACCCACAGACCGGCCGGCAAAACACAATGGTTATATCCGACTCGTCGTAACTCACGATGTCGGCGCTCCGATGGTGTAGTCCGGCCAATCATATTGCCCTCTCACGGCAATGACCAGGGTTCGAATCCCTGTCGGAGCATCCCCGTCCGTCGGCCGCGTTTTCGCGTGAACGAACCGGGAAAGCCCGGACGGTTCCATGCTCGACCGTGAACTCGCACCGACTGTCCCCAGTGTGACGCGTCCCCTGTCCGGAACGGTAGACGATACCGCCCGGGTTCCCGATCGCGGAACCACCCCCCACGACCGCCTTTTGTCGTACGCCGGGAGGCTACGCGACGACCGGTCGACCGCCGGCCTGTTCCTTCAATTACCGAAATTGAAAAATAAATTCCGATATGTCAATAGGAGGAACATAGACGTATTATGCGGTTCGAGTGCGTATTTATCATTGGCTACTAACGACTTGTTTTCTATATCGATAACTGGGTAGTCGTGTTTTTGGTGGGTCGTACGCTGGGTTCGTTCCATGACGGAGTGGCGGGCGGACCGGCGTCGGTTTCTCGCGGGAGCTACGGGACTTCTCGCCGGAGTCGCCGGGTGTTCGGGGACCGGCGGGTCGGACGGCGAGGGCGGTTCGGGACCGTACGAGCCCAGAGACGTGACCGGGGGCGGTCGGGTCGACGCCGTAGTCGGGAGGCGACCGACAGCGGGAGGTGACGGCGTGCCGGCGGCGACCCGGACCCCGGAGGCGTCACCAGATGGCCGGTCGCCGGCAGACGCCATCGGCGTCGCACACGCAGCCGGGACCTACAGCTTCACCGACCGGAACTACCTGAACGAGGGGGCGGCCGAGGCCAGCGACGCGGGCGCGAACGTGTTGAAGGTCTGGCTCCAGTCGATGGCCTCGAAGTACCCCTTCGACAGCGAGTGGCCCGACGCCGAGGAACCGGTCGAGCTGGTACGGACGCCCTACGTCCGGGAGCTGTTCGACCGGCCGTTCGACACGTTCGTCCTCGTCACCGCCTCGACCGTCGGCGGTCACAACTTCTACTTCCGGGACGGGTTCACGGACGACCAGTACGAACGGGAGGTGGCCACCTTCCGGAAGCTGACGCGGCACCTCCTCCGCGAGTACGACGGCACCGGCACGGAGTTCGTTCTCCAGCACTGGGAGGGCGACTGGGGCATCCTCGGCTCCGACGACCCGTCGGCGGTGGCCACCGACGACCAGTTCGCGGCGATGGGGCGCTGGCTCACCGCCCGACAGGCGGGGATCAGGCAGGCCCGCGAGGCGGTCGACAGCGACGTCACGGTGCTGGGCGCGGCGGAGGTAAACCTCGTGACCGACGCGATGACTGGTACCCCTCGCGTCATCACGGAGGTGGTCCCGGAGACGGACTGTGACCTCGTTTCGCTGTCGGCCTGGCAACCGGTCGCGACGCTGGCCGGCGAGGACGACCCCCGGGCCATCGCCGAACGGTTCCGGGAGATTCTGGCGTTCGTCACAGAGCACGCGCCCGAACCGGACGGTTACGCGCGCGAGCGACTCGGCGACGCGCCCAACGTGTACGTCGGAGAGCTCGGGTGGCCGCTGAACCGCGACGGTCCCACCCGGACGATGCGCCTGCTCCGGGCGACGACCGAGGCGGCACTGGCGTTCGGCGCCCGGTACGTGCTGTACTGGCAGGTCTTCGACAACGAGACGGTCGGCGACGTCTCCGGACGGCCAGCAACCGACGAGGTCCCGGGGCATCACCTCGTCGCTCCCGACGGGACCCGGTCGCCGACGTGGGACTACCTCGCCAGACGAACGAGCGCGACAGCGCCCGCCAGCGGCGAGTGGGTGCCGCTGGTGTTCCGGTTCGACCGGACCGTCCCGGAGCAGGCGCTGAACCCCGACGTCGGACCGTCCCGGGGCCGGCCACTGACGGCGGCGCTCGACAGCCTGGTCGTCGACGGTCCGGGCGGCGAGGTGACCTACGACATCGGACACCCCGGGCGCGAACCCGTCGTCGGGGACGGCGTCTCGGTCCCGGAGTCGGCCGACGGGACCCGCTATCGGTGGCTGGCAGACCGCGACGGCGAGAGCACGTTCTACCTGCGTGCAGGACGAGTCACCGACGCTCGCCGACTGCGGGTCGTCGGCTCGCCCGCCGCCGACGGGATGGCGGTGACCGTCGCACTCGGGGGCGTGACGAGCGACCACACCTTCCCCTCGTCGGCGTGGCTCTCCGGCGAACTGGACGTGTCCCTCTCCCGGTTGCCCGTCCGGTAGTATTTTATTAGTATAGTCTGAAAACAATTTCAGCGGAGGGACGCAGGGGATAGACGGGCGTCGGTACCGGACGGACGCTCGGGTCGCTACGCGTCGACGGCCATGGGGGGCACGACAGTGCTCCGACACCCGCGGCGGTGTTTCGGGGTCGCGATCCGCCGGAACGGCCGTCCGACGGGATATCCCTACGCCTGCAGTCACATGTATGGTGAGAACGCACGGGGTACGCAAGTCGACGGCCGAACAGTCGGACTCGACGCTCGGGGTGACCGTGGTTATCCCGACGTACAACGAGTCCGAGAGCATCGAGCGGGTCATCGAGCGGTGCCTGACCGCGATGGAGACGAGCGGGTATCGCACGGAGGTGCTCGTGGTCGACGACGACTCCCCGGACGGGACCGTGGACGTCATTCGCCAGCGGTACGGCGGCGACGACCGCGTCAGCGTTCTCCACCGGACGAGCGACCCGGGGCTGGCGCGGGCGGTCACCGACGGGTTCAGGCGGGCCCGACACGAGGTGTGTGCGGTGATGGACGCCGACCTCCAGCACCCCCCCGAGCGGCTACCGGCGTTGCTCGATGCGCTCGAAAGCGACGGGGCTGACGTCGCGGTCGGCAGCCGCTACGTCCGCGGAGGCGGGATCGAAAACTGGTCGACCTACCGGCGACTCGTGAGCCGCGTCGGAACCAGGCTCGCGCGCCTCGTCCTTCCGAAGTTGCGTGCGGTCTCTGACCCGCTGTCCGGCTTTTTCGCCGTCAGGCAGTCCGCTCTGCAGGGGGTCGAGTTCAGCCCGCAGGGATACAAGATACTCCTCGAAGTGCTCGTGAAGGCCGAATACGGCGACGTCGTCGAGGTGCCCTACGCGTTCTCCGAACGGAACGCCGGCGAGAGTAAGCTCACGGCCGACGAATACGTCCGGTTTCTCGACCACCTGCGGTCGCTGTGGGGGGACGACGGAGGCAGACCGGTCACGACGAGACGGTTCAATACCGAGGACACGGCCCGGGCGACCGGGTGTGACGGTGGAATACCGGAGGCGCCGGACGTCGCGATGGTGACCGCGTATCCACCGGCGAAGGACGGCCTCGCGGATTACGCGAAGAAACTGGTCGACGGCTACGCGGCCGTCACCCGCTCGGTCACCGTTCTCGGTTCGGGCGCTGACGACGTCGAGGCGACCGACGACCACGTCGAGACCGAACACGTCTGGCGGAAAGACGATCCGCGGTCGCTGGCCGGCCTGGCACGGGCGGTCTGGCGGGCACGCCACGACCACGACGTCGTTCACTTCAACGTCAAACCGACGTACTTCGGCTCCAGCAACGCGCTCAGGTTCCTCTCGCTGTCGCTGCCCCTGTTCGCCCGGCTCACGCCGGGGGTCGACATCGTGGTCACGATGCACGACGTCTTCGAGGGCGTCGACGCGTCGGAACTGGACGAGCAGGTGGGGGCGCTGGAGCGACTCGGCGCGGCGGTGGCGACCCAGCTGGTGCTGGCCGCGGGACCGGTCACGGTCACGACCGAGCCGTATCGACGGCTCCTGGAGTCGAAATATCCGGTCTGTGACGTCCACCACGTTCCCCACGGGGTGGCCCTGACCGACGGCTCGCGCGCGGTCCAGACCGACCCGTTCCGGGTGCTCCTGTTCGGGTACGTCTCGCCGTACAAGGATTACGAGACGGTGTTCGAGGCGTTCGACCGACTGCGCGAGCGCCACGATGCCGTCGAACTGTGGGTCGTCGGCGGCGACCACCCCGACCACGGGGCTTACGCAGAGGCCGTTCGGTCGACCTACGGGGACCGCGAGGGCGTCCGGTTTTTCGGCTACGTCGACGAGGCCGACCTCCCCGACGTGTTCGCCCGCGCGAGCTGTCTGGTGCTCCCCTACGAGACCGCACCGGGCGTCAGCGGCCCCTACCAGGAGGCGAAAGCCCGGGGGCTCCCGGTCGTCGTATACGACGACGAGGCGGTGTTGCGAGCGACCGTCGAGACGGGTGGCGACGCGGTCACGACCCCGCCTGGCAGCGAGGCGGCACTCGCGGACACCCTCTCGCGGTTCGTCGAAGAGCCCGAGCGTCTGCGCCGGTTGGCCAGGGCCAGCGTCGACAGCGACGACCCGACCATGACCGACGTGGCACGGCGACTCGTCGGGGTCGCCTCGGAGGGTGACCTGTGACCGCACTCGCAGTCCGGTGGGGCGTCATCGTCCTCTTCTCGCTGCTCGTTTCGGGTGCGTTCGTCCTCTACGGCGTGGTGTTCACTGACATCGGTCACCCACCGACCGAAGTGGTGCCGCTGGCGAAGTACTTCCTGCAGACGCTGGTGCACCCGCTGTTCGTCCTCGGGATGGTGCTCGCGCTGTCGGGCGCGCTGGTCCGGATGGTCATGTTCAGCCACGTCGGCATCGCCGAGACCGCGATGGTGAGCGAACTCACGCTCGTGATGAGCGTCGTCCTGGCGGTCCTCGTGTTCGACAGTTCGCCGACGACCGAAGACTACCTCGGCATGTGCCTCATCATGGCCGGCGTCTACCTCGTCCAGTCGGGGGGTGGCGCGGGGTGATAGGCGCCGTCAGGAAGCGGTTGTTCGTTGCGGTCGTCGTCGCAATGTTCGTACTGCTCCCGCAGGCCGACAAACTGGTGACGGCACCCTACGACTCGTGGACGCACCTGTTTTTCGCCTCGCATTACCTCCAGGGCTGGTTCGCGTCGGTCGACACCCGCTGGTACCTGGGCCTGCCCGTGTACGGATACCCGCCGCTGGCCCACCAGTTGCTCGCTGTCGTCAGCGTTCCGTTCGCTCGCCTGGGGTTCGACACCACGGACGCACTCACCGCGTCGTACACCGTGCTCGCGCTCGTGTGTACGGCCCTCTACCCCCTGGCGGTGTACGCGTACGGTCGCGTCCTCGTCTCGAAGCGGGCGGCATCGTACGGCGCGCTCGTCGCGTCCGTGTTCACCGGCTGGTGGGCGTTGTTACTCGGGTACGGCCAGTTCCCGACGCTCGTCGCCGCCGTCGTGACGATGCTGGGCGGGGCAGCCCTCTACGGGGCACTCCGGACCGGGAGTCGACGGAACCTGGTCGTCGCGACCCTGCTGACCGCACTCGTGCCAATGACCCACCACTTCACATCTATTTCCTTTCTCGTGGCGGTGTACCTCGTCGTCGTCGTCACCTACGCCACCCGCGACGCGGAAACCGGGGTCGCCGGCGACAGCGACTGGCGGGAACGACTTCTCACAACCGCACGCCGGGCAACACCGGTCGCGGTCGGATCGGTCGCACTCGCGCTCCTGGCGATGTTTCCCTTCGTGGCGTTCCTGGTCACGGGTTCGTCCCAGTCGCCGATCCCCCACGGCTCCCGGCAGTCCTGGCTGGAGGGGGCGGTCTGGTCGCGCCCGCAACCGTATTTCACGCTGGTTACAGGGGGGCTGTTTCTGTTTCTGGCACCGCTGTGTGGCCTGTTCGCGTATCGCCGCGAGGACGGCCCGGCGCTGTTCGCAGTCGCCCTCGCTGTCGTGTGCGGTGTCCTCTCGCTCGGGTTCACGACGCCGCTCCCGCGGATACTCTACCCCGGACTGGCGGAGACGTTGACGTACTTCCGGTTCGCCGCGTGGGGTGGGTTCCTGTTGCTCCCGGTCGTCGGGTGGCTGATCGCCGAAACCTTCGACGACGGACCCCTCGGTTCGATACACGGGCACCACCCCACCCGCCAGCGGATCGTGGTCGGATTCGTGGCCGTCCTCTTGCTCTCCCAGGTGGTGATCGCGACACAGGTGACGAACCTCGGTGCAGCGAGTCCGGACCGGCGGGCCGCGGCCGCCGAGGTCGGCGATTTCATGTCGGAAGACGAACACTGGAAGTGGCGGTATCTGACCCTCGGGATGTCCCAGGAACTGGGGCTCGTCGGGATCGAGGCTCCCAACGCACAGACTGTCGACGGGAATTACAACGAGGGGCGGCGCCCGTCGCACGTTCCCGTTCTCGCGAACAGCAGTGCCGCACAGCTGTCCAGCGCGAAGTTCTCGCCCGCGGGACGCCGGGTGCTCGACCACTACCTCACGAACAACCGGGAGATGGGCATCAAGTTCGTGTTCTCGGCGGACGTCTCCTACGAACCGACGCTGCGCGAACACGGCTTCGAAGTGCTCTACGAGTGGGAGGCCCTCGACGTTCGCGTCTGGCACGACCCCACGACACCGCCGGCCCTGGAGCGCGAACCCTCCCCGGCACGGCAACCGACGTGGCAGATGTACTTCTGGGGGATCGTCCCGCTGGCGACGCTTTTCGCGTTGCTGGTGGTCATCTCGCCGTCGGTCGTCACGTCCCTCTCGTCCGGCGCCGACCGGGCTCCGGCGGACTGACCCGACAGGAACACGTCACCACTCTTAAGTTAACTCGTGTGTATAGTGAAAATATCCATTCAGTAAGACGTGACCGGATGGGGTGAGCAGGCGACAGGCGATGTCCGGTCACATCTGGGTGGAGATAAAGGAGTTCAGGGATGACGAACGACGATGTGGATACGTCTGCGGGGGATAGTGTAACGACCAGCGGACCGGGGGGCACGTCGCGGCGCGCGCTCCTGGCAGGCTTTGGCGGACTCGGACTCTTGGGATTGACCGGGACGGCGTCGGCCGGTGAGGGCGACCACCTGACACAGACGTGGGACGGTGACCCGGGAACCCCGGGGCTGACGATCGACGTCGGCAGCAACACCTCCCGCGCGTACGTCGGCGCGACCGCCGACCCGGAGGGGATCGCCATCCAGGGCGTCGCCCACGACGACTCCGGACGGAACAAGGGTATCGAAGGCAAGACCAAATCCTCGGACGGTATCGGTCTGCTCGGCAACGCCGTCGCGGAGACCGGTGGCGCCAAGGGACTGGAGGGGCGGTCGGCCGCCAAGTACGGTACTGGTGTCATCGGCGTCGCCCAACACTCCGAGGGCCCGACCAAGGGCGTCCGTGGCCTCGCCAAGTCGCCGGAGGGGTTCGGTGTCGAAGGGATAAACACCGCCGGTTCGGGCACCACTTACGGCGTCCGCGGCGAAGTCGAGTCCGACGACGGGTACGGGTTGTACACGCCCGACAGCGCGAAGGTCGACGGCACGATGGAGGTCGGCGGCGACCTCCAGGTCAGCGGCGTCAAGAACTTCGTTCAGACCGTCTCGACCGACGCGGGACCGCAGGACGTCGTCTACACGTCGGTCGAGTCGGGGACACCCCGGACCGAGACGACCGACGTCGCCGAACTGACCGACGGCGTCGCAGTCGTCGAGTTGCCCGACCACTTCTCGATGGTCACCAGCAGCGAGGAGCCGCTGTCGGTGCAGGTCACGCCCTACGCCGACGAACAGGTACACCCGCAGGTGACCGACCGCTCGACCGAACGGGTCGTCGTGAAAGACCTCGGCGACGGCCCCGACGAGTACGAGTTCGCCTACACCGTCAAGGGTGTCCGGGCCGGCTACGAGGACCAGGCCGTCGTTCGGGACTGACGGCCCGACAGCGACCAGGGCGCTCGCGCTTTACTCGCCGTCCCCCTCGACGGTCGCCGGCACCACGTCGACGCTTGCGACCTGGTCGTTCTCGTCGAGTCGCATGACGACGACGCCTTTGGTGTTGCGGCCGACCTCGCTCACCTCGCCGGCGCGGATCCGCATGATCTGGCCGTTCTCGCTCATGATGACGAGGTCGTCGTCGGGGGTGACGGCCTTGACAGTGCTGACCGGACCGTTGCGGTCGTCGGTCTTGATGTCGATGAGGCCCTTCCCGTAGCGCGACTGGGACCGGTACTCCGAGAGGGGCGTCCGCTTGCCGTAGCCGTGTTTCGTGACCGTCAGCAGCGACCGGCTGCCGTCGTCGCCGGTCGCGACCATCCCGGCGACGGCGTCGCCGTCCCCCAGGTCGATGGCCCGGACGCCGCGGGCGTTGCGACCCATCTCGCGGACCTCGTCCTCGTCGAAGCGGATGGTCATGCCGCCCTCGGTGGCGATGACGAGGTCGCCGGTCCTGTCGGTGACCTCCACGTCGACGAGTTCGTCGCCTTCCTCCAGCGAGGCCGCGATGATCCCCGTCGAGAGGATGTTCTCGAACTGGTCGGCACAGGTGCGCTTGACGTACCCCTGCCGGGTGACCATCGTGATACACTCGTCGGGTTCGAACTCGTCGGTAGTGACGACGGCCGTTATCTCCTCGCCGTCGTCCAGGTCGACGAGGTTGACCGCCGACTTGCCCCGCGCCGTGCGGGACATCTCCGGGATCTCGTAGGTCTTCAGCCGGTAGACCTGCCCCCGGTTGGTGAAACAGAGCAGGTAGTCGTGGGTGTTGGCGCGGAACACCTTCGAGACGCGGTCGCCCTCCTTCGGGTCGGCGCCGATGATCCCCTTGCCGCCCCGGCCCTGCGGGTCGAACCGCTCGACCGGCATCCGCTTGATGTAGTCGTCCTCCGTGATAACGACGAGGACGTCCTCCTCGGGGATGAGGTCCTCGTTGGTGATCTCGTCGCTCTCGACGAAGGTGGTCTTGCGCTCGTCGGCGTACTCCTCGCGGATCGCTTCCAGTTCCGCCTTGATCACGCCCAGCAGTTCCTCCTCGTCGCCGAGGATCGTCTCCAGTCGGTCGATCTCCGCCTGGACCTGTTCGTACTCGTCCTCTATCTCGCCGGCTTCCATCGAGGTGAGCGACCCGAGTTGCATCCGGACGACGTGGTCGGCCTGGTCGGCCGAGAAGTCGAAGGTCGCTACCTCCTCGGGGTACTCCAGGTCACTGGCCAGGTCGGCGGGCTCCAGTTCGCCTTGCAGCCCCGCTTTGGCCTGGTCGCGGTCCTCGCTCGACCGGACGAGGTCGACGACGGCGTCGACGTTCTCGAGCGCTTTCAGCCGACCTTCGAGGATGTGCGCGCGGTCCTCGGCCTCCGCGAGGTCGTACTCCGAGCGGCGGCGGACGACTTCCTTGCGGTGGTCCAGGTAGTGTTGCAGCGTCTCCTTGAGCGTCAGCACGCGGGGCTGGCCGTCGACCAGCGCGAGGTTGATGACGCCGAACGTCGATTCGAGGTGGTGTTTTTTCAGCTGGTTCTCGACGACGTCGATGTTGGCGTTGCGTTTCAGTTCGACGACGATGCGGACCCCGTTGCGGTCGGACTCGTCGCGCAGGTCCGAGACGCCCTCGATCTTCCCGTCGGTGACGTCCTCGGCGATGCGTTCTACTATCCGGGCCTTGTTCTCCTGGAACGGGATCTCGGTGACGACGATCCGTCCCTCCTCGCGCTGGAGTTCGTACGTCGCCCGGACGGCGACGCGGCCCCGGCCGGTGGCGTAGGCCGAGTAGACGGCCTCGCGGCCGACGATGGTGCCACCGGTCGGGAAGTCCGGCCCGCTGATCGGACCGGCCGTGCCGTTGCCCCGGTCGTCGCGGGTGTCGACGAGGTCGTCCACCTCGCAGTCGGGGTTGTCGATGAGGTGGACGACGGCGTCTATCACCTCGCCGAGGTTGTGTGGCGGGATGTTCGTCGACATCCCGACGGCGATACCCGACGAGCCGTTCACGAGGAGGTTGGGTACCTTCGCCGGGAGGACCTCCGGTTCGGTCAGGCGGTCGTCGTAGTTGGCCTGGAAGTCGACCGTGTCTTTCCCGATGTCGTCGAGCAGCTCCTCGGCGATGGGGGCCATCCGGGCCTCCGTGTAGCGCATCGCCGCCGGCGGGTCGCCGTCCATCGACCCGAAGTTGCCCTGGCCGTCGACCAGCGGGTACCGCATCGAGAAGTCCTGGGCCATCCGCACCAGGGTGTCGTAGATCGCCGAGTCACCGTGTGGGTGGTAGTCACCCATCGTTTCGCCGACGATCGACGAGGACTTGCGGTGCGAGGAGCCCGAGGAGACGCCCATCTCGGACATCGCATAGAGGATGCGCCGGTGGACGGGTTTGAGGCCGTCCCTGACGTCGGGCAGGGCGCGCCCGGCGATGACGCTCATCGCGTAGTCGATGTAACTTTGCTCCATCTCGTCTTCGACCCGGACGCGGTCGACGCTGGCCGCCACGTCGCCCGGGTCGTCGGGACTTGGCAGGTCCGAACTCATCGTGTCACCTCGCTCGTGGCGTCGCCCGGCGTCGCGTTCATATGTCCACCCACTCGGCTTCGGGCGCGTGTTCCTTGATGAACTCCTTGCGCGGTTCGACGGCGTCGCCCATCAGCACCGAGAACATCTTGTCCGCGGCCGCGGCGTCCTCGATGGTGATCTGTTTCAGGATCCGTTTCTCGGGGTCCATCGTCGTGTCCCACAGCTGCTGGGGGTTCATCTCGCCCAGGCCCTTGAACCGCTGGACCTGCGTCGGGTTGCCGTCACACACCTCCGCGATGATGCGGTCGCGTTCGGCCTCGGTCATCGCGTCGTAGGTCTCGCCCCGATACCGGACCCGGTACAGCGGTGGCTGGGCCGCGTAGACGTAGCCTGCTTCGAGTAAGGGGCGCATATGCCGGTAGAAAAACGTCAGGAGGAGCGTCCTGATGTGGGCGCCGTCGACATCGGCGTCCGTGTTGTGGGCACAGAGGCCGCCCGTTCCAGCGACGAAATTTTCGTCGGATTCCACCGAGAAGTCGTACACGTACTCGCCCGAGGGGTCCGTCTGTTCGACGGAGCGTACCGGAAGGGCAACGAGATCGTCAGAGACGTTTTCGTAGGCACGGTTTTGCTCGTTTTCGTACCCGCTCTCGACGGTGTCGCGGACGGAATCCGCACTCGGATGGCCTTTCCAGACGGATTCGATCCGTCCGAGATCAGCCGTGGCCGCGACGGAAACGGTGTGAACAGTCCCTGCGGTTTGGGTCGGCGCCTCGTGGGCTGGATCCGGCTCCCGAACGGAGTGGGAGGCAATGACATCCTGTGCCGAGAGCAGATACAACAGACCGCTGGCGAGGTCCCGCGACGTCGTCGTCCAGGATACCGTCCCGTTCGAGACGGTTCCGTCTCCGAGGAAGTATCCTCGGAGGAACGCCTGCTGTTCGTCCCGAGACACGTTGAAGACGAGGTCCGGGACCGTTTTTTCACTCGCCGCCGACGCGTCACACCCCAGAACGTGTTGCCACACCAGTGCCGCGGCGCGGTTGACGAGTTTTACTTCGCCGACCCGACTGTCGTAATCACAGTACGTCCCCTGGAGACCGAACACGTGTTCGAACGCCCGTCTGTATCGCTCTATGAGACCTGTTTCCGACGCCGACATCGCCAAACGGATACCGTTTCTCGGCGTGCAGGAGCCATCGGCGACCCAGTGGCCGACGAGTTCGAGCAGGGTTTCGTCCACGTCGACGTACCGGTCGATCCCCTCGTCTGCGTAGTGTTCGGGCGTGAGTTTGACAGTCGCGCCGTCGGGGATCAACTCGAGGTCGGACCGGTCGAGTTCGCTCACCCGGACGTAGTCCCGGACCCGATTCGTCTGGGCCGACTCGTACTGCTCGTTCCACCGCTGGTCCAACAGTGAGTCGGTTACCGACACCGACTGCATGACCGTCTCGGTGTCGGCCCCAACGGCCTCACAGTACGCTCGGAAGCCCGGGACGTTCGGTCGGTTCTCCCCCCGCTCCCACTGGGAGACGGTGATCGGCTGTGAGACGCCGACAGCCCCACAGACATCCGTCTGTGTCACATTCCCGTCCTCTCGAAGCGACTTCAGACCGCGCCAGACCGAGTCGGGTGCAGACACGCGCGCCTGTGCGTGCTCTGTCCCCGCGTGTTCCCTGCGAACTTTCGCTTTGAACAGTTCCTCTATCCCCTCCCCGCGAGCGTAGACATCGGATTCGAACTCGTCACTTCGCTCCACGAGTTCTGCCAGGAGGTCGATCCGGTCCCCGGTTGTTCCCGAAAGGGGGACCGACCTCGGTGCGACGACGCTGTCACCCGGTTCGATTTCGTCACCGGCCGCGAGTTCGATAGACTCGCCATCGTAGACGAACACGCTGTGTGATCCGGTGACTCTGAGATTCCGGCCGTACGCCGTCTCGATATCGTACAACTGCTCGTCTATCTCGTGGCGGATGACCTGGTCGATAGGGCGGAATTTCGTCTCGTGGTCGTCCCGTCCGAAACACAACACCTCGTACTCGTCGTACCCGTCGCCGTCCGACTCGATCACCCTATCGATGAACGAACCGATCTCGACGAATCTGGTCGTCCCCTCGCCATCGCGGACGAATCCGTGTTCCTCCCCGTCGACGCTCATCAGAATAATGTTTTTGTACCGACACTCCGCGATATCGAACTCGTCGCCGATGCCGGTGCCGATGGCGGTTATCATCGAGCGGATCTCGTCGTTTTCGAGGATCCTGTCGAGTCTGTGTTTCTCGACGTTCAGTATCTTCCCTTTGATCGGGAGGATAGCCTGGAACTCGGGGTTGCGTCCCTGTTTAGCCGACCCGCCGGCGCTGTCACCCTCGGTGATGAACAGTTCGGCCTCCTCGGGGTCGCGGGTCTGACAGTCCGCCAGTTTTCCGGGCAGGGCCGTCGATTCCAGCGCGGACTTGCGCCGCGTGAGTTCCTTGGCCTTCTTGGCGGCCTTGCGGGCTTTGGCGGCCTCGACGGCCTTGGCGACGATGGCCTCGGCCGTGTCCGGATTCTCCTCGAAGTAGGTCCCGAGGTGACGGTGGACGGCCGACTCGACGACCCCCCGGACCTCGCTGTTGCCCAGTTTCGTCTTGGTCTGGCCCTCGAACTGGGGGTCGGGGTGTTTGACCGAGATGACCGCTGTCAGTCCCTCCCGGATGTCCTCGCCCGTGAGCGTCCCGTCGATGTCACCGAGCAGTCCGCTGTCGGTAGCGTAGTCGTTGACGACCCGCGTCAGCGCCGTCTTGAAGCCCGTGAGGTGGGTGCCGCCCTCGCGGGTGTTGATGTTGTTGGCGAACGCGTGGATAGAGCCCTGGAGTTCGCTGGTGCCCTGCAGCGCTACCTCGACGTGGACGCCGTCGGCCTCGTCCTCGAAGTAGACGGTGTCCCCGTGGAGCGGGTCTTTCGTCTCGTTGAGGTAGGCGACGAACTCCCGGATCCCGCCCTGGTAGCGAAACGTCGTCTCGCTGTCGTCGCGCTCGTCGGCGATCCGTATCTCGACGCCGGAGTTCAGGAAGGCCAACTCCCGGAGGCGCGACTCCAGCGTCGAAAACGAGAAGTCGGTCGTCTCGAAGATGTCGGTGTCCGGCCAGAACCGCACCGTCGTCCCTGTCTCCTCGTCGGGCCGCAGGTCCCGGACCCGTTCGAGGTTGCCGGTCGGGACCCCCCGCTCGAACGACTGTCGCCAGACGTGGTCGTCGCGCTTGACCGTCACGTCTAAGCGCTCCGAGAGGGCGTTGACGACCGAGACGCCGACGCCGTGGAGCCCCCCCGACACCTGGTAGGACTTGTTGTCGAACTTCCCGCCGGCGTGGAGCACCGTCATCACGACCTCCACGGCGGGCTTGTCGTACTTCTCGTGGGTGTCGACGGGGATCCCACGGCCGTCGTCGGTGACCGACACCGACCGGTCCTCGTGGACGGTGACCTCGATCGCTTCACAGTGGCCGGCCAGTGCCTCGTCGATAGCGTTGTCGACCACCTCGTAGACCAGGTGGTGAAGACCCCGGTCGTCGGTCGTGCCGATGTACATCGCCGGCCGCTTCCGGACAGCCTCCAGCCCTTCCAGGGCCTGGATCTGTTTTGCGCCGTACTCGTCGGGCTCCCCTGACATAAGATGATATTTCCTGTAGACGGTCCCGGGACTTAAACCCCACGCACGCGCGCGAGCGCGAGAACGAAGGGTCCAGTTACCGATCCACGGACAGATGTCGTCCCCGGTCCTCACCCGGCCAGCGGCCCCACACTCGCGTGTCTCGGGCCCAGCCAGACTGCCCGGGTCTTCGCCCCCCGTCGGTCGGTCCGGGTATCCGGTCGGCCGACCAGGTATGCTCGCCCTGATACGGTCGTGCGTAATTCTTTGTATCCCCACGAAACAGAAGGCCCTCTCTGTGGTCTGATAGTGATTATTGTAGCGATTTACCGGTACGACTGCACGCAGTCGTGCGGTCGATCCGGAACAGACCTACAATAATCACTATGAAACGCCGGTCTTCACCGACACTGCCGAAATTGGGTACGCACGACCGTATGAGACGACGATACCGACGGATTACCGAGAGTATGGATGGCTTCCCGAAGCGGGCGCTCGCGGAGCGGTCGCTCTGGCGACCCGACCGGTCCCGGCCGGACGACGAGGAGTGACGACCACTTTCACTCCGGCGGCGAACGCCTTTTATCGTGTCCGCCAGTAAGGGGGCGTAGAATGACCTCGTTTCAGTCGCGACTCGGCGAGAGCGAGGGGATAGCCGAGGAACTGGCCGAGAGCCAGCGCGCTATCTCGATCGCCGAGTTCTTCGAGAAGAACAAGCACATGCTCGGGTTCGACTCCGAGGCCCGGGCGCTGGTGACGGCGGTCAAGGAAGCCGTCGACAACTCGCTCGACGCCACCGAGGAGGCCGGCATCCTCCCCGACATCTACGTCGAGATAGAGGACCTGGGCGACTACTACCGCCTCGTCGTCGAGGACAACGGCCCCGGGATCACGAGAGAACAGATCCCGAAAGTCTTCGGGAAACTGCTGTACGGCTCCCGGTTTCACAAACGCGAGCAGTCACTGACGCCGGACCAACGAGTCCTGGTCAAACGAGAGGATGAGATAGAGACGGTTCCGGTCGGGGTGCTGTGCGACGCGTATCTCCCGGAGGAAGGCGAAGCCACGCGCCCTATCGCTGGCGATATCGAGGTCCCCTCGTTCGACAGGACCACCCACGAAATGTCGTGGGAACCGATGACACACGCTATCCGGCACGAAACTGACGGACAGGTGTACCGGATAACGACCGAAAAAGGACGATCCGTCGAGGTCACCGGTGACCACTGCCTGTTCACACTGACGAAAACCGGAGAGACGAGAGAGGTCGAAGCGTCCGAACTGGAACCCGGCGACACCGTACTCACACCACAGTCGCTGCCGTCGCCCGGAGAGACCACCGAGACAGTCAACCTCCTGAACGACATCACACCGGAGCAACTCGACGGCCGTCGACTGTACGTCTACGGTTTCGAGCGGGAGACGCTGGAACGGTTGCGGACGGGCGAGAAAGTTCGAAAGAGACCGACCCCCGATAGCGACCGGAAACGGACGTACTACCGGTACGATGGTGTCGACGTACTGAAAGACAGTCTCGAAACGAACTATCTCGAAGGGGGATATCTGCCAGCGGAAACAGTCCTTGAGCTCGGGTGGGAAGACAGAGCCGCCGATTGTACGTTCCGAACGTCCCAGGTCGGTGGCGAGGAAACGTCGATACCAGTGTCCGTTCCGCTGTCGTCCGCTTTCGTGAAACTCGTCGCCGATTACATCTCGGAGGGACACGTGGGCGAGCGACAGGTCGGGTTTACGTTCGGTTCACACGAGACGGAACTAGTCGAAGCGACCGAGGCGGCTGTCGCGACGGTCGGAGGGGGGACGACGACTGTCGACCGCGACCGAAATTCGACTCGCGTGAAGGCGTTCGAGTCACCGCTCTCGTTGTGTTTCGAGCAGGTCTGTAGCGACGGTGCGGGAAACAAGCAAATACCGGATTTCGTCTTCGAAGCGAAACCGGAGCACCAGGAGGAGTTCATCGCCGCACTGTACCAGGGTGACGGCTCCGACAGCCACCCGAGCGACGAACTCTCTCACACGACGACGAGTGAGACGCTGGCACGTCAGTTGTCCGTTCTGTGGAACATGCAAGGGGTCCTCGCGAGTACCGAGGTTGCGGAGAACAGTCACGGATACGCCGACGAACCGAGCACGGAGTACCGAACGAAAGTCTACGGCGACGACGTCGCCCTCTCGAACGTCTTCGAGACAGAACGGGAAGCGGGTGAACAGGGACTGTCCCCGATACTATCCCCGGACTGTTGTTGGGTGCCGGTGTCGGGTCCAGTGTAGAAGAGGCGGCGGTGTATCAGTCACTGATCGAGGACGCCCTCGACGGACAGCACGTCGAAAAGCCCCGGTACGTACACGATCTCACAGAGATGGGGTTACTCGACGACTCTCATCGGCCGACGGGGAAACTCCACGACCTCTGGGCAACCGTCCAGCGCCTCCACGGGGTCACCGAGACGGACATGTGTCTTCTGCCGGTGAAATCCGTCGAAGCAGTCGACCCGCCGGAGTACGTCTACGACATCTCGGTGCCCGGCTCGACGGGGTGCGACGAGAACTTCGTCGTGGTCAACGACGGGGCGCTGTCGGTGAAAAACAGCCGCGGCCAGCAGGGCATCGGGATTTCGGCGGCGGTGCTGTACTCCCAGTTGACCAGCGGGAAGCCGGCGAAGATCACCTCCCGGACGAAAGGGAGCGACGAGGCCGAGTACTTCGAGCTCATCATCGACACGGACACGAACGAACCCGAGATAGACGTCGAGGAGACCACGACGTGGGACCGCACCCACGGGACGCGCATCGAACTGGAGATGGAGGGGAACATGCGCGCCCGCACCCAGCTCCACGACTACATCAAGCACACGGCAGTCGTCAACCCCCACGCCCGGATCGAGTTGCGCGAACCCGACGCCCACATCAAGTCCGAACGGGCGACCGACCAGTTGCCCGACGAGACCGAGGAGATACGCCCCCACCCTCACGGGGTCGAACTCGGCACGCTCATCAAGATGCTGGAGGCGACTGATTCGTACTCTGTCTCCGGGTTCCTCCAGGGTGAGTTCACCCGGGTCGGTGCCACCACCGCCGACAAGGTCATCGACAACTTCCGTGACCGCCACTACGGCCGCGAGATGGCCTGGCGGCCGCCAGGGGCCCACGAGGACGCCGACGTGGCCGACGCCGTCGAGCGCGTCGTCGCCAACAAGGGCGCGGACGCGACCGCCGAGTTCTCCCAGCGGGTCGCCGAGGCTCTGGCCGACTACGAGCGGGTCGCCTACCACGAACTGGCGGAGTTGGTCGACGACGTGGCCGACGACGTCGAGGAAAAATACGACAAGACGTTCGGCTCGACGGTCCGCGAGAAGGCTGTCGAGGCCGCCTGGAGTGCGGTCACCGGCACGGGCGAGCACGACGGCGAAGACGACGCGAGCGACGGGGTCGAGCAGTTGCGGTCGGACGTCTACGCGCTGGTCGACGAGGCAACGAGCACCCGGAAAGACGACGCCCACGTCCAGGGGCTGGCCGAACGACTCGCCGCGAAGTTCGACGGGGCCGGCGAGACCCACCGACTGACGCGCGCGGAGGTTCGCGAGTTCGTCGACCGGTCGGCCGACGCCACCGAGGAGTACGACGACGCGACGTTCGGGGAGACTGCCCGCGAGAAGACCCTCGACGCACTGTGGGATATCGCCCGGCGAGTGCCGGACGACCCACCCAACGTGGGGACCATCGCGGGCGAGCGCGACACGGCGAGTGACCTGCTGGAGGCGATGCGGGAGACCGATATCATCTCCCCGCCGACGGACTGTCTGGCACCCATCACCGACGACCTGATCGAGGCGGGGTTGCGAAAGGAATTCGACGCCGACTTCTACGCCGCCTCGACGCGGGAGGCGTCGGTCCACGGCGGCGACCCGTTCATCGTCGAGGCCGGCCTCGCCTACGGCGGCGAACTGGAAAGCGAGAGCAGCGCCGACGTGTTGCGCTTCGCCAACCGCGTGCCCCTCGTCTACCAGCGCGGTGCCTGTGCGACCACGGACGTGGTCAAACAGATCAACTGGCGCAACTACAACCTGAACCAGCCCGGCGGGTCGGGCATCCCGACCGACGCCGCGGTGATCATGGTTCACATCGCCTCCACGAACGTCCCCTTCACGAGCGAGTCCAAAGACGCAGTCGCGAACATCCCCGAGATCGAATCGGAGATCGAACTCGCGGTGCGGGAGGCCGCCCGCGAATTAAAATCCTACCTCAAGAAGCGCCGCTCGATGCAACAGCGCCGGGAGAAACAGGACAAACTCGCGACGATCCTCCCGGAGATGGCCGAGAAACTCACCGAAGTCACAGACCGGCCCCAGCTGGACATCGACGACTCGCTGGCTCGGATCATGAACAACGTCCTCGTCGAGCGCGACCGGGACGGCGACGCCGTCGAACTCACGGTCGAGAACAACTCCGACCGGAGCGCCGACGTCGAACTGACCGAAATCGTCGCCGGTGCCGAACCGACGCTGGCAAACGGCGACGCCAGCGTCGTCGAGATGGACGGCGAGTGGTTCCTCAAGTGGTCGGTGTCGGTCGCCAGCGGCGACGCGGCGACGCTTACCTACGAGGTGAGCGAGGACGCCGACTTCGACGTCTCGGTCGAGGGCATCGAAGACGAGAAACTGACGATAAACGCATGAGCACTGACAGCGACACCACGACGAACGCGGAGGCACGGGACCAGCTGATAGACCTCGCGGCGGACTTCTACGACCAGTTCGCGGAGGGCGACGTCCCATCGATGCAGATCCCCACTCGGACGAAGGCGAACATCGTCTTCGACGAGGACGAGCACGTCTGGGTGTACGGCGACCGGGAGAGCACCCGCAGTGCCAAGACCATCTCGGGGGCTCAGAAGCTCCTGAAAGCCGTCTACACCATCGACTTCCTGGCCGAACAGTTAGACCAGGACCGCTCGTCGACCCTGCGGGAGCTGTACTACCTGAGCGAGTCCTGGGACCTGACGGAGGCCCAGTTTGCCAGCCAGGACGAGTCCAACAGTCTCATCGAGGACTTAGAGATCGTCTCGGAGGTCAAACGCGAGGACTTCCACATGCGCCCCGAGGAGTCGGGCGCGACAGTGATGGGGCCGTTGCACATCCGCGAGCAGACCAGGCGGGGCGAGCGGGAGATCCACTGCCAGGAGGACGTCGGTGAAGGGGGCTACCAGATCCCCAACAACCCCGACACCATCGAGTTTCTGGACACCTCGGCGGAGTTCGTCCTCTGTGTCGAGACCGGCGGGATGCGGGACCGACTGGTCGAGAACGGCTTCGACGAGGCTTACGACGCGCTGGTCGTCCACCTCAAGGGCCAGCCCGCGCGGGCGACCCGGCGGCTCACCAAGCGACTCCACGACGAACTCGACCTGCCCGTCACCGTGTTCACCGACGGCGACCCGTGGTCCTACCGGATCTACGGGTCGGTCTCCTACGGGTCGATCAAAAGCGCCCACCTCTCGGAGTACCTGGCGACGCCCGAGGCGGAGTTCATCGGCATCCAGCCCGAGGACATCGTCGACTACGAGCTCCCGACGGACCCACTCGGCGATTCGGACGTCAACGCGCTGGAATCCGAACTGGAAGACCCCCGGTTCCAGACCGACTACTGGGAGGAACAGATCGAACTGCAACTGGAGATCGAGAAGAAATCCGAACAGCAGTCGCTTGCCTCCTACGGCCTGGACTTCGTCACCGACACCTACCTCCCCGAACGCCTGGGCGAGATGGGCGTACTGTAGTCGGACCCCCACCTGTCGGAGGGAATGGTTAGTCCGGTCGACCACGACCGGCCCGACATGCCGGACGGCGACGCCGAGGACGGATGGAGCACAGAGAAGACAGTGGCGGTCGGGCTCGTCGTCGCCGTCGGGAGACTGATACTGGCAGTGGCTCTCTCGGCCGTTGTCGGGTCGTTCGGTCTCGGTCTCGGCGAGGAGGGAGAGGTACGACCGCACGATTGCGTGCGGTCGAGCCGGAACAGACCGACAATAATCACTATCAGGCCGGGGAATCGCCACCGGGGACCTCCCGACCGACTCCGCCGCCAGCGCCGCGTGGTTTCCGTGGATTTACGGTGTGGGGCGCGAGCCTACTACCTATGACAGTCGAAGACATCGAGCTGGCGGTCGGAAACCGGGTCTACGGCGGGCGGTTGAACGTCCCCGACGAGCCGTCGTCGGTCGGGGTGCTCGTCCTCCCCGGGGGCGGGCACGGACCGTACGGGGGGATCTTCGACCGGTTCTCGGAGGAAGCCGCCGAGGCGGGCATGCACGTCCTGCGCTACCAGAGCTGGAGCGGGCCCCTCGAGTTTCAGAACAAGACCTACGGAATGGTCCACGAGGAGATGGACGCCGCCGTCGGGCGGCTCCAGGCCGAGGGGTGTGAGACCATCTACCTCGTCGGGAAGAGCTTCGGCGGCGGCGTCGCACTGACGTACGTGCCCGCGGCCGTCGACCGGATGGTGCTCTGGTCACCCGCGATGCGCGTCGCCGAAGGCGCCTCGCTCGAAGACGTCATCGACGTGGTGCTCCAGGACCTCGAGGAACCGCCGTTGAGCCCCGAGGCACTGACAGATATCGACGTGCCGGTCGGAGTCGTCCAGGGCGACGCCGACGAGGTCCAGCTGCCCCGGTTCACCGAAGAAGTCGTCGACGGCATCCCCCAGGGGGAACTGATCGAGGTCGAGGGGCTGGACCACTCCTACAGCGACCGCGAGTGGGGCCAGCACGTGACCGAACTGACCCTGGAGTACCTGACCAGGTGACCGTCGACGGTGACCGAAACCCACAGCCAGATCCTGCCGGATGGATCGCGCTCCCGTCCGACCGGACGTTGGGGCCGTCGGGGTGGTTGTACGCGGGAACCGTCACCGTCGGGAGGTCCGCCACCGGGCACACGTCGCGGTCGGTGTCGGCGGCGTCGACGCCCTCTCCTGGTCCCACCGAATAGGTTGTCGTTACGACGCTTTTATTGCCGGTCAGCCAGGCGCTCGACCCGTCCGATGGTGTCGGCGTCGGCGGGGCCTTTGTCCTTGCGGACCGCGACGAACCGGGGGAACCGGAGCGCGTACCCCGAGGAGTAGGTGGGGGAGGTCTGGATCTCCTCGTAGCCCACCTCGAAGACGACCGCCGGTTCGACGTCGACCTCGGCGCCGTCCTCGGCGGTGACGTGGGGTTCGAGCAGGTCGGTGATCTCGGCGAGTTGTTCGTCGGTGATCCCGGTGGCGACCTTGCCGATTGTCTGGAAGCGAGCGTCGCCGTCGGCCTCGTCCCCCACCCGTGCCGACAGGAGGAACGTGCCCAGCAGTGTGGCACGGCGGCCCTCACCCCACTCGGCGCCGGTGACGACCAGATCCAGGGTCTCGACGTCGGGTTTGCGCTTGAGCCAGTTCTTGCCGCGCCGACCGGGCGTGTAGGCCGACGCCGGGTTCTTGAGCATGATCCCCTCGTGGCCCGCTTCGAGTGCCCTGGACTCGACGGCCGCGATCTCGTCGGGGTCGTCGCTGACCCGAAGGTCGGCGACGGCGTCGCTCCCGTCGAGCAGGTCCGCGAGGTGGTCGTGGCGTTCGACGAGCGGGGCGTCGAGCAGGTCCCGACCGTCGGCGTGGAGACAGTCGAACGCGCGGAACTCGACGGTGACGTCCTCGCGGGCGGCGGCGACGTCGTGTTTCCGTCGGAACCGTTTGAGTACGTCCTGAAACGGGAGCGGCGCGCCGTCGTCGGCGACGGCGACCACCTCACCGTCGACGATAGCGGGCACGTCGAGGGCCGACTCGACGAAGGTGACGACCTCCGGGAGCGGGTCGGTCACGTCCTCCATGTTCCGGGAGAACAGCGACACCTCGGTCCCGTCGTAGTGGACCTGGACGCGGGCGCCGTCGTACTTCCACTCGACGGCCGCCTCCCCCCAGTCGTCCAGGGCTTCGGTGACGGTGCCGGCCTGGGCGAGCATCGCCCCGACCGGGCGGCCGACGACCAGTCCGAGGTCGGCCAGCCCCGCCTCGCCGTCCTCGCGGGCGACGACGGCCACGTCGCCGATGTCGTTCGTGACCTGCAGGGCCCGTTCGACGCGCTCGACGGGTACCTCGAAGGCGTCGGCGATGGCGTCCCGCACTGTGCCCCCACCGACGCCGATGCGCATCTCCGAGAGGACGAGGCGGGCGATGTACCGCGTCTCGTCAGGGTCGGCCCGCGTAAACAGGCCAAAGAGGAGGTCCCGCTTGGTGTCCTGGCTCCCGGGGCCCTCGGCCGCCGCGAGTTCTCGCAAGCGGCCGTCGACGTCACGCACCGTCAGCGAGTCGACCCCGCCGTCGCCGAAGGCTCCCAGCCCCCGCTGGGACCCGAGGTCGTAGTCCGCGGCGACGGCGCCGACCTCGCCCACCTCGGCGACGCGGGTCTCGACGTCGTCGGCGTCGACGTTGTGTCCCGCGGCCTTGGCGATGGCCTCGTAACACAGCGTCGGCCCCACGTCGAGTTTGGTGGCGTCGTGGGCGGGGAACACCCGCCCCTGGACGTAGCGGGCGACGACCGGCAGGGCCGGCCCGGCGTCTGCCAGCAGGTCGCTCACCCCGTCCCTGATGTCGTGGTCGGCGCTCAGGGATTCTATCTCGCGGGCCCTGGCAGCGAAGTCGGCGAACTCCATGCGCCCGCCGGTAGGGTTGGCCAGGGTTTCAACGGTCCGGTCCGTGAGTCGGTGCGGCCGGACGGTGGGCCGGCGCCCGCAGTGTCCCGGGACGGGCCTCCCCGTCGACCGCCGGGGCAACGACACCGCCGACCGCCGGGACAACCGAAGACTCAGTGCGGTCGAACGAGGGGTCCAGACGCCCGAACGACGACGACCCCTCGCGGGTCACAGTCGCGCGGTCGTACACCGGTTGGTCGTCTTCGAGGTACGGGCCGTCCGGACGGTCCAGTCCCGTGTACCCGTACTGTTCGTCCCCGTCGGTGTCGAAGTGCGGGAACGCGTACAGCTCCATCCGGTCGTCGTAGACACTGTCGAGTTCGATCCGGACGTCCTCGTGGGTGCCGGCCTCCAGATACGCACTGTGGCCGACGACGTCACCGCCGGGTCGGCGCTGACGGACGACGACGAACCCACCCTCCGACAGCGAGACGGAGTCGACAACGACGGTGTCGTCCTCGATGGTCTGGTCGGCGAACGTCACCTGTGCGACCGGCGAGGAGAGCAGGAGAAACGCCACGTAGGCGACGCCCAGCATGATGCTGGCGTGTTTGGCGCCGTCTTTGAGCGACCCCTCACCGAGCTGGCCGCCGATAAAGCCCGAGAGGATCGCCTGGATGAGCGCCGTGTGGAAGAACACGAGCGTGTAGGCGGCCTTGTCGACGTTGGCGAACCGGGCGAACGACTGGGCGTCGACCCCCAGCCGGGAGGTGTCCTCGGCGGAGGGCGTCGGCACGTTCGTCGGGAGACTCGGGACCAGCACCTCGTGGACGGCCACGATGATCACCAGAAAGACGAGAAAGGAGATGTAGATGACGACGAGGTAGGTGAGCATCTGCTGGCGGCGCCGACGCCGGAGTTTCAGTTCCGAATCGGCCTGTTCGGCCGCGATCTGGAGGATCGGTGCGAGGTCACCGCTCGCACGGAGGGCGTTGGTCAGCAGCGTGATGATACGGGTCGTCGCGGTCGTCCGGACCCGCAGTCCGAAGCGCCTGAGTGCGTCGTCGACGCTGGCGCCGTACTCTATGTCCCGCCAGATGCGGTCGATCTCGACGGTCAGTTCACCCAGGTCGCTCTCGCGGACTCGCTCGAAACTCTCGACGACGGACATCCCCGCCTGGTTGAGACTCCCCATCCGGCGGAGCAGTTCGGGTAGTTGCGCCTCCATCCGGCGGATCCGCCGGCTGTACAGCTCCCAGACGAGCGCGAAACTGCCGACGAGAACCAGGAACGCCTGGATGAGGATGTCGTCGAGGGCCCGGACCCGAAGCCCGCCGGACCCGACGGCGTTGGGCAGCCTGACCGCGACCAACAGCAGCGTCAGCGGGACGGTCACGTACAGCAGTTTCGTCGGATCGCGCAACACCGTCTGGACGGGATTTGCCACGATGTTCTTGACCGAGGCCAGCGAATCGTACAGTTCGAGCTGGCGGCGGTTGCGCTCGACGTCGGCCGACCGGTAGCCGGCCATCGGTGCCCGCAGTCCCTCCCGGCCCTCCCCGCCCGTCGTTCCCGGGACGCCGCTGCCCCCGGTTCGTCTCGCGCCGCCGTCCGACCGTGCGGTCCCCGCGGCGTCGACGGCCGCCTCGGTCCCACTCGCCTGGCCGGCCGACGCGGCCCCGTCCGTCCCGCCTGCTGGCGACCCTGGGCTGTCGACCCGTTCGATGTCGTCGAGCGTCTCTTCCTGGTCGGTGATCTCGGCCGCCAGTCCACCCGTGTCGCTGCCCCGCGCCACACCCAACAGCGAGAGTTTCCCGTCGAGGTAGACGATAAACAGCACGTTCGCGAGGGGGATCAACACGTAGGCGAGCAACCGGAGAAAGCCGATCGTCTGAGTCGTCGTCAGGCCGAACACCAGCAGTATCGTCATCAGAAAGAGCACCCCCGCGACGAGGACCGTGACGTAGGCCTCGGCGATAGTCGCCAGGAGTTCGAGGATCTCGTCCTGGCGTTCCTGGGCCTCGTCGCGGTAGCGTTCGTACTGTTCGTGGAGGAACGCGGGCAGGTCCTGGCCGCTCTGGAGGACGCTGGCCAGGTTCTCGCTGAAGGTCTTGAACTGCTCGCTCGGCGTCCGCTCGGAGACGTGTCTCACCGCGGTGATGATGTCGCTGCCGAACAGGTCCATCTCCCGGACTGCGACCGATATCTCGTCGGCGCCGTGGCCGTACACCTCACGGTTTCGCGCCAGCGTCCGCATCACGTCGGGCATCCCCATCCCGCCGCGGGTCAGCGCGTACACGAACGCCGTGGTCCGGGGCAGTCCCTCGTTGATGCCACGGCGCCGGACCTCGGCGTGACTGCGGGGTGCTTCCCACCGGTACCAGTAGGTGACCCCCGCGACGACCAGTCCGCCGACGACCCCGCCGACGGTCAGAATGGCGAACACCTGGCGTGGCGTGAGTTCCGGGTCCAGTTCAGGGCGGCCCAGGGCGTTGGCCATCGCGTTGGGCAACTGGTTGATGAACTCGCCGATGGTCGGCAGGACGAGCAACAGTGCGCCAGTCGCGTACACACCGACGATGACCGCCGCCAGCGCCATCACCACCGTGATCAGGTAGGTCTTGGCGGCGTAGGACCGGTAGGTCTCGTCGACGTAGGCCGCCCGGAGACGGTGTCGCCGCTCGGGGGCCTCCGGCGTGACGTACTGGCCGAAGTACCGCCGTGAGACTCGCGTCAGGCGCGTGTCCACCCGGCTGTCGAGACGCGCGAGGGGGACGACCGAGACGACGAGCAACGCCACGACGAGCGGGAGGAAGCCGACGATCATGGTTCGGTTTCGGTCGCTGCCTCGTCGACCGTCACGTCCTCCTCGTCGATCATCGCGACGACCTCGTCGGGGTCGGCGTAGTACTTGTTGACCATCGCGGTGAAACGCCGGTAGTCACGGACGCCCTCGTCGCGCAGGTAGGTGAGGAACCGTCGGCGGTCGCGCAACTCGCGGCGCAACTCCCCCTGGCTCCAGCCCTGCTCCTGGCGGATATCCTCCAGGAGGTCGCTGTTGGACTGGCTGAACGTGTCGCTCTCGCCGTGCCACTCGTAGGTGTTCGAGTAGTCGAGTTCGCCGGTCCGCTGGTCGATACCCTCTATCTCGGAGACCGACCGCGACCGGCGCACCCGCTTGTCGCCCGACCGGGTCAACACCTGCACACAGAGCAGGTCCAGCGACTGCACCATCGGTCGTGGGACGTTGATCGGCTCGTTTTCGAGCCTGTTGATGACGGTCTGGACGGAGTCGGCGTGCATCGTCGAGAACGTCGTGTGTCCCGTGTTCATCGCCTGGAACAGCGTGATCGCCTCCTCGCCGCGGACCTCGCCGACGATGATGTACTCGGGGCGGTGACGGAGCGAGGAGCGCAACAGGTCGTACATCGTGATGTCGCTCTCGCCCATCCCCTCCCGGGTGACCGAGGAGAGCCAGTTCTCGTGGTACAGCGACAGCTCGCGGGTGTCCTCGATGGTGACGACCTTCGAGCGTGGCGGGATGAACATCGAGACGGCGTTCATCGAGGTGGTCTTGCCCGCCGCGGTCCCGCCGGCGAAGACGAGGCTCTTGTTGTGCTCGATAGCCAGCCACAGGAAAGCGAGCATCGAGACGTTGTAGGTGCCGTACTCGACGAGGTCGATCGGCGTGAACGGCTCTTCGGCGTACTTCCGGATAGTAAAGGCCGACCCCCGGGGCGTGACCTCCTGGCCCAGCGCGAGTTCGACGCGGGAACCGTCGGGGAGCGTCGTCGAGACGACCGGGTCCGAGACGCTGATGTGACGCCCGGACTGCTGGGCGAGGTGGATCACGAAGTTGTTGAGTTTCTCGTCCTCGAAGGTGATGTTGGTCTCGACATCCGTGTAGTCCTCGTGGTAGACGAAGATGGGCAGGTTCGACCCGTCACAGGAGATGTCCTCGACGTGGGGGTCGTGCATCACCGGGTCCAGTTTCCCGTAGCCCAGAAACGTCCGGTAGAGGTAGTAGTAGAGCTTGTAGAACGACTCGGGTTCGACCTCGATACCGTACTCTTCGAGGCGCAGCGTCAGTTCCTCCCGCAGTGCCGCCGCGGAGTCGTCGCTGACGTCGTCGCGATACAACAGCGGGTCCCTGATGTCCGAGAACAGTCGGTCGAGCAGTTCGAGTTCGAACTCGCCGAGTCCGGGTTCGACTACCTCGTAGCGGTGTTCGTTCTCCTCGGTGTCGTAGGTTATCGTCGCGTACGCGTACGGGGCGTTCAGCCAGTATCGCTGGACCTCCTCGCGGTCGCCGGTGTCGGGGTCCGAGACGAGCAGGCGGTGGCGCGACGGGTCGTAACTGGGCACGTCGACGGTCGTCCCCGTGAGCGCCGTCGTCGCCCGTGAGAGCCACTCACGGACGCCACCCGGCGTCCGCGTGTCCCGTCCGGTCTCGCCCGTGCTATCCTCGCGTGACATGAGTCCGTCCCGTCGGTCGGGTGTTGTGCCCGCCTACCGGAGCCTCCTACTTAAACAGAGTCCCCGGGGAATCACACCTGAAACTCGCGGCCACACGCGGGCCGGCCGAGTGTCGACTTGCTCGTGTCCGACAGTATAGTCCGCTACACCGACCACTATCGGACGGTGAACAGGTGTCCCTCCTCGGGCACGTCGAACAGTCCGAGGCGGGCGCCGGCGTCGAGCCAGGCGTGGCCGTATGAAAACGCCGCCAGCGCGTTGACGGGGTCGTCGTCGGCCCGGAAGTGGCGGCCGTCGTCGAGGTACGACCGGGCCATCTCCTCGTAGTCGGCCGCGGCGTCGGCCAGCGGGGTGTCGGCCGGGGCGGTCACCTCGGCGGCGTCGAGCGCGTCGGCGAGCAGTCCCTCGTAGCGGTCCGTCTTCTCGGCCAGGTCGGCGGGCATACCCACAGTCAGTTCCGACGGGCGTGTAAACGTGTCGTCGGCTGCCAGCGTCGTGTCCCGTTCGATGGGGGCACCACAGGGAGTACCCGTCTCGGCCGCGAGGGGACGTGTCGGTTCCCGGTGGCGACCTCCGGTCGCCGGGTGGGCCGTCCCGCTACCACTGTGGTATCGAGCAGTCACACGGCCCGGCGAACTGGACACACGACAGCGCAACCTACAAGCCCCGTCCTCCACTACGGAGGGCCAATGAGTTCTGAGCCAGTCGAGCACCGGCGCCTGATCATCGCCGGGACGGGGATCGCGGGACTGACAGCGGCTATCTACGCCGGACGGTCGAACAACGCGCCGCTCGTCCTGGAGGGCGACGAACCGGGGGGCCAGCTGACGCTGACCTCCGACGTGGCCAACTACCCCGGCTTCCCGGAGGGGATCGGCGGGCCGGAGCTGATAAACAACATGAAAGCACAGGCCGAACAGTTCGGCGCCGACCTGGAACACGGCGTCGTGGAGTTCGTCGACGACGGCCGGCCGATAGCGGTGACGCTGAGCAGCGGCGACACCTACACCTGTGACGCGTTCATCGCCGCCAGCGGCGCGAGCGCCCGCACGCTGGGCGTGCCCGGCGAGGACGAACTCATGGGATTCGGCGTCTCGACGTGTGCGACCTGTGACGGCGCGTTCTTTCGGGGCGAGGACATGCTCGTCGTCGGCGGCGGCGACGCCGCTTTCGAGGAGGCCCACTTCCTCACGAAGTTCGCCGACACGGTCTACCTGGCCCACCGCCGCGAGGGCTTTCGCGCCGAGGACTACTGGGTGGACCGCGTGATGGAGAAGGTCGACGTGGGCGACGTCGAGGTGATGCGAAACACCGAACTGCTGGAAGTTCACGGCAGCCAGAAGGAGGGCGTCGACCACGTGACCCTCGCACAGAACGACGCGGGCTACCCGAAGGACAACCTCGACGACCCCGGCACGGAGACGTTCGACCTGGACGTGGGTGCGGTGTTCGTCGCAATCGGTCACACGCCAAACACCGATTACCTCGAAGAGACCGGCGTCGAACTCGACGAGACGGGGTACGTCCGCACCGAGGGCGGGACGGGCGGCGACCAGACCGCCACCGACGTCGAGGGGGTCTTCGCGGCCGGGGACGTCGTCGACTTCCACTACCAGCAGGCGGTCACCGCCGGCGGGATGGGCTGTAAGGCGGCCATGGACGCCGACGACTACCTGGAGGACCTGGCACCCGCCGGGAGCGGTGCGGAGTCGACGGCGGAAGCGGAAGCCGACGACTGATACTGTCGGACACGAGTACGTGAACACGCTCGTTGGTTCTTCACCATCGAGACGTCTCGGAGACCGCCAAACGAAGTATCGAGTGTCGACTTGCGTGTGTCCGACAGTACGACCCGCCCGACCCCAGACGAGCGTCGAGCGATCCCCTGGCGTTCTGGCGCGCCGGTCGGGGAGAGCCACCAGACCCTTACGTAGAGTCGTCGTATGGTAGTTATGGCAGAGACAGACGTCGTCACGGTGACGCTCGAATCGGAAGACGGCGCGACCGACGAACTGGCAGTGCCGACCGACCTGCTGGACATGCTCGCCGAGGGCGACGAGACCGCACCGGAGGTCGTGGGTGACGTCGCGATGTTCGGGTTCGCACAGCGGATCCACGGCGCGGTCGCCCACAGCGAGGGCGAGGTCGACGACGAACTCGAGGCCGTCGAGGAGCGGACGTTGGACCTGTTCGAACAGCGGTTCGGGCGCACGTTCGCCGAACTGACGGGCCACGACCACTGACGACGCGCGGACCGGCTTTCTCCCGCGTTTGGCGACCCGTCAGCCGACCGTCCAGGAGAGCAAGACGCCGTCGTCGACCCGCTCGACCGACTGGAGTTCGAGTTCCGGGAACGAGTCGACGAAGCCGTCGCCGTCGGCCAGGGTGGGGGCGTTGCGGCCGCCGATGACCGACGGGCCCACGAACACCGAGAAGTCGTCGACGAGGCCCTCCGCGAACAGCGAGAAGATGAGTTCCCCGCCGCCCTCAACCAGCAGCTGGTCGACGCCGTCGGCCGCCAGTTCCGCGAAGGCAGTGCCGAGGTCGACGCGCGTTTCGCCGGCGACGACCACCTCGGTGCCCGTGTCCTCGATCTCGGCGACGAAGTCCGGCGGTGCGTCCTCGGTCGTCAGCAGGTAGGTGCGGGCCTCCTCGTCGAGGACGCGGGCGTCGGCCGGCGTGCGCATTCGCGAGTCGGCGACGACGCGGGCAGGGTTCTCTGGTTTCCCCGCTGCCTCGCGCTCTGTGCGACGGTCGGGGTCGTCGACGGTCAACGACGGGTCGTCGGCCAGGACGGTTCCGACCCCCACCATGACGGCGTCGCTGTCGGCCCTGAGAGCGTCGACCCGGTCGAAGTCGTCCGGGCCGCTGATGGCGACCTGCTCGCGCTCACGGGTCGAGAGCTTGCCGTCGGCACTCATCGCTGCGTTGACGACCACGTGCATACCGTCGAGAATACCGTCTGCGCCTATCAGTTTTCGGTGTCCCGGCGCTCGAGGTCGAAGACGGACTCATCGACCCGATCGCTCTCGCCCGACTCGCGCCGGAACACGTGGCGCTCCGAGGGCTCACCTCCGAATGTCATCGGTGTGACAGCCAGCTCCCGGTGCGTGCTGGCTGTCGACGCCGTGACAGGCGAGCGGGGGGAGGGGCCGGCGGGCGGGACGGGGCGAGGAGACGTTTTAACTCGGTGCCGGGACAACTGCGAGTGATGAGTCTAGACGACCATGCCGAGGACCTCGCCTCCAACCTCGGCGTCGACAAAACGGAGGTCAAACGCGACCTGGAGAACCTGGTGTCCTACAGCGTGCCGCTGGAGGAAGCCAAGGACAGTCTGCGACGAAAGTACGGCGACGGCGGCGGCGGTGACGGCGGCCCGACCAGCAAGGCCGTCGCCGAGATAACGCCCGGGGACTCGTCGGTGACGGTCACGGCGACGGTCCTGACGGTCGGCAAGCGGTCGATCCGGTATCAGGGCAGCGACCACGTCATCTTCGAGGGCGAACTCGCCGATGAGTCCGGGGCCATCTCCTACACCGCGTGGGAGGACTTCGACCTCGAACCCGGCGAGACGGTCACCGCCGGCAACGCGGGCGTCCGCGAGTGGGAGGGCGACCCCGAACTGAACCTCGGCGAGAGCACCGACGTCACCCGCGTCGAGGAGTCCCCGGCGATCGACTTCGAGGTGGGCGGCGACGCCGCGCTGGTCGAGTTAGAACCCGGCGACCGCGGCCGGAACGTCGAGGTCAGAGTGACGGAAGTCGAGCGCAAGACCATCGACGGCCGCGACGGCGAGACGGAGATCCTGAGCGGCGTGCTGGCCGACGGGACGACGCGGCTCCCCTTCACCGACTGGGACCCCCACCCCGAACTCGAAGCGGGCGCGTCAGTGCGCGTCGAGGACGCCTTCGTCAGGGAGTTCCGTGGCGCGCCCGCGGTGAACGTCTCGGAGTTCTCGACGGTCTCGGCCCTCGACCGCGAGGTGGGCGCGACCGAGGACGCCCCCCGCCTGCCGGTGCGGGAGGCCATCGAGAGCGGCGGGCTGTTCGACGTGGAACTGGTCGGGAGCGTCATCGCGGTCCGGGACGGCTCGGGGCTGATCGAGCGGTGTCCCGAGTGTGGCCGGGTCGTCCAGAACGGCCAGTGTCGCAGCCACGGCGCCGTCGATGGCGTCGACGACCTGCGCGTGAAGGCGGTGCTGGACGACGGGACAGGCACGGTCACGGCGATCTTGGACGCCGACCTCACCGAGCGGATCTACGGCGGCGACGTCGAGGACGCCAAAGCCCACGCTCGCGACGAGATGGACCAGGAGGCCGTCGCCGACGCCATCCGCGAACAGCTGGTCGGCGGTGAGTTCGTCGTCCGCGGGTCGCTGTCCGTCGACGAGTACGGCGCCAACGTCAACGCCCGGAGCTTCGCCGCGACCGACGACGACCCCGTCGAGCGTGCGAGCGACCTGCTCGCGGAGGTGAGCCGATGAGCGGCGAGGACGGGGGCGGCGCGGGCCGGCGCGAGGTCGCCTACCGGGTGCTGGCCGCCGAGTTCGACGACGCCGACCTCTCGTACTCCGAGAGCGACGAGGAACGCGCGCCCAACTACGTCGTGACGCCGACCGGGGCACGGATCAACCGCCTGTTCGTCGTCGGCGTCCTCACCGAAGTCGAACAGGCCGGCGAGGACATCCTGCGGGCCCGGGTCGTCGACCCGACGGGGGCGTTCGTCGTCTACGCCGGGCAGTACCAGCCCGACGCACAGGCGTTTTTCGAACGGGCCGACCCGCCGGCGTTCGTCGCGGTCACCGGCAAGGCCCGCACGTTCCAGCCCGACGACGCCGACGTAGTGTACACGTCCGTCCGGCCGGAGAACGTCAACGAGGTCACCGCCGAGACCAGGGACCGCTGGAACGTCCAGGCCGCCCGCCAGACGCTCGACCGCGTCGCGACGATGGCCGACGCGCTCGCCCGCGACCAACGCGGGGACGACCTCCGTCGAGTGCTGGAGTCCGAGGGCGTCGACGCCGGACTCGCGGCGGGGGTCCCGCTGGCGGTCGACCACTACGGCACCACGGCGGCGTATCTCGACGCGGTGCGGGACCTCGCCGTCGGCGTCGCCGAGGTCGTCGCTGGCGAACGCGACGGGGTCGACCCGCTCAGCGTCGACCCCGACGACCCCGGCGACGTCGAGGCGGCGTCGCTGGCGGGACTCGACGTGCCCGCCAGCGTCGGCGGGACCGACGGCTCGCTCCCCGGTGGCGACGCCGCGGACGGCACGGACGACGCCGCCGGCGCGAGCGAGACCGGAACCGGGAGTCCCGGGGACGTCAGTGCCGAGACGGGGAGTACGAGCGAGGCGTCGAGCGCTACCGAAACTGTGGACGCGACGGCCGGCGGTGGCGGAGACTCGGGCGTCGAAGAGTCGCCGGAGACGGACGCGGCCGCCGGGGAGTCATCGGCCGGGGACGGCGTCGCCGGGTCGACGGAGGACATCGCCGAGACGGAGCCGGCGGGCGACCCCGCTGGCGACGACATCGGCGAGTTCGAACCGGGCGAGTTCGACATCGACGACGAGGAACGCGAGCAGATAGAGAGCGAGTACGGGACCGACTTCCAGAGCGGCACGGAAGTCGACGACCCGGGCGAGGCCGACATCGACACGCCCGACCCGGAGACGGCGCCCAACGCCGAGGACCCCGGCGAGACGGGGACTGCCACCGAGACCGGGTCCGACACGTCGGCCGCCGGGACGGAGAGCGCGACCCCCAGCGGCGAAGAAGGCGTCGAGACGGCCGACGACGACGTGGACATCGACACGGCGGTAATAGAGGCGATGGAGAACCAGGACGAGGGCGACGGCGCGCCGGAGTCGGCCATCGTGGCCGAGGTCACCGACCGGCTGGGGGTCGACGAGGCCGCAGTCACGGACGCGCTCCAGGACGCGCTGATGGGCGGGCAGTGTTACGAGCCCGATGACGGCGTGTACAAGCCGATCTGATGGCCGTCGACCCGATCCCCGGCGAACCGGCGGCGCTGGCCGACACAGGCCGGGAACGGGCACTCCTCGTCGCGGTGGTCGTCGGCGACCTCGGCGACGCCATCGGCGACCCCGGCCGCGAGGAGCGCGCCGAACTCGCCGACCTGTTCGCGGCGCTCCCGGCGGACCTGCCGGTCACCGTCACGAAAGGCAACCACGACGGCGACCTGCCCGACGCCCTCGACGGCGTCGCCCAGTCGGTCGAGGTGACGCCCGGGCACGGCGTCAGACTGGGGTCGCTCGGGGTAGCTCACGGGCACGTCTGGCCCAGTCGGGCAGTGCTGGAAGCCGAGGTGGTCTGTGTCGCCCACGAACACCCGGTCGTCAGGCTCGAAGACGCGGTCGGCGGCCACCGCGTCGAGCGGGTGTGGTTGCGCGGCGAGTTAGTGCCCGACCCCTTCGAGGCGTTCCACGACAGCGAACTCGACGCCGCGGAGGAACTCGTCGTGGTGCCGGCGTTCAACGACCTGTCCGGTGGCACCTGGGTCAACGTCGAGAGCCAGGACTTTCTCTCGCCGTTCCTGCCCGAGGGGCTAGCCAACGGTCAGGCGTACATGCTCGACGGGACGCGACTGGGGGAGTACCGGCGCGTCTAGAGGTTGGCCACCAGGGCGAACGCGAGCACGAGGACGGCGACGGCGTTCAACACCGTCTTGCGGAGCGTCCAGTAGTCCTCACCGAACGCGTCGGGGTCCCGGACGCCGACGACGGCGTTCGACCCCGCCAGCAGACCGCCGACGATCAGAAAGCCCGCCAGCGCCAGGTCCAGCGGCGTCGACCCGCCGGGGATCCGGACGACGCCGTTTGCGACCAGCAGGAGTCCGACGAGACCGGAGAGCAGCCAGTTGCTGCCGTCGGAGAGTTCCATAGGTGTGATCGGCGGGCCACGGGCATAGGCCCGGCGGTGTCGGCTGCTGTCGACAGCGACCGGGCCGCTCAAGGAGTCGGACGACCAAGACCGGGCGATGACCGACGCCGAGGGAGCCGCTGGCGATCCCGGGGGAAACCACGAGTCGGCGACCAGCGACGCGTCTACGGCCAGCGACGACTCGGCGGCGTTCGCGCAGTTCGGCGAGCAGGTGCGGACGGCACTCTCGGAGCGGGGGTTCGAGACGCCGACGGAACCCCAGCGCGAGGCCACGGCGCCGCTGGTGGCCGGCGAGAACGTCCTCGTGGTCGCGCCGACCGGCACCGGCAAGACCGAGACGGCGATGTTGCCGGTGTTCGACGCCCTGGCCGGCGAACAGCGGTTCGGCATCGGGGCGCTGTACGTGACGCCGCTGCGGGCGCTGAACCGCGACATGCGCGAACGCCTGGAGTGGTGGGGCGACCGTCTCGACCTGGAGGTAGACGTCCGCCACGGCGACACGACCGACTACCAGCGTCAAAAACAGGCCGACGACCCGCCGGACGTGCTCGTGACGACCCCCGAGACGCTCCAGGCGATGCTGACGGGGTCGAAACTCCGGCGGGCGCTCGAAGCCGTCGAGCACGTCGTCGTCGACGAGATCCACGAACTCGCGGCGGCCAAACGCGGCGCGCAACTGACCGTCGGGCTCGAACGGCTGCGGGAACTGGCCGGTCCCGCCCAGCGGGTCGGTCTCTCGGCGACAGTCGGCGACCCCGCGGAGATCGGCCGGTTCCTCACCGGCGACCGGGGCTGTACGGTCGTCGAGGTCGATGTCGGGAGCAGACTCGACGTGCAGGTCCGCTCGCCGACGGTGCGCGAGCAAGACGAGCGACTGGCGGGCGAACTGATGACCGAACCCGAGTTCGCCAGTCACGTCCGCGCCATCGTCGAACTCGTCGAGGAGTACGAGTCGACGCTGGTGTTCGTCAACACGCGCCAGCTGGCGGAGGCGCTGGGCTCGCGGTTCAAGGAACTCGACGCGAACATCGGCGTCCACCACGGCTCGCTCTCGAAGGACGCCCGCGTCGACGTCGAAGACCGGTTCAAGGCCGGCGAACTGGACGGGCTGCTGTGTACCTCCTCGATGGAACTGGGTATCGACGTGGGCCACGTCGACCACGTCGTCCAGTACAACAGCCCCCGACAGGTGACGCGACTCCTCCAGCGGGTCGGGCGCGCGGGCCACCGTCGCGACCGTGTCTCCCGCGGGACGGTCGTGACGGGCCACCCCGACGACACGCTGGAGGCGCTGGCCATCGCCCGCCGCGGGCGTGCCGGCGAGGTCGAACCCGCCGCCATCCACGAGGGGAGTCTCGACACTGTCGCCAACCAGGTCGCCGGGCTGGTCATGGACTTCGGCGAGATCGGTGCGATGCGAGCCTACGAGATCGTGACGCGAGCCTATCCCTTCGGTGACCTGGACCCGGACGCGTTCAAGCGGGTCGTCCGACAGCTGGGGGACAACCGGGTGGTCTGGCTCGAGGAGGACGACGACCGGATCGAGAAACGCCGCGGGACCTGGCAGTACTTCTACCACAACCTCTCGATGATCCCCGACGAGGCGACCTACACCGTCGAGGACGTCGCGAGCGGCCGGGAGATCGGAACCCTCGACGAGCGGTTCGTCGTCAACTTCGCGACGCCCGGCGAGGTGTTCGTCCAGCGCGGCGAGATGTGGCGCATCACCGAGATCGACGAGGACGAGGACGTCGTGACGGTCTCGCCGGTCGAGGACCCCGGCGGCGAGGTCCCCTCCTGGACGGGTTCTGAGATCCCCGTGCCCGCGGCAGTCGCCGGCGAGGTCGGCGAGATGCGCGGCGTCGCCGGCCAGCAACTCCAGGACGGCGCCCCACGCGAGCGCGTCGCCGGCGAGTTCACGGGACGGTACGACGGCGACCGGGAGACGGTCGAGACGGGACTGACACAGCTGGCCGACCACGAGGGGCCGATACCGACCGACGAACGGATCCTCGTCGAGTTTCGCGGGCGCGAACTGGTGGTCAACGCCTGTTTCGGTCACAAGGTAAACGAGACGCTGGGACGGCTGCTGTCGGCGCTGTTGAGCCAGCGCACCGGCTCGTCGGTCGGGATGGAGATAGACCCCTACCGGATCGAACTCGAAGTGCCCCGCGGGGTCGCCGGGACCGACGTGGTCGCGCTCTTCGAGGAGACCGACCCCGACCACGTGGGCGAACTCATCGAGTTGAGTCTGAAACACGCCGACGCGCTCACATTCAAGGTCGCACAGGTCGCGGCCAAGTTCGGCGCGCTCAAATCCTGGCGGGGGGACGGCCGGTTCGGCCGGGACAGACTCGTGGACGCGCTCGCGGACACGCCCGTCTACGACGAGGCAGTCCGGGAACTGCTCCACGAGGACTTAGACGTCGCGGGGGCCGCCGACGTGCTCCGGCGGGTCCAGTCGGGCGACCTCGCGGTCGAAGTCCTCGGCGAGCGCACGGCGGTGGGCCTGGGCGGGAACTCGGCCGGCCAGGAACTGCTCTCGCCCGACCACGCCGACGCGAGCGTCATCGAGACGGTCCGCGAGCGCATCCGGACCGACCGTGTCATCCTCCTGTGTGTCCACTGCCGGGACTGGAAACGCCGGAAACAGGTCAAGCGCGTCCGCGACCGGCCCGAATGTCCCGAGTGTGGGTCCACGCGGGTCGCCGCCCTCAACCCCTGGGCCGACGAGGTGGTCGCGGCAGTGCGGGCCGACGAGAAAGACGACGAACAGGAGAAGATGACAGAACGGGCCTACACAGCGGCGAGTCTCGTCCAGAGTCACGGCAAACGGGCCGTGGTCGCGCTGGCGGCCCGCGGGGTCGGGCCGCGAAACGCCGCCCGGATCATCAACAAACTCCGCGAGGACGAAGACGAGTTCTACCGCGACATCCTCCGCCGCGAGCGCGAGTACGCCCGCACACGGAGTTTCTGGGACTGAGACGGTTGCTGGTACCGGGAGGGCAGGTGAACGGGCAGGATCGGCCGATGGACAGACTCAGGAGGGTGACCCGCGTTCGTCCGACATGGACGGCCCGAACCACTGTGCGTACTGTGCAACGGGCCCCACTCGAGCGTGGCGGCGAAACCGACCTCGAACACGGGGGCGGTCTCGGCCTGTGGACCGCCCACTGGGGTGTCACCCGGATGGGCGGCGAACTGGCCGTCGAGGAGAACACGCCCCGCGGGTCGACGGTGACGGTCTCGGTGCCGCGAGGCCAGGGCCCGACCGACGCGGGCGACCCCACACTGGTGGCGACCGACGGCGGCCGGCCGGGAACGGGGTGACCCGACGCTCGCCGTCGGATTTTTCACCGGCCCACTCCGATACGACGACAGGATGGCCACCTACACGGTCGAGGTACCGGAGCGCGATGAACGCGGGGTCCGCGTGGAGTGTGACGAACACGGCGAGGGGACGGAGTTCCAGCCGGGGTACCGCACGGTGTCGTTCTACTGTGATGGCTGCGGGCGCGAACTCGAGGTGACCGTCCACGTCGACGACTGGCGCGACCTGGGCGAGATCTGTTGAGAGCGGCCCCGACCATCACGATTGTACAGTTCCCCGCCGGAAATCACGGGTTATATTACCAGGGAATCGTGTAGTGAGGTATGGACAGACGACGGTTCCTGAAAGCGGCGGGGCTGGGCGCGGCCGGCCTGTTCGCGGGGTGTAGCGCGGAGCCGACCGACGAGGCGACTGCGACGGACTCGCCGGACGGGTCCACGACGGGGACGTCGACCGGGACCCCGGAGTCCGGGACGGAGACGGCGACCGAGGGGACGACGACCGGGACGGCGACAGCCGGGCTGGCCTCGTTGCGCGTGGGGACCTACCCCGCCTTCCTGGACGCCCCGAGCACCAGCCCCGGCGGGTGGGTCAAAGAGGAGTTCGAGTCGCGCCACGACGTCGAACTGGAGTGGTTCGCACCGGAAGACGAGATGACCTACTTTCTCCAGCGCCGCGGGGCCGGCGAACCGATCGAGACAGACCTCTACCTGGGGCTGACTGCCGAGGACCTGGTCCGGACCGACCAGGGCGTCGAGGGCGAGGAGGGCCTGTTCGCCAGCGTCGACACCGCCCGACTCTCGAACGTGGACAGCGTCGTCGAGGACTTCCGGTTCGACCCACAGGACCGCGCGATCCCCTTCGGTGCGTCCTACGTGAGTCTCGTCTACAACCGCAATCTGCTCGACGAACGAGGCGTCGGCGACCCCGAGACGTTCGACGACCTCACGTCGCCCGACTTCGAGGACGGGTTACTCGTCCCGAGTCCACAGGGGAGCACCACGGGACTGAAGTTCCTCCTGTGGACGGTCGACCACTTCGGCGAGGAGGGGTATCTCGACTACTGGAGCGACCTCACCGACAACGGGACGCGAGTGCTCAACAGCTGGGGCGACGCCTACGACGCCTACTCGAACGGCGAGGCGCCGATGGTGGTCTCCTTTTCGACCGACCAGGTGTACGCCGACCGGCGCGACCAGGACATGGCCGAACACCAGGTCGGCTTCCCCGACGGCGAAGGGTACCGGTACGTCGACGGGATGGCACCCTTCCGCGAGACCGAGAAGACCGACCTGGCCGTCGAGTTCATGAACTTCGTGCTCGACCCCGAGGTCCAGGCCGAGATCGCCGAACGGAACGTCGGCCTCCCGGCCGTCGAGAACGCCACCCTGCCCGAGGACTACGGCGACCTGGTGTACGAACCCGAGGAAATCGTCGGCCTGGGGTACGACGACCTCGTCGGGAACATGGACGGCTGGGTCGACTCGTGGTCGCGCCAGATAGCCAGCCAGTGACGTGATGACCGCCCCGGGGGATCGGCACAGACGGACGGGCTCGCAGGGGCCGGCACTCGTGAACGGCCCCGCAACGGAGCGAGACCGATGAACGGGCCGACGAGAGGGCGCAACCGATGAACGGGCCCGGACTGTTCGAGCGCGTGAACGTCCCGGCGGTCCGCGAGCGACTCCGCCGGTCCCGGGGGCTCGAACGCGTCGGACTCGCCGTCGTGACGCTGGTGACGCTGGCCTTGCTGGTCGTGATGTTCTTCTACCCCGTCGGCGTCGTCTTCGCCGAGTCACTCGTCGTCGACGGGCGCCCGACTGTCGCGGTGATCACCGCCATCCTCACCGACGAGTTCTTCTTCGGCGTGTTCGCGACGGCGCTGTCGGACCCGTGGGTTCTCGTCGAGTCGTTCCCGGACTACCGGCTCGGGCTCTTTGGCTTCACCGCCTACCAGGCGCTGCTGTCGACCGTCGCGAGCGTCGCCCTCGGCGTGCCCGGCGCCTGGGTGCTGGCCCGCTGGGAGTTTCCCGGCCGGCAGACGGTGGGCTCGCTCACTATCCTCCCGTTCGTGATGCCGTCGATCATGGTCGCCATCGGCTTCGTCGCCACCTTCGGCGAGAACGGGGTCGTGAACGGGTTCCTGCGGACGCTCGGACTGCCGACGCTCGAACTGCTCTACACCCTGGAGGTGATCGTCCTCGCCCACGCGTTCTACAACGCACCCCTGGTCGCGCGGGTCACCGCCGCCGCCTGGGAGGGCGTCAGCGCCGACGCGACCGAGACGGCCCGGACGCTGGGCGCCTCGCCCCTGCGTGCCTTCCGTGACGTGACGCTCCCGCAGTTGCTGCCGGCGGTCCTGACGGGGGCGCTGTTGACGTTCATCTTCTCGTTCATGTCGTTCGCCATCGTGCTCGCACTCGGCGGGTTGCGGTACGCCACCGTCGAAGTGTGGGTGTACCACAGCGTCCAGCAACTGGACTACGGGACGGCCACGGGCCTCGCGGTACTGGAGATCGTCGTCTCGCTGTCGCTGACCTACGCCTACCTGCAGTACGAGGCCCGCCAGCGCGCGAGTCGGACCGGCCGGCCCGCACCCCGCCGGGACCTGCTGGGCGGGCTGACGGCCGACAGGGTCGCCGTCGGCGCCTACGCCGCGGTCGCGGTGCTCGTGTTCGTCCTCCCGATGGCGAGCATGGTGCTCGCGAGCGTCACCGGTCCCGATGGCGTGACGCTGCGCAACTACGCGTTTCTCGTCGAGCGCCAGGCCGAGGCCTACGACTTCCAGGTCAAGCCCCTGACCGCGGTGCGCAACTCGCTCGTGTTCGGCGCCGGCACGCTGGTGGTGGCCGTCCCGATAGGCGTGTTGCTCGGCGTGGTCAGCACGCGACGGTTCCGCGGGCGGAAAGTCCTCGACGCGCTGGCGATGGCGCCCTTTGCGGTCAGTGGCATCGTCGTCGGCCTCGGCCTGTTGCGCGGACTGGTGTTCGGGTTCGAGGCCTTCGGCTGGCGGGTCACCGTCGCCGGACCGGTCGCCATCGTCGCCGCCCACGCCGTCGGCGCCTACCCGTTCGTGACGCGCAACGTCGCGCCGGCGCTGGCGGGGATCGACGACGCCCTCGTCGAGTCCGCGCGAGTGCTAGGGGCGACCCGGACTCGCGCACTCCTGGACGTCGAACTCCCGCTGGTAGTGCCGGGTATCGTCGCGGGGATGGCCTTCGCCTTCGCGATCAGCATCGGCGAGTTCGACTCAACGGTGATACTGGCGACCGGGACGAACAGCTACACGATGCCGGTCGCCATCGAGCGGTTCCTCGGCCGGCGACTCGGTCCGGCAACCGCGATGGGGTCGGTCCTGCTCGTCGTGACCGGCGCGAGCTTCGTCGTCATCGACAGACTCGGCGGGAGGCGCGGGTTCGATGGCTGACCTCGCGCTGGCCGACGTGCACAAGACGTTCGGCGACACGGTGGCGCTCGACGGCGTCTCGCTGGACGTCGCGTCGGGGGAGTTTTTCACGCTCGTCGGCCCCTCGGGCTGTGGGAAGACGACGACGCTCCGGACCATCGCCGGCCTGGAACCGCCGACGGCCGGGACCGTCTCGTTCGACGGCCGCGACGTGACCGGCCTCGCGCCCGAAGACCGCGACGTCGGCGTCGTCTTCCAGAACTACGCCCTCTTTCCACACATGAGCGTCGCCGAGAACGTCGCCTACGGACTGCGGTTCACCGACCCGCCCGACGGACAGACCGTCGACGAGCGTGTCACGGAGCTGCTGGAACTGGTCGACCTGGCCGGGATGGGCGAGCGCGACCCCGACCAGCTGTCCGGCGGGCAGCAACAGCGCGTCGCGCTCGCCCGGGCGCTGGCGCCGGCGCCGTCGGTGTTGTTGCTCGACGAACCGATGTCGGCACTCGACGCGCGCCTCCGGGAGACCCTGCGCCGGCAGGTCAAACGCATCCAGTCCGAACTGGGCGTGACGACCGTCTACGTCACCCACGACCAGGCCGAGGCGCTCGCGGTGTCGGACCGCGTCGCGGTGATGCACGAGGGTCGCGTCGAACAGGTGGGGCGGCCGCGCGAGATATACGAGCGCCCCGCGACGCGCTTCGTCGCCTCGTTCGTCGGCGAGAACACGCTGTTCGACGGGACCGTGACCGACGCCGGCGACGGGACCGTGACCGTCGACGTCGACGGGACGACCTTCCGGGTGACCGGCGACGCGACGCCCGGCGAACCGGTGACGGTCTGCGTGCGGCCGACGGCACTCGTCGTCGAGGGCGACGCCAACAGGTTCACCGTCACCGTCGACACCGCCGAATTCCTGGGCGAGACCACGCGCTACTACGCCGACTGGGACGACCGGACCGTGGTCTTCCGGACGCCCGACCCCGACCTGTCCGGGGAGATTACGCTCGGCTTCGACCCCGACGAGGCACGGCTGATCTGAGCGGCGCCTCGGCCGGCGAGTGGCCCGCGGGGGAGGGTTACGAATGTCCCATCCCGAACCGCGACGGTTAACGGGCGAGCGGACCATCCACCGGGTATGATAACGCTCGCGTCGGACTTCGGGAGCCCGTACCCGGCCGCGATGCGTGGCGTGGTCTGCTCGCGAACGGACGCCCGTATCGAGGACATCGCACACGATTTCCCCCGCCAGGACGTGCGGGCGGCCGCGTTCTGGCTGCGCGAGGTGGTGCCGTACTTCCCGCCGGCGACCCACTGCGTCGTCGTGGACCCGGGCGTCGGCACCGACCGCGGGGCCGTCGTCGTCGAGGCCGGGGGTCACCGCTTGGTCGCCCCCGACAACGGCGTCGTCGTCCCGACGGCACGACGCCTCGCCGACGGCGAGAAGTTCGCGGTCTGGGACCTCGCGTACGACGACGAGGCGCTGGCGAGTTCGACCTTCCACGGGCGTGACCTGTTCGCTCCCGCCGCCGCGACAGTTCACGACGTCGAGGCGGTCGAGGACCTGGAGCGGTGTTCGCCGACCGACGAGTGGGTCGACCTGACGTTTCCCGAGCCCGACCTCGGTGAAGCGGGCGCGACGGGCGAGGTGCTCGTCGTCGACGACTTCGGCAACGCGGTGACGAACGTCCCCGGCAGGGTGCTCAATGGGCGCGACGCGGTGACCGTCGACGACCAGCGCGTGCCGGTGCGGGACGCCTACGCCGAACGCCCGGCCGGCGACCGACTCGTCACGGTGGGCAGCCACGGCAACGTCGAACTCGCGGTGAATCAGGGTCGGGGCGACGACGCGTTCGGCGTCGAGGTGGGCGACGCGGTGGACCTGGCCTGGTGACCCGCGACTTGCTATCCCGTTACTTCCCCTCGAACTCGGGGTCGCGGTCCTGCTGGAAGGCGGCCAGTCCCTCCCAGACGTCGTCGGTGTTGAACAGGTGGCCAAAGCCCGACGCCTCGAGCTCGAGACCGGCCTCGGTGTCGTCGCGGCCGGCCAGCATCGCCCGCTTGGTGAGTTTCTGTGCGATGGGCGGTCCAGCCGCCAGGTCACGCGCGAGTTCCCACTTGCGGTCGTCGAAGGCTTCGGGGCTCAGCACCTCGCTGACGAAGCCGTAGTCGGCCATCGTCTCCGGGTCGTAGTCGTTGCGCGCCGTGAAGATGATCTCTTTGGCGCGACCCTCGCCGACGACGTGTTTCAGCCGCTGGGTCCCGCCCCACCCTGGCATCAGCCCGAGGTTGTGTTCGGGCTGGCCGAACTGGGCGCCTTCCTGGGCGATGCGCATGTCCGCGGCCGTCGCCAGTTCCATCCCGCCGCCGAGACAGTAGCCGTCGACAGCGGCGAGGACGGGCATCCCGACCTCCTCGAGTCGGCCGAGCACCCGCTGGCCGTGTCGGGAAACCTCGGTCGCGTCCAGCGCGTCCTCGGGGGCGGCGCTGGCGGCGTCGAACCCCGCCGAGAACGCCCGGTCGCCGGCACCTTCGAGCAACACTGCGCGCACCTCGTCGTCGTCCGCGAACTCGTCCAGCGCCGCGTCGAGTTCGTCGAGCATCCGTGGCGTGATCGTGTTCATCCGCTGTGGGCGGTCCAGCTGGACGTGGCCCACACGACCGTCGACTTCGACCACGACCTGTTCGTAGCTCGTCGTCGCCTCGTCCTCACCGCCGTAGAACCCACCCGCCTCGGCGGCCGCTTCGAGTCCGTCCGAGACGGCGTACCTGGCCGCGCCGGTCTCCTCGTCGAGTTCTTCGAGAGTCTCGACCAGGTCCGCGAGCCCCCGCTCGTCGGCCATCCGGCCCGGCCCCTCGGGGAACCCGCCGCCCAGACCCATCGCCTCGTCGATGTCCGAGACGGGGGCCACGTCGTCGCCGACGAGTTTGCCGACCTCGTTGGCCATCACCGCCAGCAGGCGGTCGGCGACGTCCGCCCGGCCCGCGTCGCTCGGGACCTCGGCCCCGCCGTTCTCGTAGTCGTAGAAGCCCTGGCCGGTCTTCTTGCCGAGGTCGTCGGCCTCGACTTTCGATTCGAGCAACGGACAGGGCTCGTAGGCCTCGCCCAGCACCTCGTGCATGTACTCCAGGACGTGCAGCGTCACGTCGTGGCCGACCTGGTCGCCGAGTTCGAACGCGCCCATCGGCAACCCCATGTCGAACGACGCCGTCGAGTCGACCTCCGCGACGGTGGCGACGTCGTCGTGGACCAGCCAGCAGGCCTCGTTCATCAGCGGCACCAGGACGCGGTTGACGATGAACCCCGGCGAGTCCTTGCGCACTCTGACGGGGGACTTCTCGAACGCCTCGGCCAGTTGTTCGACGGTGTCGAGCGTCGCCTCGCTGGTGTGCTCGCCGGAGATGACCTCGACCAGGGCCATCCGGACCGGCGGATTGAAAAAGTGCATCCCGCAGAACTGCTCGGGGCGGTCGGTGACTTCCGACAGCTCGGTGACCGAGAGACTGGAGGTGTTGGTCGCGAAGATGGCCTCGTCGGGGGCGTACTCCACGAGTTCCCGGTAAACGTCTTTCTTGACGTCCATGCGCTCGGGGACGGCCTCGATGACGACGTCGGCGTCTTCGGCGGCTGCCTCGAAGTCGACCAGGGGCGTGATCCGTTCCAGGGTCTCCTCGGCCTCGCCCTCGCTGATCTGGCCGTTCTCGGCGAGTTTCCCCACCGACCACTCGATCTGGTCGTAGCCGTCCTGGACGAACTCCTCTTTGATGTCGCGCATGCACACGTCGTAGCCGGCCAGGGCCGCCACCTCGGCGATCCCGTGGCCCATGTTGCCGGCACCGAGCACTGTGATCGTCTCCACGTCCTCGAAATCCATGACGTGTGAACGGTCGCCCGGCACTCGTTTCAAGGTTTCTCTCGGGAGGAAACCGACCACGAGTTTTCGGTTTCGGACCATTTAATTCGCTGGGGCGGTAACCCTCGTGTATGTCGCTCGGGCACTCACGCTCGTCCGGTCGCACTGGCTCCGACCAGCCGACGCCGGGTCGGCAGTGTTGTCGGTGAGTGCCCGTTCTCTCGCTCCGTCGTACCGACTCCGACCATACTCACACCGACCGGACACATGTTCGACAGACTCAGAGCGGACGTTCGCACAGCACGAGAGATAGACCCCGCCGCCAGAACGACCGCCGAGGTGTTGCTCTACCCCGGCCTGTGGGCCGTCTGGACACACCGGCTTGCCCACTGGCTCCTGTCGCGGGGCCACCGTCTGGCCGCCCGGGCGCTCGCACAACTGGCGCGGTTCCTGACGGGCGTCGAGATACACCCCGGGGCCGAGGTGGGTCGGCGCCTGTTCGTCGACCACGGCATGGGCGTCGTCGTCGGCGAGACGGCCGAAATCGGTGACGACGTCGTCATGTACCACGGGGTAACGCTGGGCGGTGACGACCCCGAGCCCGTGAAGCGACACCCGACCGTCTGTGACGACGTGACGCTGGGCGCCCGCGCGACGCTGGTCGGGGACATCACCGTCGGGGCCGGCGCCACCGTCGGGGCAGGCGCCGTCGTCGTCGAGGACGTCCCCCCCGGCGCCACCGTCGCGGGCAATCCGGCAGAGCGCGTG